>JAFGJG010000040.1 GCA_016929195.1 Thermoleophilaceae bacterium
ATCGTGCGCGAGGAGGACTGCGGCACGAAGGAGCACATCCACATGCCGCTGTTCGACGACGCCGGCCGCCCGAACGGGCAGCTCGAGGGCCGCTACGCGGCCGACGCGTTCGAGGCCAAGCGGGGCCGGGCCCTGCTCGACAAGGGCACGCTCATCACCAAGGCGAACATCGCCGAGATGGCGGAGGCCTATACGCCCGACGACGCGATGGCGGTGCCGGTGCGGTCCGTCCTCAAGTGCCAGGCCGAGGGCCTATGCCAGGCCTGCTACGGCAAGGCGCCTGCCACCGGCAAGGTGGTCGCGATCGGCGACGCGGTCGGCATCATCGCCGCGCAGTCGATCGGCGAGCCGGGCACTCAGCTGACCCTGCGGACCTTCCACACCGGCGGTGTGGCCGGGGCCGACATCACGCACGGTCTCCCGCGCGTGGTGGAGCTGTTCGAGGCCCGAAAGCCGAAGGGCCAGGCCGAGCTCGCCACGGTGGAGGGCACGGTCGCGATCGAGGACACGGAGAAGGGCCTGAAGGTCGTCGTCACGGACGGGGAGGGCGAGGATCACGCCTACGCCTTCCCGCGCCGGACGCGCCTGCTGGTCGACAACGGGCAGAAGGTCAAGCCCGGCGACCAGCTGAACGAGGGCTCGATCTACCCGCACGACCTGCTCGCCTACGGCGGGGAGGACCAGCCCGCGCGCCGCACCGCGACCGAGGTCTACCTCGTCAAGGAGGTCCAGGCCGTGTACCAGTCGCAGGGCGTGGACATCAACGACAAGCACATCGAGGTCATCGTCCGCCAGATGATGAAGAAGGTCCGCGTCGACCAGAAGGGCGACACGGACTACCTCCCGGGCCAGTTCGTCGACCGCAACGAGATGATCGAGGTCAACGGCCGGCTGAAGAAGGAGAAGAACGAGCAGGCCGAGTTCGAGGAGATCATCCTCGGCATCACCAAGGCCTCGCTCGCCACCGACTCGTTCCTGTCGGCGGCCTCCTTCCAGGAGACCACGAAGGTGCTCACCGACGCCGCGCTCGAGGGCAAGACCGACCGTCTGCTGGGGCTGAAGGAGAACGTGATCATCGGGAAGCTGATCCCGGCGGCCACTGGCCTCCGCCGCTACCGGCGCCTCGAGATCGAGCCCACCGAGCCGATCCGCCGGCACGCCCCCGACGAGATGGGGCTCCTCGACGAGTCCGAGCTCGCGGCCGAGCTGGGTCTCACCGACTCCGGTGAGATCGAGGGCTTCGGCTTCGGCAACGGCGGCGACGGAGCGGACGCGTTCGGCGACCTTGCCGATCTCCCGGCCGACGGCGACGGCGACAAGTCCTAGAGCTGCCTGATAGCCGTCCGGGCGCCTAGCGCGCCCGGGCGGCCTTCACGGCCTTCTTCGGCGCCAGCACCGTGTAGGTGCGGCGTCCGAGCCGCTCTGCGTGCCCTTGCTTCGCCAACCGCTTCATCACGACCGGGCAGCGCTTGCAACGCGGGTTCGACTTGCAGCAGCGCTTCTTCTCCTTCACGGTGCGGGCGGCGGGCACGGGCCGCGCACCGTAGCAGGAGTTAGGGCTCCCTAATGGACTTGGCCCACCCGAGCAGGTCGTCCACGTGCTCGTCGGTCAGCCCGACGGCGGGGAGGGTCTCCACGATGAGCGTGGGGGCGTCGCGGCCGTTCGCCCAGGCCATGCAGGCCTCGTCGATGTTGTCGTCGATCCATGCCGCCGGGCGGTCGCCGGCGTACTCGTCGATGGCGTCCAGCTTCCAGTGCGCGGAGCCGAAGACCGCGCGGCCGTCGAAGCGCAGCACCGGCAGGCTCGCGAACGGCAGCTTCAGCAGAAACGGAAGGTGCTCGTTGGCGCGGTCCTCCCAGCCCGTGGCCCAGACGAGCTCGAACCCCTCGGCCAGCCGCGCCAGGCGCGGGCCGACGCTCGCCGGGATGCAGTGGGCCACGCCGTCGACCCAGTGCAGGGGCCCGGGCAGCTCGCGGATGTCGGGGGTGAAGCCGAACAGGCTGAGCACCCCGTCGACGTCGACGAACAGGATCGGTGGAGTTGTGCCGTTTGTCACGCGAGTATCGGAATGTCGTTACGTGGGTATGGGACGTTCTACGACTTGACGCCATTCCCATTCAAGTGGAAGGCGCGTGAGCCGATACCTCGAATAGCGCAGGGGATCGCCGCCACCGACTCCCGCGGCGTCTGCACAGCTCCAGATCTTCGCCTCCGTGACCATTGAACTAGGCATTCTCCTTGCGCTTCTTTGCGCATTCGCGACGAACCTCGGGTTCCTCCTGAAGCATCGCGGAGCGTGCGCGGCTCCCGACGTGAGCCTGAGCCACCCGGTTCGCAGCGCGGTCGGGCTGTTCCGCTCGAAGTGGTTTGCGATCGGCATGCTCGTCGCGCTGTTCGCCTGGTGCCTGCACGTCTTCGCGCTGGCGCTCGCGCCGCTGTCGATCGTCCAGGCCGTCATCTCGGGCGGGCTCGTCTTCCTCACCGTGCTGGCCGAGCGCTGGTTCGGCTTCAACGTCGGCACCCGGCAGTGGGCCGGCGTGGGCTTCACCGCCCTCGGCCTGGTGCTGCTGGCCGTCACCCTGCCGCACGGCGAGGGTGCGAACTCGAGCTACTCGCTCGCCGCGATGGTGGCCTTCGAGTCGGCCCTGCTGGTCGTCGGCACCGTGCTGGTGCTGTCCCCGCAGCTCGGCTCGCACGAGCACCACGGAGTGATGCTCGGCATGGCCGCCGGCATCCTGTTCGGCGTCTCCGACGTCGCGATCAAGGCCCTGACCGGGCCGGTCGGTACCGAGGGCGTCACGGGCCTGCTCTCGCCGTGGCTGATCACCTGCATCATCGCCTCCGTGCTCGCCTTCTACGCGTCGGCGCGCGGGCTCCAGAAGGGCGAGGCCGTTCCCGTCATCACCCTGACGAGCGCCGCGGCGAACGTCTCCGCGATCAGCGGCGGGATCATCGTGTTCGGCGACCCGATGCCGAACGATCCGCTGGGGATCATCGTCCAGTGCTTCGCTTTCGTGCTGGTGATCGTGGCCGCCGCGCTGACGCCGGCGCCTCTGCGCGCCGCGCGCGCTACTGCCTAGGCCGCCGGGCTTGCGCGGACGCCCGCCCTGCCCTGCTTCACTCGGAACGCAAGCCCCCGGCCGCAGCCACGGCGCTGCTAACCTCCGCCGCCGCATGCCGAGCATCAACCAACTGGTCCGCAAGGGCCGCGTGAAGCCCAAGAAGAAGGTCTCGACCCCCGGCCTCAAGTCCGGCCAGGGTCGCAAGCGCCGCATCGCCGCGCCCCAGCGCCGCGGCGTCTGCACGCGCGTGTACACCACCACCCCGAAGAAGCCGAACTCGGCGCTCCGCAAGGTCGCCCGTGTCCGGCTGACGAACGGGATGGAGGTGACGACCTACATTCCGGGCGAGGGCCACAACCTGCAGGAGCACTCGGTGGTCCTGGTCCGCGGCGGCCGCGTCAAGGACCTCCCGGGCGTGCGCTACAAGGTCGTGCGCGGAACGCTCGACGCCGCCGGCGTGTCGGAGCGGAAGAAGGCTCGCTCGCAGTACGGGGCGAAGGCGCGCTAGTGCCGCGCCGCGCGTCGCCAGGCGTCCGCTCCATCGAGGCGGACCCCATGTACGGCTCCAAGCTGGTCGCCCAGGTGATCAACAAGGTGATGGTCGACGGCAAGAAGTCGACCGCCGAGCGCATCGTCTACGACGCCCTCGAGATCCTCTCCCGCCGCACCAAGCAGGACCCGGTGCCGGCGCTCGAGGAGTCGATCAAGATCCTCACCCCCACGCTCGAGGTCCGCTCCCGCCGCGTCGGCGGCGCGACCTATCAGGTGCCCGTCGAGGTGCCGCAGAACCGCGCCCGCACCCTCGCGGTGCGCTGGCTCGTCGAGTTCTCACGCGGGCGCCGCGAGAAGACGATGTCCGAGCGCCTCGCTGGCGAGCTGGGCGACGCCCAGTCGCAGCAGGGCGGCGCGTACAAGCGGAAGGACGACATCTTCCGCATGGCGCAGGCCAACAAGGCCTTCGCCCACTATCGCTGGTAGACCTTCGGCCCGCCCTCCCCGAGGGGGGGTTGCAGACGTTCCCTGGGATATGCCCGGGAAACGCATGCAGGTGGTCAGGGCGGCGGGCGGCGCAGGCCCAGCAGGCCCGCCAGCACGGCCACCGCGCCGCCGGCCACCTCGAGCCACAGGCCCGGTCCGGGCCTCGCCTCGGCGCCCGCGTAGTCGCGGCCGATCACGCCGGCCTCATTGGCGGCGGGCAGGTCGCTGAGGAGCGCTATCCCCAGTGCGACCGCCCCGAGGGCGATCAGGCCGAGGCCGGCGGAGCGCGAGCGCTCCGCCCACAGCGCCATCGCCAGGACCGCCGCCGCGAGCAGGGCGAACGCGGGCCCGTGGCGCTCGAACCCGCCCTGTACGCAGCGCTCGGCGAGCGTCGGATCGGTGTCGTTCAGGGCCTCGCAGCTGCCCGCGGCCACGTCGACCGAGACGACCGTCATGAACTGCGAGGCGAGCAGCAGGAGCGCGGCCAGCATGGCGAGTGGGCGAACCCGCACGGGGAGTGAGAATCCGCCCGTTCGCGGCTCCCGATGCCTGCTACCATCACGGATCGCTTCGTGGCCGGGATCCCTCCGGGCGCGATGCCGCTCAGCCACGCGGTCGGAAGGGCTGCGTCGAGCGGGCTTGAACTGCGATGGAGGCCCCTACTACATAAGACAGCGCCGGGCGACTCCTCCACGCAGCACCGGGCCCGGCAAGGGCCTTTTTTCTGCCCGGAAACAGCGAGAACGAGAAGAACATGGCACGTACGGTCGCACTAGATAAGACGCGCAACATCGGGATCATGGCGCACATCGACGCCGGTAAGACGACGACGACTGAGCGCATCCTCTTTTACACCGGACGCACCCACAAGATGGGCGAGGTGCACGAGGGTGCCGCGGTCATGGACTGGATGGAGCAGGAGCAGGAGCGCGGGATCACCATCACCTCCGCCGCCACCACGGCCTCCTGGCGCGATCACCGCATCAACATCATCGACACCCCCGGCCACGTGGACTTCACGGTCGAGGTCGAGCGCTCCCTGCGCGTGCTCGACGGCGCGATCGCGGTCTTCGACTCGGTCGCGGGCGTCGAGCCGCAGTCGGAGACGGTCTGGCGCCAGGCCGACCGCTACCGCGTGCCGCGGATCGCCTTCATCAACAAGATGGATCGCATCGGTGCCGACTTCGAGGGCTCCGTGAAGACGATGGTCGACCGCCTGGGCGCCCACCCGGTGCCGGTGCAGCTCCCGATCGGCGCCGAGGCCGACTTCACCGGGGTCGTGGACCTCGTGAACATGAAGGCGATCGTCTACAAGGACGACCTCGGCCAGGACTGGGAGGTCGTCGACATCCCGGAGGAGCTCGCGGACGCCGCCCACCAGGCGCGCACCGAGCTGATCGAGGCCGTCGCCGAGTACGACGACGAGCTGATGGAGGACTACCTCGAGGACAAGCCGATCGAGGCCGGCCGCCTGATCGCCGACATCCGCAAGGCGACTCTGGACATCTCCATGACGCCGGTGCTCTGCGGCTCCGCCTTCAAGAACAAGGGCGTGCAGCCGCTGCTCGACGCCGTGATCGACTACCTGCCGAGCCCGGCGGACGTTCCGGCGATCCAGGGTCTCGAGGGCAGCCAGATCCAGGACGGCGAGGGCACTCCCACCACCCGCGACGCCTCCGACGACGCCCCGTTCGCCGCGCTCGCCTTCAAGGTCATGGCCGACCCCTACGTCGGCAAGCTCACCTACTTCCGCGTGTACTCCGGCAAGCTCAGCGCCGGCGGCCGCGTGCTCAACTCGATCACGGGCCGGACCGAGCGCGTGGGCCGCATTCTGATGATGCACGCCAACAGCCGCGAGGAGCAGGACGAGGTGTACGCGGGCGACATCGCCGCCGGCGTCGGCCTCAAGCAGACCTCCACGGGTGACACGCTCAGCGCGCCGGACGCGCCGGTCGTGCTCGAGCGCATGCAGTTCCCGGACCCGGTCGTGCACCTCTCGATCGAGCCGAAGACCAAGGCCGACCAGGAGAAGCTGTCGGTCGCGCTCGCCCGCCTGGGCGAGGAGGACCCGACCTTCCAGGTGCGCAGCGACGAGGAGACCGGCCAGACCGTGATCTCCGGCATGGGCGAGCTGCACCTCGAGGTCATTGTGGATCGGCTACGGCGCGAGTTCAACGTCGAGGCCGCGGTCGGTCGTCCCCAGGTGGCCTACCGCGAGACGGTGCGCCAGGAGGCCAAGAACGTGGAGGGCAAGTTCATCCGCCAGACCGGCGGCTCGGGCCAGTACGGCGTGGTCTACATCGACCTCGAGCCCGCCCCCGGCGAGGGCTTCGACTTCGTCAACAAGATCAAGGGCGGCTCCGTGCCCTCCGAGTTCATCCCCGCAGTAGAGAAGGGGATCGAGGAGGCGCTCGAGTCGGGCGTGCGCGCCGGCTACCCGATGGTGGACGTGCGCGCCACGCTCCACGACGGGAAGTACCACGACACGGACTCCTCGGAGATCGCGTTCAAGATCGCCGGCTCGCTCGCCCTTAAGGAGGCTGCGAAGCGCGCCAAGCCGGTGCTGCTCGAGCCCGTCATGGCCGTGGAGGTCGTCACGCCGCAGGAGTTCATCGGCGACGTGATCGGCGACCTCTCGCGCCGGCGCGGCCGGGTGGAGTCGCAGGAGCCGCGCGGCAACGCCATCGCCGTCAAGGGCAGCGTGCCGCTGTCGGCGATGTTCGGGTACGCGACCGACCTCCGGTCGACGACCCAGGGGCGGGCGAACTACACGATGCAGTTCGACCGCTACGAGGAAGTGCCGCCCAACATCGCCGAGGAGATCGTCGAGCACCGCACCGGCGAGCCGGTCGGCGCGGGCGCATAGGGAGTATGTTTCGCGAGTTCGGGTTGATTCCCGACGGAATCTTGAGAAAGGGGTAGTTCGGAGTGGCGAAGGAGAAGTTCGAGCGCAACAAGCCGCACGTCAACGTCGGCACCATTGGCCATATCGACCACGGCAAGACCACCCTCACCGCGGCCATCACGAAGGTGCTGTCCGACAAGTACGGCGGTCAGGCGAGGAGCTTCGAGGAGATCGACAACGCGCCCGAGGAGAAGGAGCGCGGGATCACGATCGCCACGTCGCACGTGGAGTACGAGACGGAGAACCGTCACTACGCCCACGTGGACTGCCCCGGTCACGCCGACTACATCAAGAACATGATCACGGGCGCCGCCCAGATGGACGGCGCGATCCTCGTGGTCTCCGCAGCGGACGGGCCGATGCCCCAGACGCGTGAGCACATCCTGCTCGCGCGCCAGGTGAACGTGCCCTACGTGGTCGTGTTCCTCAACAAGGTCGACATGGTCGACGACGAGGAGCTCCTGGAGCTCGTCGAGGTGGAGGTGCGCGAGCTCCTCTCCGAGTACGAGTTCCCGGGCGACGACGTCCCGGTCATCTCGGGCTCGGCGCTCAAGGCGCTGGAGGGCGACGAGGCCTACATCGAGAAGATCGTGGAGCTCGCCGAGGCCCTCGACACCTACATCCCGGAGCCCGAGCGTCCGCTGGACCGCCCGTTCCTGATGCCGGTCGAGGACGTCTTCTCGATCACCGGCCGCGGAACGGTGGCCACGGGCCGCATCGAGCAGGGCGTCGTCCACACGGGTGACACCGTCGAGATCGTCGGCATCCACGACCAGACCGGCAGCACGGTGGTCACGGGCGTCGAGATGTTCCGGAAGATCCTCGACGAGGGCCAGGCCGGCGACAACGTCGGCTGTCTGCTCCGCGGCGTCGACCGCGAGGCGATCGAGCGCGGGCAGGTGCTCTGCAAGCCGGGCTCGATCACCCCGCACACCAAGTTCAAGGCGCAGGTCTACTGCCTGAAGAAGGAGGAGGGCGGCCGTCACACCCCGTTCTTCAACGGCTACCGCCCGCAGTTCTACTTCCGGACCACGGACGTGACCGGCGTGGCCAACCTGCCCGAGGGCACGGAGATGGTCATGCCCGGCGACAACGTCGAGATGACGGTCGAGCTGATCCAGCCGATCGCCATGGACGAGGGACTCCGGTTCGCGATCCGCGAGGGCGGTCGAACCGTCGGCTCGGGGGTGGTCACAGACATCGTCGAGTAGGGAGCTCGTCTCAGCGACACCCTTCTCGGGGGCGGGCTGAAGCACTGGCCCGCCCCTAAGCCTGTCAAGACAAGACCATGGCCACGCTCACGCAGAACAAGATCAGGATCCGGCTCAAGGCCTACGACCACTCGGCGATCGAGACGGCCGCCAAGGAGATCGTGGACACGGCCGTGCGCACGGGAGCGTCGGTGTCCGGCCCGGTCCCGCTGCCGACCGAGAAGAACGTCTACGCCGTGATCCGCGGGCCCTTCAAGGACAAGGACTCGCGCGAGCACTTCGAGATCCGGACGCACAAGCGCCTCATCGACATCCTCCAGCCGACGCCGAAGACGGTCGACTCGCTGCAGCGACTCGACCACCTGCCGGCCGGAGTGGACATCCAGATCCAGCTCATCTGATGGCCGGCATGCTGGGACGAAAGCTGGGCATGACGCAGGTCTTCGACCCCGAGGACGGACACGTCGAGCGCGTGACCGTCATCGAGGCGGGCCCCTGCTTCGTGACGGCGATCCGGCGCGCCGACCGCGACGGCTACGACGCCGTGCAGCTGGCCTTCGGCGAGGTCGCCGAGAAGAAGCTCCAGCGGGCGCGGCGCGGCCATCTCCAGAAGGCCGGCGTGGGCAACCTCCGCCACCTGCGCGAGTTCCGCGGCGAGGCGGGCGAGCTCGAGGTCGGCGCCGAGGTGAAGGTCGACTCGGTCTTCGAGAAGGGCGAGACCGTGAAGGTCTCCGGCGTCTCGAAGGGGAAGGGCTTCGCCGGCACGATCAAGCGCCACAACTTCTCCCGCGGGCCGGTCTCGCACGGCTCCCACAACGTCCGCGCCCCCGGCTCGATCGGCGCCTCGGCCGACCCGGCGCGCGTGTTCAAGGGGATCCGCGGGCCGGGCCAGATGGGCAACGCCCGCGCGACTCAGCGCGGCCTGGAGGTCGTGGACGTGCGCCCGGACGACAACCTGCTGTTCCTGCGCGGCTCGGTGCCGGGCGCCAAGGGCAGCGTCGTCGAGATCCGGAAGGACGCCTGATGGCCGCGCCCCAGGCCCCGTACATCGGCAAGCAGGGCAAGCTGGCGCTCGACGAGTCCATCTTCGGCGAGCGCTTCCACGGCCCGATCGTCCACGAGGCGGTGCGCGCCGAGCTGGCGGCACGCCGCCGCGGCACCGCGTCCACGAAGACGCGCGCCGAGGTCGCCATGACCGGCGCGAAGGCCTGGCGCCAGAAGGGCACCGGCCGCGCGCGCGTCGGCGCCCTCTCCACGCCGAACCGCACCGGCGGCGGCGTCGCGTTCGGCCCCAAGCCGCGCGGCTTCACCGTCAAGGTCAACCGCAAGGCCCGCCGGCGCGCGCTCCGCGCCGCGCTGGCGCTCCACGCCGAGCGCGGCTCGATCGCAGGCCTGGACCCGTCGGGCTGGGATGCCCCGTCCACGAAGCAGGCCGCGAAGGCGCTGGCCTCGCTGGACGGTGCCGGCAGCATCCTCGTCGTCCTCGCCGAGGGCGAGGAGACGTGTGCCAAGTCCTTCCGCAACATCGCGGGCGTGACCGTCCTCGACGCCGACCAGGCCGGCGTGGCCGACATCGTCGGCGCCGCCCGGATCGTCGTGTCGGAGGCCGCGCTCCAGCGGCTCGGCGACAAGGCGCGCGCCCCTGAGGCGGGTGAGCCCGAGTGAACGCCCGCCAGGTGATCCTCCGCCCGGTCGTGTCCGAGAAGAGCTACGCGCTCCTCGCGGCCAACAAGTACACGTTCCGCGTCGCGGACCGCGCGAACAAGACGCAGGTGCGCCAGGCGATCGAGGAGATCTTCGGCGTGCGCGTGGAGGGTGTGCGGACCTCGTGGGTGAAGCCGAAGCCGAAGCGGCGCGGCTTCACGAGCGGGACCCGGCGGCGCTGGAAGAAGGCGGTCGTGACCCTCCACGAGGAGGACACGATCGAGCTGTTCGAGGGCCAGGAGATCGGAGCCTGATGGCCATCAAGAAGCACAAGCCCACGAGCCCGGGACGGCGCTTTTCCACCTGGCTCCAGCACGAGGCGGTCACCAAGACCGAGCCCGAGAAGTCGCTGACCGAGGGCCTGAAGAAGTCCGGCGGCCGCAACGCCAACGGCCGCGTGACCTCGCGCCACCGCGGCGGCGGCGCCAAGCGCAAGTACCGGAAGATCGACTTCAAGCGCCGCAAGGACGGCGTGCCGGCCAAGGTGGCCGCGATCGAGTACGACCCGAACCGGAGCGCGCACATCGCGCTGCTCCACTACCTGGACGGCGAGAAGCGCTACATCCTGGCGCCCGCGCGGATCCGGATCGGCGACACCGTCTCCTCGGGCCCCGGCGCGGACATCGCACCGGGCAACGCCCTGCCGCTCAGCTCGATCCCGACCGGCACCACGGTCCACAACGTGGAGCTCGTGCCCGGGCGCGGCGGCCAGCTCGGCCGCTCGGCCGGCACGTCGGTGCAGGTCGTGGCCAAGGAGGGGTCGTACGCGACGCTGCGGCTGCCCTCGAGCGAGATGCGCATGGTGCAGGTCGACTGCCGCGCCACGATCGGCGCGCTCGGGAACGCCGAGCATGAGCTCGTGGAGCTCGGCAAGGCCGGCCGCTCCCGCCATCGCGGCAAGCGCCCACAGACGCGCGGCGTCGCGATGAACCCAGTCGACCACCCGCACGGCGGAGGCGAGGCCCACCACACGCCCGGCGGCCACCCGGTCACGCCCTGGGGCGTGCCGACGCTCGGGTACCGCACGCGCAAGAAGCGCAAGACCTCAGACCGATACATCGTCCGCGGCCGGCGCCGCGGCAAGAAGGGCAGGCGCTAGGCGATGTCACGTTCCAGCAAGAAGGGCCCGTTCATCGAGGAGCGCCTGATGCGGCGCATCGAGCAGATGAACGAGGCGGGCCAGCGGCAGATGGTCAAGACCTGGTCCCGGACCTCGACGATCTTCCCCGACATGGTCGGGCACACGATCGCCGTCCACGACGGGCGCAAGCACGTGCCCGTGTTCGTCTCGGAGTCGATGGTCGGCCACAAGCTGGGCGAGTTCGCCCCCACGCGCGTGTTCCGCGCGCACGCCGGGGGCGACAAGGTGAGGATGCGGTGACCCCTCCGGCCGGAGAAGCGCCCGAGGGCGGCTGGGAGTCCCTGAAGGTCGCCGAGCTCCAGGAGGAGCTCGAGGCCCGCGGGCTCCCCAAGAGCGGCAAGAAGGCCGAGCTGGTCGCGCGTCTCGAGGAGGACGACGCGAAGGGCGGCGAGGCCGAGGCCCCCGAGGCGAAAGCACCGGAGGAGACGCCCGAGGCCGAGGAGAAGCCCGCCCGGCGGCGCGGCTCCGCCGAGACGGGCACCCCGAGGAAGCGCGCCCGGAAGCCCGCGCCCGAGGGCGAGATCATCGTGCTGGCCCGCGCGCGCTACGTGCGGAGCGCGCCGCGCAAGGCCCGCCTCGTGATGAACCACATCCGCGGCAAGCCGGTCGAGCAGGCGCAGGCGATCCTCCGCCATGCGCCGCGGGCGGTCTCCGTGGACATCCTGAAGCTGCTGAACTCGGCCGTGGCCAACGCCGAGTCCGGGCACGAGCTGGGCGCCGACGAGCTGCGCATCCACAGGTGCTACGTCGACGAGGGCCCGACGATCAAGCGTTACCGGCCGCGCGCCCTCGGGCGCGCCACGCGCATCCTCAAGCGCACGAGCCACATGACCATCGAACTCACGACGGCTGAAAGGAACGGGAGGTAGCCATGGGGCACAAAGTGCACCCCGAGTCCCTCCGGGTCGGCTACATCCACGACTGGAAGTCGACCTGGTTCAACGAGCGCGAGTTCTCCGACTACCTGTTGGAGGACATCCACATCCGCGACCACATCACGAACAAGCTCGCGCACGCGGGCCTGTCGAACATCACGATCAAGAAGAACAAGAACGAGGTCGAGGTCAACATCCACACGGCCCGGCCGGGGATCGTGATCGGCAAGTCCGGGTCCGAGGTGGACGCGCTCCGCAAGGAGCTCCACAAGATGACGGGCAAGGCCGTGAAGGTGAACATCCTCGAGATCAAGCGCCCCGAGCTCGACGCGAACCTCGTGGCTCAGTCGATCGCCGAGCAGCTGCAGAACCGCGTGGCCTTCCGACGCGCGATGAAGCGCGCCCTCACCTCCGCCATGCGCTCCGGCGCGAAGGGCGTGAAGATCCAGGTGTCCGGGCGCCTCGGCGGCTCGGAGATGGCCCGCACCGAGGGCTACTCGGACGGGCGCGTCCCGCTGCACACGCTGCGCGCGGACATCGACTACGGCTTCTACGAGGCCCGCACCACCTTCGGCCGGATCGGCGTGAAGGTGTGGATCAACAAGGGCGAGATCATGCCCAAGGGCTTCGCCCAGGACCTCACCGATCTCGAGGCCCCGCAGGCGGTCGGCGCCGGTGGCCCGGGCCGCGGCGGGCCGGGTGGCCGCGGTCGCGGCGGCGGTGGCGGTGGCGGTGGCGGTGGCGGCCGTGGCCGCGGGCCGGGCGGCGGCGGGAGGGGTCGCTGACCGATGCTGCAGCCGAAGCGAGTCAAGTGGCGCAAGGAGCACCGCGGGCGCCGGCGCGGGTACGCCAAGGGCGGCACGCGCGTGGAGTTCGGCGAGTACGGCCTGAAGGCGCTCGACCGCGGCTGGGTGACCAACCGCCAGATCGAGGCCGCCCGTATCGCGATGACGCGCCGCATCAAGCGGGGAGGGAAGGTCTGGATCAACATCTTCCCGGACAAGCCCTACACGCAGAAGCCGGCCGAGACCCGGATGGGCTCCGGCAAGGGCACGCCCGAGGGCTGGGTCGCCGTCGTGAAGCCGGGCCGCGTGATGTTCGAGCTCTCCGGCGTGCCGGAGGACCTGGCGCGCGAGGCGATGCGGCTCGCCGGGCACAAGCTGCCCGTTCGCACCAAGTTCGTGACCCGCGACGGAGCCGGGCAATGACGAAGGCGGTCGAGGTGCATAACCTGGAGGACCCGCAGCTCGTCGAGTTCGTGGACAACGCGCGCAGGGAGATCTTCAACCTGCGGTTCCAGCACGCCACGGGTCAGCTCGAGAACACGGCGCGGCTGAAGCAGGCCAAGGGCGATCTCGCGCGTGGGATGACGGTCGCCCGCCAGCGCGGGATCGACGTGGAGATCGAGATTCGCAGGCAGAAGAGCAATGGCTGAGACAGAAGAGAACGTGAACGAAGAGCAGACGCCGGAAGAGCAGGCGCCCGAAGAGACGCCCGAGGCCGCGGCCCCCGAGGAGGCTCCGGAGCCCGCCGCCGAGGCGGCCCCCGAGCCCGAGGCCGAGGCCGAGCCCGAGGAGCAGCTCTCCCCGAAGGAGCGACGCCGTCGCTCGCGCTCGGCCCATACCGGCGAGACGAGTCCGCAGCGCTCCGTCGAGGAGCGCGCCGCCGCACGCGCCGAGGCGCGGAAGGCGAAGGCCAAGCACCGGAGCGCCTACCGGGCGCGTCTTCGCGAGCGCCGCGCCGACCGGCCGGCCCCCGCGCCCGTGGAGGCGGAGCCCAAGGCGAGCGGCCGCGCGAAGGTGCGGCTAGGCGTCGTCGTCTCGGACAAGGCCGACAAGACGATCACGGTCCGCGTGGACATGGCCCGCCAGCACCGCCGGTACGGCAAGATCGTCCGCACGTCGTCGACGCTGCACGCGCACGACGAGGCGAACGACGCCCACATCGGGGACACGGTGCGCCTGGTCGAAAGCCGTCCGCTCAGCCGCACGAAGCGCTGGCGCCTCGTAGAGGTACTGGAGCGCGCCCGGTGATCCAGCAGGAGTCCCGGCTCAAGGTCGCGGACAACACGGGCGCCCGCGAGGTGCTCTGCATCCGCGTGGACGGCGGCTCGCGCCGCCGCTACGCCGGCGTGGGCGACGTGATCACCTGCACGGTCAAGGCCGCGATCCCGCACGGCTCCGTCAAGAAGGGCGAGGTCGTCAAGGCGGTCGTGGTCCGGACCAAGAAGGAGTTCGGCCGCGACGACGGCACCTACATCGCGTTCGACGAGAACGCGGCGGTGCTCCTCGACGCCCAGAACAACCCGCGCGGCACGCGCATCTTCGGGCCGGTGGCGCGCGAGCTGCGCGACCGCAACTTCATGAAGATCGTCTCGCTCGCGCCGGAGGTCCTCTGATGCCGCGCATCCGCCGCGACGACCAGGTGAAGGTGATCGCCGGCAAGGACCGCGGCAAGACCGGCCGCGTCCTCCGCGTGGAGCCGAAGCGCAACCGCCTGTACGTCGAGGGGCTCAACATCGTCAAGCGCCACACGAAGCCGCGCAGCCTGCGCGACACCCAGCGCGCCCAGGAGATCGGCGGCATCGTCGAGCGCGAGGGCCCGATCCACATCTCGAACGTGATGCTGCTCGACCCGGACTCGAACCAGCCGACGCGCGTGCAGGTCAAGCGCGACAGCGGGCGCCGTGTCCGCGTCGCGAAGCGCTCCGGCAAGGAGATCGACTGATGGAAGCCACGGCAGCCGTCCCGCCGCGCCTGAAGGAGCGCTACGAGAGCGAGATCCGTCCCGCGATGATCAAGCGGTTCGGCTTCAGCTCGCCGATGCAGGCGCCGCGGATCCAGAAGATCACGCTCAACATGGGCGTCGGCGACGCGAAGCAGGACTCGAACGTCCTCGACGCCGCGATGGAGCAGCTCGCCACGATCGCCGGCCAGAAGCCGAGCGTGCGCCGCGCCCGCAAGTCGATCGCCGCCTTCAAGCTGCGCGACGGCATGCCCGTCGGCGTGAGCGTGACGCTCCGGCGCGCGCGCATGTGGGAGTTCCTCGACCGGCTCACGGCGGTCGCCCTCCCGCGCGTCCGCGACTTCCGCGGTCTCAACGCGCGTTCCTTCGACGGCCGCGGCAACTATTCGCTGGGCATCCGCGAGCAGATCATCTTCCCTGAGATCGACTACGACGCCATCGACCAGGTGCGCGGGCTCGACGTGACGATCACGACGACGGCGGAGACCGACGAGCAGGCCTACTATCTGCTGCGCGAGCTCGGCATGCCGTTCTCCCGCGAGGGAGCGCCCGGCGAGGAGTCGGTGGAGGACGAGGAGGCCGCCGAGGAGCAGCGCAAGGAGGAGGCGCGTCAGCGCGCCGAGGCCGAGCAGGCGGCGCTGGAGCAGCTCAAGGAGGAGAACCCCGAGGCCTACGAGAAGCCGGCCGAGCCCGAGGAGGGCGACGGCGAGGACGGCGAGCAGAGAAGCGAAGAGGAGTAGATGGCCAAGACTTCACAGGTGGTCCGCCAGCAGCGCGGATCGAAGTACAAGACAAGGAACTACAACCGCTGCAAGCGGTGCGGCCGTCCGCGCGCGTATCTGCGCAAGTTCGGGCTCTGCCGCATCTGCCTGCGCGAGATCGCACACGAGGGCATGATCCCCGGGCTCACGAAGTCGAGCTGGTAGATGTCGCAGACCGACCCCATCGCCGACTTCCTGACCCGCATCCGCAACGGGCTGCACGCCGACCACGACGAGGTCGAGATGCCGGCGTCCACCTTCAAGACGGAGCTGGCGCGGATCCTGCGCGAGCAGGGCTACATCGAGGACTTCGCGGTCGAGCCGGGACGCGTGGGCCGCACGCTGCGCGTGCGCCTCAAGTACACCGAGAACCGCCGTCCCGTCATCAGCGGGCTCCAGCGCGTGTCGAAGCCGGGCCGCCGCCAGTACGTGACGGCCGGCTCGATCCCGCGCGTCCAGGGCGGGATGGGCACCACGATCGTGTCCACCTCGCGAGGCGTGATGAGCGGCCACGACGCGACCCGCGAGGGTGTCGGCGGCGAGCTCGTGGCCAGGGTCTGGTGACGTGAGCCGCATCGGCAAGCAGCCGATCCCCGTCCCGTCGGGGGTGGAGGTGGCGATCGAGCCCGATCTCGTGCGCGTGAAGGGCCCCAAGGGGGAGCTCCACGAGCGCGTGGACAAGGACATCACCGTCGCCCAGGAGAACGGCGAGATCGTCGTCACGCGGCCGACCGACCGCGGCGAGCACCGTGCGCTCCACGGCCTCACCCGCAGCCTGATCGCCAACATGGTCGAGGGCGTTACCGGCGGCTTCGAGAAGCGCCTCGAGATTCAGGGAGTGGGCTACCGCGCCCAGCTCCAGGGCAACAAGCTCGTGCTGGCGCTCGGCTACTCGCACCCGGTCGAGATCACCGCCCCGCAGGGCATCGAGTTCGAGGTCCCGATGCCGACCCGCATCGTCGTGCGCGGCATCTCGAAGCAGGTCGTGGGCGAGACGGCGGCCAACATCCGCAAGCAGCGCCCGCCGGAGCCGTACAAGGGCAAGGGCATCCGCTACGAGGGCGAGTACGTCGCCCGCAAGGTCGGAAAGCGCGCATGAGCGCCACGACGACGAGGCCCCAGTCGCGCCTGCGCAGGCGCCGCCGCGTGCGTGCGAAGGTCGCGGGCACGGCCGAGCGGCCGCGCCTGTCGATCTTCCGCTCGAACCGCGGGATCCAGGCCCAGCTCATCGACGACGTCAAGGGCCACACCGTCGCGGCCGTCACCTGGACCGAGAAGGACCTGAAGGGCCTCGGCCGCATGGAGCAGGCGAAGAAGGCCGGCGAGCTGATCGCGGAGCGCGGCAAGGCGGCCGGCGTCGAGGACTGCGTCTTCGACCGCGGCGGCTACCGCTACCACGGCAAGGTCAAGGCGCTCGCCGAGGGCGCACGAGAGGGCGGGCTCCGCTTCTAGGGAGCGATCGCTACTTTGAGCGAGACGATCTGATGGCATCGAGAGACAGGACAAGAGGCGACCGCGGCGGCCCCAGGGGCCGTGACGGACAGGACCTGCAGGAGCGGGTCGTCGAGATCAACCGCGTCGCCAAGGTCGTGAAGGGCGGCCGGCGCTTCTCCTTCACCGCGCTCGTCGTGGTGGGTGACGAGAAGTCGCAGGTCGGCGTGGGCTACGGCAAGGCCAACGAGGTGCCCGTCGCGATCCAGAAGGGCGTCGAGCGCGCCCGCAAGGACCTGTTCGCCGTGCCGATGCACGGGTCGACGATCACCCACGAGGTGATCGGCGTGCACTCGTCCTCGCGCGTGCTGCTGAAGCCGGCCTCGCCCGGTACCGGCGTGATCGCCGGCGGCGGCGTCCGCGCGGTGCTCGAGCTCGCCGGTATCCACGACGTGCTCTCGAAGTCGCTCGGCAGCCAGAACCCGATCAACCTCGTCAAGGCCACGGTCGCGGCGCTCCAGGCGCTGCGCACGCCGAAGCAGGTGGCCGAGCTCCGCGGCCTCACGGTCAGAGAGGTCCTGGGGCTCGAGGCTGTCGGCGCAGGCGCAGGCGCAGGCGCCGGCGCCGACGCGGGCGACGCGGGCTGATGGCCGCCGCGACCCTGCGCATCCGGCAGGTGCGCTCGGCCAACGGCTCGAGCCGCAAGCAGCGCGATTCGCTGAGGACGCTCGGGCTCGGCCGCATCGGGAAGGCCACCGAGCGCCCGGACGACCCGATCAACCGCGGCCTGATCGCCTCGGTCGCCCATCTCGTGGAGGTCGACGATGGCTGACAAGGATCGCATCGGCCTCCACAGCCTCAAGCCGGCCCCCGGGTCGCGCCACCCGCGCAAGCGCGTCGGCCGCGGCGAGGGCTCCGGCCTCGGCAAGACCTCCGGCCGCGGCCACAAGGGCGCGGGCTCGCGCTCGGGCGCGAAGAAGAAGGTCGGCTTCGAGGGCGGGCAGAACCCGATCCACATGCGGATGCGGAAGCTCCGCGGGCCCACGAAGAAGACCTCCATGCCGTTCGAGAAGTTCCGGACGCGCACCCAGCCCGTGAACGTCGCCGACCTCGAGGCGCGGTTCGACAAGGGGGCCGAGGTGTCCCCGGACTCGCTGCGCGCCGCCGGCCTGGCCACGCGCCGGGGCGTGCCCGTCAAGGTCCTCGGCCAGGGCGACATCTCGAAGGCGCTGACGGTCCACGCTCACGCCTTCTCCGCCACCGCGCGCGAGAAGATCGAGGCGGCCGGCGGCACCTGCGTGGCGCTCGAGGGGTAGCCCCTTGCTGCGCACCTTCCTGAACGCCTTCCGGGTCGCCGACATTCGGAAGAAGCTGGCGTTCACGGCCGGCATCCTGGCGCTCTACCGGATCGGCGCCTACATCCCGGCGCCGGGCATCAACGTGGACGCCGTCGAGAGCATCTCGGAGAACTTCGGCGGCTCGAACGTCCTCGGCTTCCTGAACCTGTTCTCGGGCGGATCGCTCCAGCGCTTCGCGATCTTCGCGCTCGGGATCATGCCCTACATCACCGCGTCGATCATGCTGCAGCTGCTGACCGTGGTGATCCCTCAGCTCGACAAGCTCCGCAAGGAGGGCGAGGTCGGGCAGCAGAAGATCACCCAGTACACGCGGTACCTGACGGTGGCGCTCGCCTTCGGCCAGTCGATCGGCTACGTCTTCCTCTTCCGGACCTTCTCGAGCGGCAGCGCCGACGTGGTGGACGACTTCACGTTCGGCAGCGTCTTCGTGATCGTCATAACGCTCACGGCGGGCTGCGTGCTGCTCATGTGGTTCGGCGAGCTGATCACCCAGCGCGGCATCGGCAACGGGATCTCGCTGATGATCTTCGCGTCGATCGCCTCCGGCCTCCCGAACGGGATCAACTCCTGGTGGAACAACCCCGACCAGGTCTTCGTGCTGATGATGCCCTTCCTGGCGCTGGCGATCATCGCCGCCATCGTGTTCATGCAGGAGGGCCAGCGGCGCATCCCGATCCAATATGCGAAGCGCGTGGTGGGGCGGCGAATGGCCGGCGGGGGCTCGACCTACCTTCCGCTCCGCGTGAACATGGCCGGCGTCATCCCGGTGATCTTCGCCGCCTCGCTGATGGCGTTCCCGCCGACGGTCGGAGAGCTGACGCAGGCGAGCTGGGCCCGCGACTTCTCGACCTTCTTCTCGCCGAACAAGGCGCCCTACCTCATCGGCGAGTCCATCTTCATCATCCTGTTCACGTACTTCTACACCGCGGTCACGTTCAACCCGGTGGAGCAGGCGGACAACCTGAAGAAGTACGGCGGCTTCATCCCGGGCGTGAGGCCAGGCAGGCCCACGGCCGAATACCTGGACCGGATCCTCGCGCGGCTGACCTTCCCGGGCGCGCTCTACCTGGCCGCCGTTGCGGCGCTGCCGACGATCCTGCTCAGCCAGACCAGCGCGAACTTCTACTTCGGCGGCACGTCGATCCTGATCGTGGTCGGCGTGGCCCTCGACACGATGAAGCAGCTGGAGGCGCAGCTGATGATGCGCAACTACGAGGGCTTCCTGAAGTAACCGCCCCCGGTACCCTCTCGCCCTCCCCGTGAGCGAGCTCAATCTCATCCTGCTGGGCCCGCCCGGCGCCGGCAAGGGCACTCAGGCCGAGCGCCTCGTCGACGACTTCGACCTGCCCTACCTGGCCACGGGCGACATCCTGCGCCAGGCGGTGAAGGACGAGACCGAGCTCGGCCGCGAGGCGAAGGAGTACATGGACCGGGGCGATCTCGTGCCGGACGACCTCATCGTCCGCGTGATCGTCGACCGGCTCAACACCGACGAGGCCAGCGACGGGTTCATCCTCGACGGCTTCCCGCGGACGGTGCCCCAGGCGGAGGCGCTGCGCGACGCGCTCGCCCGGCTGGACCGCTCGCTGACGGCCGCGCTCCTGGTCGACGCCTCGGACGAGGAGGTCATGAGCCGGATCTCCGGGCGGCGTATCTGCGTGAAGGCCGGGCACGTGTACCACGTGGAGACGGACCCGCCGAAGAACGACGGGATCTGCGACCAGGACGGCTCGCGGCTCGTCCAGCGCGACGACGACAAGCCCGAGACCGTGCAGAAGCGGCTGTCCGTCTACCACGACCAGACGGAGCCCGTGATCGGCTTCTACGAGGACGCCGGCCTGCTGCGCCGCTTCGACGGCAACCGCTCGCCGGAGGAGGTCCACGACCACATCCGCGCGACGCTGGCCACCCTTAAGCTGGAGGGCGAGCTCTGATGATCCTCCGCAAGACGCCCGATGAGCTGGACAAGATCGCCGCGGCCGGCGACATCCTGATCCGCTGCCACGAGATCCTGAAGGCGAAGGCGCGCCCGGGCGTGACCACGAAGCAGCTGGACGAGGCCGCCGAGCGCTTCATCCGGTCGCAGGGCGCCGAGCCCGCCTTCAAGGGCTACCGCGGCTTTCCCGGGTCGATCTGCGCCTCGCCCAACTCGATGGTCGTGCACGGGATCCCGGGGCCCTACGCGCTGCGCCGCGGCGACCTCCTCTCGATCGACATCGGCGTGGTCCTCGACGGCTGGGTCGCCGACGCCGCGATCACCCACCCGATCGGGACCGTCACCCCGGTGGCGACGAAGCTGCTCTCGGCCACGCGCCAGTCGCTCTTCGACGCCGTCGAGCAGTGCCGTCCCGGCAACCGCCTCGGCGACGTCTCCCATGCGGTCCAGCAGCGCGTCGAGTCGGAGGGCTTCTCGGTGATCCGCTCGCTGGTCGGTCACGGCATCGGGCGCGACATGCACGAGGACCCGCAGATCCCGAACTTCGGCGACCCCGGAACCGGCCCCGAGCTCGAGGAGGGCATGGTGCTGGCGATCGAGCCGATGGTCAACGCCGGCAACCACCAGGTCCGCATGGGGTCCGACAACTGGGCCGTCTACTCGCAGGACGGGTCGCTCACGGCGCACTTCGAGTTCACGGTTGCCATCACCGCCGAGGGACCCCGGATCCTCACCCCCTGGCACCTCTCGGCGGCCGACCGCGCGCCCGCCGCACCGCAGGCTGCAAGCCGCGCCTGACTGCTATTCTTGCCTGTTGGCGCTTGGCCGTCTCCTGGGCCCTGCGTCACCTCTCTTTCAATACGTCCCAGTAACGGAGCTATGAAGGTCCGAGCATCGGTCAAGCCCATGTGCGAGAAGTGCAAGGTCATCCGCCGCGGCGGGGCCGTTCTCGTGATCTGCCAGAACCCCCGTCACAAGCAGCGGCAGGGGTGACGCGGGGCTAGATGGCGCGCATAGCCGGAGTCAACATCCCCCTCAACAAGAGGGTCGAGATCGGCCTCACGTACATCTACGGAATCGGCCAGTCGACCGCCGGAAAGGTCCTGGACGAGGCGGGCGTGGACAAGGACACGCACGTGAAGGACCTGACCGAGGACGAGGTCCGGAAGCTGCGCGAGCGGGTAGACGACCTGCTCGTCGAGGGAGACCTGCGGCGCGAGCGCTCGCAGAACGTGAAGCGGCTGATGGAGATCGGCTCCTACAAGGGGCTCCGCCACCGGCGCGGCCTGCCCGCGAACGGCCAGCGGACGAAGACCAACGCTCGCTCGCGGAAGGGCCCGAAGCGCGGCTCGGCGATGGGCGGCGGCAAGAAGAAGATAAGGAAGCACTGACCCTCAGATGGCGCAGCAGAAAACAGGACGGCCGCGTGGCCGCAGGCGGGTTCGCAAGAACGTCCCCTTCGGCCAGGCCCACATCAAGACGAGCTTCAACAACACGATCGTCGCCCTCACCGACCGTGAGGGGAACGTGATCGCGTGGGAGTCCGCCGGCGGCGCCGGCTTCAAGGGCTCGCGCAAGTCCACCCCCTTCGCCGCGCAGGTGACCGCCGACGCCGCGGCTCGCAAGGGCATGGAGCACGGGCTCCAGAAGGTCGAGGTCTTCGTCAAGGGCCCGGGGTCGGGCCGCGAGACCGCGATCCGGTCGCTCCAGGCCGCCGGCCTCGAGATCACCGGGATCCGCGACGTC
The DNA here is from genome assembly GCA_016929195.1 of Thermoleophilaceae bacterium. Lineage (GTDB taxonomy): Bacteria > Actinomycetota > Thermoleophilia > Solirubrobacterales > Thermoleophilaceae > JACVRW01. The sequence goes on from JAFGJG010000040.1 coordinate 21,855, forward strand.
ACGCCGCAGGCCCACAACGGCTGCCGTCCTCGGAAGCGCAGGAGGGTGTAGCCGATGGCCCGTGACACGAGCCCGCAGTGCAAGCAGTGCCGCCGGGAGGGCGTGAAGCTCTTCCTCAAGGGCGAGCGCTGCCTGACGGACAAGTGCGCGATCGAGCGCCGCAGCTACCCGCCCGGGGACCATGGCCGCGGCCGCTCCCGCCAGTCCGAGTACCGGCTCCAGCTGCGCGAGAAGCAGAAGGCTCGCCGCTACTACGGCGTTCTCGAGAAGCAGTTCCGCAACTACTACGCGAAGGCCTCGGGCCAGAGCGGAGTGACCGGCGAGAACCTGCTGCGCCTGCTCGAGAGCCGTTTCGACAACGTGCTGGTGCGGCTGGGCTTCGCGGCCTCGCGGCGCCAGGCCCGGCAGATGGTCAGGCACGGGCACTGGGCCGTGAACGGGAAGCGGGTCAACATCCCGTCCTACCAGCTGCGGCCCGATGATGTGATCACGATGAGGACCGGCGCGGCGGCCGAGCCGGTGGTGCGTGACGCCACCGAGCTCACCTCGGCAGTGCCGGCTTGGCTCCAGGCCGATCACGACGGCCTTACGGCGAAGGTGCTCCGGCTCCCAGAGCGGCAGGAGATCACCACGCCGGTGCAGGAACAGCTCATCGTCGAGCTCTACTCGAAGTAGTGACCGCGAGTGTGGCGGCCCGATGCGGCCGCGCACGCCCTAGACGCGAAGGAAGCGCCCCATGATCGAGTTCCAGACTCCCCAGATTTCCACCGAGAACGTGCAGGACAATCGCGGCACGTTCACGATCGAGCCGCTGGACCGCGGCTTCGGCTACACGTTCGGCAACTCGCTGCGGCGAGTGCTGCTGTCGTCCCTCGCGGGCGCGGCCGTGACGAGCGTGCGGATCGAGGGCGTGGCCCACGAGTTCTCCACGATCAACGGGGTGAAGGAGGACGTGACGGACATCGTCCTCAACCTCAAGGAGGTCGTCTGCCGGATGCACTCCGACGCGGCCGAGATCGAGGCGCCGCTCGTGGTGACCGGCCCGGGCGACGTCACCGCCGGTGACATCGACCTGCCTTCGGGCGTCGAGATCCTCAACCCCGACGCCCACATCGCGACGCTCGAGCGCAAGACGAAGCTCGAGGTGTACCTCACGATCGGCCACGGCCGCGGGTACTCCCCGGCCGAGGAGAACAAGACCCCCGACCAGCCGATCGGCGTGATCCCGATCGACTCGATCTTCTCCCCCGTGAAGCGCGTGGCCTACTCGGTCGACGCCGCCCGCGTGGGCCAGAAGACCGACTACGACAAGCTCACGCTCGACATCGAGACCGATGGCTCGCTCGACCCGCAGGCCGCTCTGCGCGAGGCCGCCGAGATCCTGATCAAGTACCTGGCGATCTTCACCGACGCCGACCGGGTCGAGGCCCTGCGTGACCAGGGGGCGGCGCTCGTGGCCGGCGACCTGGGGATCTCCGGCGACGGCGTCGGCGCCCCCGGCGCCGGCGGCATGGACGAGATCCTGATCGAGGAGCTCGAGCTGGGCGTCCGCTCCTACAACTGCCTCAAGCGCGCCGGCATCCAGACGGTCGGCGACCTGGTGCAGAAGAGCGAGTCCGAGCTGGCCGCGATCCCCAACTTCGGCCGCAAGTCGATCGAGGAGGTCAAGGAGACCCTCGACGCTCGCGGACTGGCGCTCCGCGCCGGGTAGTCTCCCCGGGCCATGCGCCACCGGAAGCAAAAGGGAAAGCTGTCGCGCGACGCGGCGCATCGCAAGGCGCTGTTCATGAACCTGTGCCGCGAGGTGATCGACCACGAGCGCATCCAGACCACCGAGGCCAAGGCCAAGGCGGTCAAGCCGGAGCTCGAGCGGCTGATCACGCTCGCGAAGCGGGGCGATCAGCACGCCCGCCGGACCGCGATGGCCCGGCTCGGGCAGGACAAGTTCGTGGTCTACAAGCTCTTCGAGGAGATCGCGCCGCGGTATGCGGAGCGTGAGGGGGGCTATACGCGGATCCTGAAGCTGGGGCCGCGCCGGTCGGATTCGACCGAGATGGTCTTTCTCGAGCTCGTTTAGGGCGGTGGGCTTAGCCTAGGCGTCCAGGCCGGCGGCTTCACGCGCGTCGGCCGGGTCGCTGTAGCTCATGATGCGCATGATCAGCTCGTCGCGCAGCTCGAAGACGAAGCCGCCGATGAAGTCGATCTCCACGCCGGTGGCGCTGCTGCGCCCGTTCACGTGGCCCGTGACCACCACGAGGTCGTCGCGCGCCGTGAGCTCGACCGGGTCGATCGTGAACGTCTCCCAGTCCTCGCCCATGTCGCGGACGAAGCGGCGCACTCCCTGGTGGCCCTGGTACGACGTGCCCTCGAGCTGGGCGCGGAACGGGAACCACTCGCAGTGCGGGTGGGTCAGCGAGACCAGCCGGTCGGTGTCGCGCGTGTTGAAGGCCTCGAACGACTGGGCAACCGTCTCGACGCCCGTCGCCCGCACGGTCATGCCTCGGCGAACTGGCGCAGGCTCTCGCGGGCGCGGCCCACGACCGGGTCGCCGTGCGCGACCAGCAGGTTGTCGAACTCGAGCTCCGCGGCCAGGCGGCCGTAGGCCTGCCGCAGCCCCGCCTTGGTGTCCTCAGGGTCGTCCATGAGGTTGTCGGGAACGAAGCGCAGCCCGTCGTAGCTGACGACCCCGTCGGCCACCGCGAGCGCGGACACGGCCGGGATGTGGAGGGCCGACTCGTCGGGGCAGATCGAGCCGATCTCGTGGACCGTCACGGCGCCGTCCGCGAGCGAATCCCCGAAGTCGTACGGCTCGACCGGGTCGCCCTCGTCGAACTCGTGCATGCCCACGCGGGGGGCGCGCACGGTGAGGCCGAAGCGCTCGGTCACCTTCCCGCAGTCGCGCCAGTGATGGCGGTTCGTCAGGAGGACGAACCGCGGCGGCCCGAGCTCCTCGAGCTGCTCCAACTCGCTGTCCGGCACGAGCGGGTCGAGAAGAACGCCCTGGCCGGGCAGGAAGTAGGAGCTGACCTCCATGCCGATGCGCGGGTGGGGCGCCTTCCAGTGCCAGATGCCGGGCGCGATCTGCTGCACATGCCGACCTTACCGTGCGGAGCGAGTCGCCATTTCCGACTTTGTCGGTGGAGATTATGCTATTTTCCTCCGTCCCGCGAAGTCAATCGACAAGGTGGAGAATGACCAGGACCTGGACTCGCCCCATCCGCATCGCCCTGGCCCTCGTGGCCGCCCTCGCTGCAGCGACGGTCGTCGCCTGCGGCAGCGACGACGACTCCTCCTCCGGTGGCGGAGGGGGCGGCGAGAAGCTCTCGCTCGTGGCCTACTCGACGCCGCAGGAGGCGTACGAGGAGATCATCCCCGCCTTCGAGAAGACGGCGGACGGCAAGGGCGTGACCTTCAACCAGTCCTACGCCGCATCGGGCGAGCAGTCGCGCGCCGTCGAGGGCGGACTGCCGGCGGACATCGTGGCCTTCTCGCTGGCCCCGGACGTCGACCGGCTCGTCGACGCCGGCCTCGTGGCCGAGGACTGGGCGAACACCCAGAACGACGGGTTCGTGACCAACTCGGTCGTGGTCTTCGTCGTCCGCAAGGGCAACCCGGAGAACATCGAGACCTGGGACGACCTGACGAAGGACGGGGTCGAGGTCATCACGCCGAACCCGTACACGTCGGGCGGCGCGAAGTGGAACATCATGGCCGCGTGGGGCGCCCAGCTCGAGCAGGGCAAGTCCGAGGACGAGGCGAAGGACTACCTCTCCACGCTCTTCGATCACGTCCCTGTGCTCGACAAGAGCGCGCGCGAGGCGCTGCAGACGTTCGCGGGCGGCAAGGGCGACGTCCTCATCTCGTACGAGAACGAGGCGATCACCGCCCAGCAGAAGGGTGAGGACGTGGACTACGTCATCCCCGACGAGACGCTCCTGATCCAGAACCCGGCCGCCGTGACCACGGATGCGCCGGCGACCGCTCAGAAGTTCCTCGACTTCCTCCACGGCGACGAGGCCCAGAAGATCTATCAGTCGAAGGGCTACCGCACGGTGAACCCGGACCTGGCGGACGACGCCAAGTTCCCCGTCCCGCCGAAGCTCTTCGAGATCACGAAGTTCGGTGGCTGGGACAAGGTCAACGCCGACTTCTTCGATCCCGAGGGCGCGATCGTCACCGACATCTTCCAGGACCAGGGGAAGTCAACTGCCTCCGGCTAGCGCCGCAGCTCCCTCCCTCCTCCGTGGCGCATCGAGGGCGGCCCCATCCGGGGCCGCCCTCAGCCGTGGAATAGTCGTCACCTATCTGAGCGTGATCGCGCTGATCCCGCTCTCGGCCGTCGTCCTGAAGTCGACCGACAGGGGCTGGGACAGCTTCTGGAACGCGGTCTCGAGCCCTCAGGCCTGGGCCGCTCTGCGGCTGACGCTGATCGCCTCGGTGGTCGTCGTGATCGTCAACGCGATCGTCGGGACGGTCATCGCCTGGGTGCTCGTGCGCGACGAGTTCAGGGGCAAGAGCGTCATGAACTCGATCATCGACCTGCCCTTCGCGCTCCCGACGATCGTGGCCGGCCTGACCCTGCTCGCGCTGTACGGGCCGCGCGGCCCGTTCGGCCTGGACGTGGCCTACACGCGCTTCGCCGTGGTGCTGGCGCTCCTGTTCGTCACGCTGCCGTTCGTCGTCCGGGCGGTGCAGCCGGTGCTGCTCGAGCTCGACCAGGAGGTGGAGCAGGCGGCCGAGTCGCTCGGGGCCTCGAAATGGGTGACCTTCCGTCGGATCATCCTCCCGGCGCTCTACCCGGCGATCATCGCCGGCAGCGGTCTTGCGTTCGCTCGCGCCGTCGGCGAGTTCGGCTCGCTGGTGCTGATCACGGGCAACCTCCCCTTCAAGACGGAGGCGGCGTCCGTGTTCATCTTCTCCCAGGTCGAGAGCGACAACGTCACGGGCGCGGCGGCGGTGTCCGTCGTCCTGCTGCTGATCGCGTTCGTCGTGCTGCTCGGCTTCGGCTGGCTGAGCCGCAAGGTGGTGCGGGATGAAGGGTAGGCTCGGGCTCCGCTTCGTCGCGATCGGCTACCTCGCCGCGCTGCTCGCGTTTCCGGTGGGGCTGGTCTTCTATCGCGCGTTCGAGCACGGGGTGGACGCCTTCTGGGAGGCGATGACGACCCCGGACGCGCAGCACGCGTTCTGGCTGACAGTCGAGATGGTGGCGATCGCCGTGCCGTTGAACACCGCCTTCGGCGTGCTCTGCGCCCTGGTCCTCGTGCGTCAGAACTTCCGTGGAAAGGCGCTTCTCAACGCCGCGGTCGACCTCCCGTTCGCGGTCTCGCCGGTCGTGATCGGGCTGGCGCTGATCCTCATCTACGGCCGCGACGGCTGGATCGGCGACTGGCTGATCGAGAACGGCATCCGCGTGATCTTCTCGACGCCGGGCATGATCCTGGCGACGATCTTCGTGTCGCTGCCGTTCGTCGTCCGCGAGGTCGTGCCGGTGCTGCGCGAGATCGGCACCGAGCAGGAGCAGGCGGCCGAGACGCTCGGGGCCTCGCCGCTCCAGACCTTCTTCCGGATCACGCTGCCCGCCATCCGCTGGGGCGTGGCCTACGGCGTCGTGCTCACCACCGCGCGGGCGCTCGGCGAGTTCGGTGCCGTGAGCATCGTGTCCGGCAAGCTCTCGGGGCAGACGGAGACGCTGACGCTCCTGGTGGAGAACCGGTTCCAGCGCTTCGACCTGGCCGGCGCGTATGCCGCGTCCGTGGTGCTCGCCATCCTGGCCCTGCTGACCCTGCTGTCCATGAACCTGCTGAGACCGAAGGAAGGACGCTGATGGGCATCGTCGTCGAGAACGTCGGCAAGAAGTACGGCGACTTCGTCGCGCTCGACGACGTCTCGCTGAACGTCCGCGACGGCTCGCTCACAGCGCTGCTCGGGCCGAGTGGCGGCGGCAAGTCCACGCTGCTCCGGGTGATCGCCGGGCTGGAGGAGCCGGACACCGGCACCGTGGTGATCGACGGTGAGGACGCCACGGGGGTGCCGGCGCGCAAGCGCGGCGTCGGGTTCGTGTTCCAGCACTACGCGCCGTTCAAGCACATGACCGTGCGCGACAACGTCGCCTTCGGCCTGAAGATCCGCAAGCGCGAGAAGGCGGAGATCGACGAGCGGGTCAGGGAGCTGCTCGAGCTGGTGCACCTCGAGGGCTTCGCGCACCGTTACCCCTCCCAGCTGTCCGGCGGGCAGCGCCAGCGCATGGCGCTCGCGCGCGCGCTCGCCGTGAAGCCGAAGGTGCTCCTGCTCGACGAGCCCTTCGGGGCGCTCGACGCCACCGTCCGCAAGGAGCTGCGGGCGTGGCTGCGCCGCCTCCACGACGAGATGAACGTGACGACCGTGTTCGTCACCCACGACCAGGAGGAGGCGATGGAGGTCGCCGAGCAGATCGTGGTTCTGAACCACGGCGCCATCGAGCAGGTCGGCGCGCCGCAGGACCTCTACGACAGGCCGGCGAACGACTTCGTCATGCACTTCATCGGGCCGGTGGCGCCGCTCGGGAAGCGCTGGCTGCGCCCGCACGACCTCGACATCCTGCTCGAGCCGGAGCCGGGCGCCTCCGAGGCGACCGTCCAGCACGTCCTCCACCTGGGGTTCGAGGTGCGCGTGGAGGTCAAGGTCGAGGGAGGCGAGGAGACCTGGGTGCAGACCACGCGCGACCGCGCGCGGGAGCTCGAGCTGGCGGACGGCCAGCAGGTCTGGCTGCGTCCCGCGCACGACCCGGTGCTGGAGCCCGAGGCCGCGGCCTAGCGGTGCACCCGGCTCGGCCGGGTGCACCGATGGTTACCGCCGCGACCAGGCGTCAGGGGCCTCGGTGAGGCGGCGGATCCTGGCCGGCATGCGGTCGCTCGCGACGTCGGCCAGGGTCAGCTCGTCCACGACCGAGCGCAGGCTCGCGCGGACCGCGATCCAGACAGTGCGCAGGTGCTCGGCGGCGCCCTGGTAGTCCATGTCCTCGGGCGGCTCCCCGCGAACGCTCGCCAGCGGGCCCTCCACGGCCCGGATGACCTCGCCGATCGTGACCTCCGAGGCCGGCCGGGCGAGCCAATAGCCACCGTCCGCGCCGCGCTGTGCGCGCACGATCCCGGCGTGGCGGAGGTCGATCAGGATGTTCTCGAGGAACTTGAGAGGGATCTCCTGCGCCTGGGCGATGCGCTCGCCCTTGATCGGGCCCTCCCCGGCCTCGGTCAGCTCCAGGAGCGCCCGGACCGCATAGTCCACTTTCGCCGTGACGCGCACACGCTCATTGTTATCCAGATCGCCTCGATAGGCTCGCGCCCGTGGACATCGCCCAGTTCAAGGAGCGCCAGGCCCATGCCTGGGGGCTCGGCGACTACAGCTCGCTGTCCCGCGTGCTGGCGCCCGCCGCGCGCGACCTCTGCGACGCGTGTGCGGTCGGGGCCGGGCAGGAGGTGCTCGACGTGGCGGCCGGCGACGGCAACTTCGCGCTCGCGTGCGCGGGCGAGGGGGCGGCCGTCGTCGCCAGCGACCTCGCGCCCGTGATGGTGGAGCTCGGCAGGGCCCGCACCGAGGCCGAGGGGTACGACGTCGAGTGGGTCCTGGCCGACGCCGAGGAGCTTCCGTTCGCCGGCGACAGCTTCGAGTGCGTCGGCTCCGTCTTCGGCGCCGTCTTCGCCCCCCGGCCGGAGGTGATGGCACGCGAGCTGTTCCGGGTGGTGCGCCCGGGCGGCACGGTGGGTCTGACGATGTGGACCCACGACAGCTTCACCACCGAGCTGTTCGGCGTCGGCAGACGCTACTCGCCGTCGCCTCCCGACCTCCCGCGAGCGGAGCTCTGGGGCGACGAGGACACCGTCCGCGAGCGGCTCGACGGCCTCGCGGCCCGCATCGAGACCGAGCGCCGCACGATCGTCTGGGAGGGCGAGTCGCCCGAGGAGTTCGTCGACCGGCTCGAGCGCGACGCGCCGATGCAGGTGGCCGCACGGCAGTCGCTCTCCGAGGAGGAGCTCGAGGCGAGCCACGCCGACTACCTCGAGGTCGTTCGCCGCCGCGCCGGGGGAGACGGCCCCGTGCGGATCGAGAGCGAGTACCTCCAGATCGTGGCGCGCAGGCGCGGTTAGCGCTGGCCGCCCGCCTCCTGCTCGAGTACGACGGCTCGGAGTTCGCCGGGTGGGCGACCCAGCCCGGGCGGCGCACCGTCCAGGGCGTGCTCGAGGAGGCGCTCGCGACGGTGGTCCGGCGGCCCGTCCCGCTGACCGTGGCCGGCCGCACCGACGCCGGCGTCCACGCGCGGGGGCAGGTGGCAAGCCACGACGGCGAGGCGATTGCTGCCGAGCGCCTGAACGGCCTGCTGCCCGGCGACGTGAGCGTGCTCCGCTCCGAGCCGGCACCGGAGGGGTTCGACGCGCGCCGCAACGCGCGCGCCCGCACCTACCGCTACCGGGTGCTGGCGCGCCGCGAGCCCAGCGCGCTCGAGCGCCGGCGCGCGCTCTGGTGGCCGCGCCCGCTCGACCGCGACGTGCTCGACGCCTGCGCGGCCGCGCTGCACGGCACGCACGACTTCACCGCATTCACGCCCACCGAGACGGAGCACGTGCGCTTCGAGCGCGACGTCCTCCGGGCCGAGTGGCTGGACGAGCCCGACGGTGTGCTCGCCCTCTGGATCGAGGCGGACACGTTCATGCGGCACATGGTGCGCATCCTCGTCGGCACCATGCTGCGGACCGCCTCTCCCGGCGATTTCGTCACCCTCCTGACCGGCCGGCCGCGCTCCGAGGCCGGGCCCACGGCGCCGCCGCACGGGCTCTACCTCGAGGCCGTGCGCTACTGACCGGCGACTATCCTCGAAGCCCGTGAAGGTGCTCCTCACCAACGACGACGGCATCCACGCGGACGGCCTGCGGGTCATGCGCGAGGCGCTCCTCGAGGTGCCCGGCGTGGAGCTCGCCGTGATCGCTCCCGACTCGAACCGGAGCGCGACCGCGCGCAGCATCACGACACGCCAGCCGCTGTGGGTCGAGGAGGTGGACTTCGGCGACGGCGGATCGGGCTTCGCCACGGACGGGACGCCGGTCGACTGCGTGCGCTTCGCGGCGCTCGGGCTCGTGGAGTTCGCGCCGGAGCTGATCGTGTCCGGCATCAACCACGGCGCCAACCTGGGCGACGACATCACCTACTCGGGCACGGTCGCGGCCGCGCTGGAGGGCGTCGTGCTCGGCATTCCCGCCATCGCGGCCTCACAGCAGGCGTTCGCGGGCCGGCTCGACTCCTGGGTGCCGCGCGACTGGCGCCGCGAGGACTTCCAGCAGGTCGCGTCCTTCGTGGCGCGCATGGTCGAGGAGCTCGCGGACGTGCCGATGCCGGAGGGCACCCTCCTCAACGTGAACTGCCCGGCCGGCGACGTGAAGGGCGCACGCGCGTGCCGGCTCGGCAAGCGCGTCTACCGCGACCGGATGAAGCTGCACACGGAGGAGGAGGGGCGCCGCCGCTACTGGATCTACGGCGAGCAGCCCGGCTACCACGAGGAGGAGGGGACGGACTTCGCGGCCGTCGCCGACTGCTGCATCGCCGTCACCCCGCTGCACTTCGACCTGACCGACCAGGCAGGCATCGAGTCGCTCGAGGGCTTCGACCTGCACCGCCTCCTGGCCCCGGCCGCCCGCGAGGTTTGAGCGACCCAGCCGCGAGGGCCGCCGAGCTGCGGGAGGTGCTCCGGCACCACAACCACCGCTACTACGTCCTCGACGATCCCGAGGTCTCCGACGCGGAGTACGACGCGCTTCTCAACGAGCTGCGCGACATCGAGGCCGAGCACCCCGACCTGCTCACCGTCGATTCGCCGACCCAGAGGGTGGGGGCGGACCCGCTCGACAAGTTCGAGGAGGTGCGCCACCTCCAGCCCATGCTCTCGCTCGCGAACGCCCGCGACGAGGAGGAGCTGAAGGCGTGGGTCGTGCGCAGCGAGCGCTACCTCCAGCGCCAGGGCGCCGAGCTGGGCGAGATCCGCTTCGTGACCGAGCCAAAGGTCGACGGCCTCGCGATCTCACTGGTCTACGAGGACGGCGTGTTCGTGCGCGGCGCCACTCGCGGGAACGGGGAGGTCGGCGAGCAGGTGACCGAGAACCTGCGGACGATCGGCGCGATCCCTCTGCGGATCGACGGCGCGCCGCCGCTGCTCGAGGTGCGCGGCGAGGTCTACCTCCCGCTGGCCGCGTTCGCGCGCCTGAATGAGCAGCGCGCCGAGGCAGGCGAGCCCACCTTCGCCAACCCGCGCAACTCGGCGGCCGGCTCCATCCGGCAGCTCGACCCGAAGCTCACGGCGTCGCGCCCGCTCTCGATGTGGGCCTACTCGATCGGCGCGCACGACGGCGTGTCGTTCACCTCGCAGCACGAGTCGCTCGAGTACCTGCGCGAGCGCGGCTTCCGCGTGAACCCGGACATCGAGGTGCACGACGACCTCGACTCCGTGGTCGCCGCCTGCCGCGCGTGGGAGGAGCGCCGCGACCGGCTGGACTTCGAGATCGACGGCGTGGTCGTGAAGGTCGACGACCTCGAGCTCCAGGCGCAGCTGGGTGTGGTCGGCCGCGAGCCGCGCGGCGCGATCGCCTGGAAGTTCGCTCCCAGCACCGCGACCACGAAGCTCGAGCGAATCGCGTGGAACGTCGGCCGGACCGGCCACATGATCCCGTTCGCGATGCTCGATCCCGTCCAGGTCTCCGGAGTGACGGTGAAGCTCGCCACGCTCCACAACGAGGAGGACCTGCTCCGGAAGGACGTCCGTGAGGGCGACGAGGTGATCGTCATGCGGGCGGGCGACGTGATCCCGCAGGTGGTGTCCCCGACCGCCAAGGCGCAGAGGTCGAAGCGGCGCGGGCCGCGGCCCGGACCGCCCGCCGAGTGTCCCTCCTGCGGCACAGCGACGGTGAAGCCGGAGGAGGGCGTCTGGACGATCTGCCCGAACCGCGTCTCGTGCCCGGGGCAGCTGTTCCAGGCGGTGAAGCACTTCGTGGGCGCGATGGACATCGACGGGCTCGGCGAGGAGAACGTGCGCCGCTTCCTGAGCGAGGGGCTGATCTCCGACGTCGCCGGCCTGTACGACCTCGAGCCCGCGCGGATCGCCGAGCTGGAGGGATTCGGCGAGCTGTCGGCACGGAACCTCGTCGAGGGCATCGACGCATCGCGCTCCCAGCCGTTCATGCGCGTGCTGTACGCGCTCGGCATCCCCGGCATCGGCTACGTGAACGCGCGAGTGCTCGCGCAGCACCTGCGGACGATGGACGCCCTGCTGGACGCCGACGCCGAGGCGATCGAGCAGGTGCCCGGCATCGGGCCCGTGCTGGCCGGAACGATCGCCAAGACGCTGGCCGAGGAGCGCGTGCGCGAGCTGATCGGGCGCCTGCGCGGCCACGGGCTGCAGATGGAGGACGACGGGCCGCCGCCCGGCGGCGACGACGGGCCGCTCACGGGCAAGACGCTCGTCCTGACCGGCACTCTGCCGAACCTCACCCGCGAGGAGGCGACCGAGCGGGTCGAGGCGGCGGGCGGCAAGGTCACGGGCTCGGTCTCGAAGAAGACCGACTACGTGGTGGCCGGCGAGGACCCCGGCTCCAAGTACACGAAGGCCCAGGAGCTCGGGACCGAGATCCTCGACGAGGACGGCCTGCTGGCCCTCCTCGGCTAGCCCCGGGAGCCCAGGCCCGCGAGACAGCCGGCGCGCGCCCGCTCACGGGCGCTTCCGGAGAACTCGCTGTCCGCGTAGGCGCCGGCCACCGAGCGCGGGTCGTCCGGATCGCCGCCGAACTCGTCGGCCAGCTTCTCCGCCGAGTCGAGCGAGCAGAGGTCGCGTGCGGCGTCGTAGGGCCCGCCGCCCTCACGCGCCGACTCGCCTCCGCAGCCGATGGCCAGCACCGGCAGGAGGACGAGCAGCGCGGCGCGCACGGTCAGCCGCTCACGCCCGCGATCGCCTGCACCATCCGGTCCTGGATGCCGCGGGCGGTCGTCGGCGGGAAGGCGTTCATGAGGATCGAGAACGCGTACGTGTCGCCCGAGCGCGCCTCGCAGTAGCCCGAGAGCGCGCTCACGTCAGAGAGCGTCCCGGTCTTCGCGTGGCAGTTGCCGCGGGCGGGGCCGCGGCGCATCCGGTCGTAGAGGGTGCCGTCGCGCCCGGCGATCGGCAGCGATTCCACGAACGCGTCGTAGCCCTCGGTTCGCATGACCGCGCCGAGCAGCTTCACGATCGCCGCAGGCGATGCGCGGTTCCCGCGCGACAGCCCGGAGCCGTCCACCAGCCGGGCCCGGGCGCCGAGCCGGCGGGCGTACCGGGCCGCGAGCCTGGCGCCGCCGGCGGTCGTGCCGCGCCCGCGCGCCTGTAGCGCCAGGTCCTTCACGAGCGTCTCGGCGAAGAAGTTGTCCGAGGGCTTGTTGGTGAGCTTCACGAGCCGCTCCATCGGCGGCGACTCCACGCTCGCCAGCACGTCCAGCCCGCGCGGCGCCCTGCCGGTCCGCGGCGTCCGCTTGACGACCACCCCGCGGGCCTCGAGCGCGTCGTCCAGCCTGGCCGCCGCGAAGCTCGGCGGGTTCGCCTGGAACGCCGCGCCGCCCTCGTCGGCGAGCCCGCGGTTGAAGGACAGCGCGCTCAGGGGGCCGACCCAGATCGACACGCCGTAGCGCGAGTCGGGGCCGCCGCGCAGCGAGTCGAAGCGCGACTCGTCGCCGTAGACGCGCCCGGTCACGCGCTCGATGCCGGCGGCCGTGAGTGCCTTCGCGAGCGCCTCGACCGTGGCCCCGCGGCCGTACGAGCGGCGCGTAAAGCGGCGGGTCCCGAAGGTGGGGTCCCCGCCGCCGCGCAGGTAGAGGTCACCGCGCCAGATGCCGTCCTCGCCGAGGCGGCCGCGGCCCAGCACCTCGGTGCCGAGCGTGCCCTCGGTGCCGTAGCGGGCCAGCGCGGCCGAGGTGGTGAACAGCTTGGTGTTCGAGGCGAGGATGCGCCTGTAGCCGCTCTTCCACGAGAAGACGCGGCGGCCCTCGGAGAGGTTCACGACGTACGCGCTCGCGTAGCCGCCGGCCGCGCGCATCTGGCGCGCCAGCGCGGAGCCCAGGCCCGCCTGGGTCCCGGCGTCGGCAGGGCCGGCCGCGGCGCCTCCCAGCGCGCAGGCTGCCAGTGCCACGATCGCTGCCTTGCGGTTCGGCGGCATGGAGCGGAAACACGGTAGCGACCGGCGCGGAGCGGTATCCGGGGGCGGATCCGCGATAATGGGGGGCCGATGGGTGATGTAGTCCGGCTCGAGAAGCCGTCGAAGGCCGGCCGGAAGACGGCCGGCAAGCCGCCCCGGAGGCGGCCGAAGCGCTCGCGGACCGCGCTGGTGCTCGGCGGCGGGGGGTTCACCGGCGGCGTCTACGAGATCGGGGCGCTGCGCGCGCTCGACCTGCTGGCCGTCAACCGCACGGTCAACCAGTTCGACGTCTACGTGGGCACGAGCGCCGGCTCCTTCGTGGCCTCGCTCGTGGCCAACGGGGTCACGCCCGAGGAGATGATGCGCGTGGTCAACCAGCAGGTCCCCACGCCCTTCCGGGACGTGGACCGCGGCACGCTGATGCGCCCCAACGCCAGGGAGTTCGCCCAGAGCGCCGCGCTCCTGCCGCTCCGGGTCCTGGGACTCGCGCGCAGCTTCGTCTCGCAGCTGGGCTCCGCGTCGCTGATCGACCTCGCGGTCGGCGTCGCCGAGGCGCTCCCGTCGGGCCTCTACGACGGGGCCGGCATCCAGGAGTACCTCGAGACCGTGCTCGGCGACCCCGACCGCGTGAACGACTTCCGCCTGCTCGAGAACGAGCTCTACCTCACCGCCACCGACCTCGACACCTGCGAGCGGATCGTGCTCGGCGGCCCGGAGTGGGACGACGTGTCGATCTCGCGCGCCGTCGCCGCCAGCACGGCCCTCCCGATGGTCTACAAGCCGATCGAGATCAAGGGCCGGCACCTCGTGGACGGCGGGATCCGCTCGACCACCAACGTGGACGTTGCGGTCGAGCGCGGCGCCAAGTTCGTGATCGTGGTCAACCCGCTGGTCCCCTACGTGAACGACTTCCAGAAGGTCATCCCGACGATGCTCGGGAGCCGCGTCCGGCGCGTGGCCGACATGGGCTTCCCGCAGATCGGCTACCAGGCGTTCAAGCTGCTCGCCCACCAGCGCCTCCACGAGGCGGTCCGCCACTGGCGCGAGAAGTACCCGGGCGTGGACATCATCCTGATCGAGCCCGATCCCAACGACGAGCTGATGTTCGAGACGAACATCCTCAACTTCACGCGGCGCGTGGAGATCGCCCGGCACGGGTTCGAGTCGGTCACGCTGAAGCTGGCGTCCGACTACGACGAGCTCAAGGCCGTCTGCGCCAAGCACGGCATCGAGATCTCGGCCACGCGCGTGCGCAAGGTGGTGCGCCGGTTCGCCGAGGAGCGTGAGCAGAGCGCCGGCTGGCGGCGCATCTTCGAGCAGACGACCGGCGCCCTGCTGCGCCAGTCGGAGGACGGCTAGCCGCCGTCCCCGCTCAGAGCATTCTCCAGCGCCCGCAGCAGCCGGTCGGTTGCGCGCTCGTCGCGGATCGTGATGCGCACGTGGTCGTCCGCGCCGAGCGGGCCGCCCGGCGCCACGATCACCCCCTGACGGAGCAGGCGCTTGGTCAGCTCGGCTCCGTCGATTCCGCGAGCGCTCAGCCAGACGAAGTTGGCCTGGCTCGGCTCCGCGTCCACGGGCAGCTTGCGCAGCGCCTGGAAGAGCCGCGCGCGCTCGCGCGAGACGGCGTCGCGCCGGCGCCTCAGCTCGGCGTCGCCGCCCTGGAGCGCGTACTCCACGGCCGCCTGCGACAGCGCGTTGACGCCGAGCACCGGGGCGATGGTGCCGAGCAGGTCCGCGTCGCTGCCCACGGCGTAGCCCACGCGCAGCCCCGAGAGCCCGTAGGCCTTCGAGAAGGTGCGCACGACCAGCAGGCGCGGAAAGGCCTTCACCAGCCTCAGGCAGGCGTCCGCCTCCTCCACGTCCTGGAAGTGCACGAGCGCCTCGTCGAGCAGGACGTGGACCCGCTCGGGCAGCACGGCGAGCAGCGGCCCCAGCTCGGCCGCCGGCAGGTAGTGGCCGGTGGGGTCGTTCGGGTTGCAGATCACGAGCGCCCGCGTGCGCTCGGTCACCGCCCCGGCGAGCGCGGGGCCGTGGTGCGGCTCGTCGTCGGCCGTGACGGAGACCGGCTTGGCCCGCGCCCGCGTGGCCATCAGCGGGTACAGCGGGTAGGACGGCCAGGGCATCACGATCTCGTCGCCGGGCGAGAGCAGCGTCAGGGCCGCGGTCTGGAGCAGCTCCGCCGCCCCGTTGCCGAGCACGACCTGCTCGGGCGCCACGTCGTGGCGCTCGGCGAGCAGCCGCCGGACGTTCCCGGCGTACCGGTCCGGATAGCCGTTCACCCGCCCGCGGGCGCGCGCGATCGCGGCGTTGACGATCTCGGAGTTCGGGAGGTCGGGCCACTCGGTGCCGGAGAGGTCGAGGTCCGGCACCTGCTCGAGCGCCAGCCTGCGCTCGGCCGCGCGGCGCTCGCGCAGCTCGCGGTTGCGGTCATCCTCGTCGACGTCGTCGAACTGGCGGTAGTAGGAGAAGAGATCCACGCCGCTACTGCGACGGCGCGAGACTGGGCGCCGGGCCCTGGATCAGCAGGAACCAGATGCCGAAGGCGACCAGCGCGACGCCCACGCTCGCCGCGAAGATGCGCTCGAGCGCGCCGCGCTCCTGGCGGTGCCCGGCGGCGCGACGCACGATCTTCCAGGCGTGGTCCACCCGCTTGGCCGCGGCCATCGTGAGCATGAGCGATGCCAGGCAGCCGAGCATGATGGTCGAGATGCCCGCGGTCACGTAGCCGGTGAGGTACTCGACTTGGGAGCCGATCCACAGCCAGGCGGCCGGCTGCGGGCCGAACAGGCTGAGACAGAGGATCAGCTCGACGGCCAGCAGAGCGTGGGCGAGGGCCGCGTCGCGCCGGAGGCGCCGGCGGCTGGTCTCGGGCGGCGCCTCCTTGAAATGCACGGGCGCCGTGCCGGGACGGCGCCCGATGAACAGTCCGCCGGTGTCGGTGGGGTCGTTGCTGGCCATGGCGGCGAGGGGGGCGCCGGCCTCCGGGGCCCGGACGGCCCGGCCCCCCGACTCAATCTATCGGGCGCGAGAGTAGACCCCGTCGATGACGTCCGCGAACTTCTCGTGGACCACGTTGCGCTTGACCTTCAGCGTCGGCGTGAGCTCGCCGGTCTCCTGCGACAGGTCGCCCGGCAGGACCTCGAAGCGCTTGATCTGCTCGACGGGCCCGACGTGCGAGTTCACCTCGTCGACGACCTTCTGGATCTCGGCGTGCACGCGCTCGTCCTGCGGCAGCGTCGACGGGTCCTCCACGCCCAGCTCCTGAGCCAGCGCCGGAAGCTCCTCCTGGTCGAGCGTGATCAGCGCGACCAGGTACGGACGCCGGTCTCCCACCACCACCGCCTGTGAGATCCAGCGGCTCTGCTTGAGCCCGTTCTCCAGGTTCGCGGGGGTGATGTTCTTCCCGCCCGCGGTGATGATGATGTCCTTCTTGCGTCCGGTGATGAAGAGGAACCCGTCCTCGTCCAGCCGGCCGAGGTCGCCGGTGTGGAGCCAGCGATCCTCGAGCGCCTCGGCGGTCGCCTCGTCGTTCTTGTAGTAGCCCTGGAAGATGTTCGGGCCCTTGATCAGCACCTCGCCGTCATCGGCGATCTTCACCTCCACACCCGCCTGCGGGCGGCCCACGGAGCCGAACCGGAACCCGTTGCCGGTCGGCCGGTTGACGGTGGCGCTCGTGGAGGTCTCGGTCATGCCGTAGCCCTCCATGACGGGCACGCCGCAGGCGTAGAAGAACCGCAGGATCTCCGGCGCGATCGGGGCGGCGCCCGTCACGCACTCGCGGATCTTGCCGCCGAACAGGGCGCGGACGTTCTTGTAGAGCGCCTCCTCGGCCTTGTCGAACGCGGCCTCGAGCTCCGGGGGGACCTCCTCGCCGGCCTCCCGCGCCATGCGCACCTTCACGCCCACGTCGACCGCCTTGTCGAGCTGCTCGCGGTCGGGCGCCGCGTTCGTGGCCAGCGTGTAGATCTTCTCGAACATCCGCGGCACCGAGGGGAAGAAGCTCGGCTTGACCTCGGTGAGGTCGGGGATGATCTGCTTCGGGTCGCCGGACCAGTAGGCGAGGATCGCGCCCAGCTCGAACGTCGCGAACTGGATCAGGATCGCGAACGCGTGAGCGAGCGGCAGGAAGAGGTAGGCGCTGTCGCCCTCCTCGAGCACGCTGTCCTTGATGACGGCGTCCGTGATCGCGCGGTAGTTGCCGTGCGAGAGGAGGCAGCCCTTGGGCGGGCCGGTGGTGCCGGAGGTGTAGATGAAGAGGCAGACGTCGTCGGGCGCCACGGCCTCGTAGCGCTTCTTCCACTCGGCCGCGTCCCGTGCGGCCCCGCGCTCGCGCAGAGCCTCGACGGAGACCTCGCCCTGCTCCGCGTCGAGCTCGGCGCCGCCCGGGTCGATCACGATCACGTGCTTCAGCTCCGGGCAGCGGGAGCGCACCTCGCGCACCTTTGCCAGCTGCTCGGCGTCCTCGGCGAACACCGCGCGCGAGTCGGAGTGCGCCAGCACGTACTGGCATTCCTCGGCGGAGTTGGTCTGATAGATCGTGACGAGCGCGGCCCCGGAGGTGAGGATCCCGAAGCATGCGTCGGTCCACTCGTGGCGGGTGTGCGAGAGGATCGCGACCTTCTCGCCTGGCTCGATCCCCAGGTCCACGAGGCCGAGCGAGATCTCGCGCACGGCGCGGCCCAGCTCGTTGTAGGTGAGGTCGACCCAGGAGTCGCCCGACTTGTACCGCTGTGCGATCTGGTCGCCGTACTTCTCGGCGGCGAGCGGCAGCAGGTCAGCGATCGTCTTGGAGCCGGTGCCCACACCGGCCCCCGCCACACCGGCGGTCACAGCTTCCATCGACTCTCCCTCCGAAGCACGATTGACCGCCGATTCTAAGCGGACGGCGCGCCTGGGGAGGCGGGGGCTACGCCTGAAGCAGCTGCTTGCTGCGCTTGGCGTGCTTGAGACTGGAGAGGAAGAGGGTCTTGTCGATCCGGCCCTGGAATATCGGCACGCCCATCTCCATGCACTTCGAGATGACCTCGCGCCGGTGCATGCCCGCCTCCCGGCCGAGTTCCGTGGGCGTCAGATGGATCGCCATCTAGCAGTTCCTCCTCGTCGCGAAAAGACCGTGAGCGGAGAGTATCGGCTGGTGGGGACGCCGCAAGCCGATTCGCGGAATTTGCGTCGTTCCCGAGTTCGGATCGTGGACGGAAGGCGGGGTAATCTCCGGCGCGTGAGCGCCAGGCGAACCGCCAAGGCCGCCGACGATCCCTTCCTCGAGTCCCTCATGGACACGAGCCTGTACTCGATGGGGGCCTTCTTCAGCGACGAGCACCCGGACCTCGTGAGCGAGGTGATCGCGCAGAGCGAGGCGATCGAGCAGGCCGGGCTGCGCGCCTACGCGGAGGAGCACGACATGACCCTCTCGGCGTGCTTCGAGACGCTCCTCACCGGCCTCGCGGTCCGGTACTACAACGCGGTGGCGGCCTAGGGATGTCGGAGAACCTCGAGAAGGCGCGGGACTACGTGGACGCGTACAACGAGCGCGACTTCGACCGGGCGATGGAATGGTTCGACCCCGCGGTGGAGTGGATCCTGCCCGAGCGCCAGGCCTCCGACTCGTGCGTGGGGCGCAAGCCGATCCGGCGCTTCTGGGAGGGGCTCGACGAGCACTTCGACGAGCTGCGGCTGCTTCCGCAGGAGTGGGTGGAGGCCGGCGACCGCGTGGCCACTCGCCTCCGCCACCAGGCGCTCGGTAAGGGCAGCGGCCTCGCGCTGGACGAGGAGCTCTACCACCAGGTCATCACTTTCCGGGACGGCGTGATGGTGCGCATCGAGTACTTCGCCGAGTGGGAGGAGGCGCTCGCGGCGGCGCACGCGCCCGCGCCCGCCGAAGCGGAGGGCGGGGCGGGTCCTGCGAGGGCGAGGTAGTCGGGCTGCCCAGATTTGAACTGGGGACCTCTCCGACCCGAACGGAGCGCGCTACCAGGCTGCGCCACAGCCCGAACGGACCGAAGACTAGCGTTGCCATACTCCGGCTGCGTGTGCGCACGAGTACGCCGAGCCGCCGTCCTCGGCGCAGCCTTCATCGCAGTGGCCGGGTGCACGTCCGGGGACGACGAGGACCGCTCCGCGAGCGCCGATACGACGACTCCCGCGCCCGCCGAGCCGGCCCGGACCGGCGAGGGGCCGGCGCCCGCCCGGGCGGCCGCCCGCCAGCTGCGCCTGCTGCGGCTCGGCTCCTTCGACCAGCCGACCTATCTGGCCGCGCCGCGCGGCGACAGGCGCCGGTTCGTCGTCGAGCGG
>JAFGJG010000041.1 GCA_016929195.1 Thermoleophilaceae bacterium
CGCCAGACCTCGGCGTGCGGGATCCCGACCGCCTGGCTCGAGGCGCTGGACCTGATGGGAGCCCACCGGCAGACGTTCGGCGAGCTCGTGGTGACCACGCCGCACGGCAGCTCGCGCTGGCCGCTGCCCTGGACCTTCTCCACCTTCGACTACCCCGAGCTCTGCCGCCTGCTGCGCGCCCAGGGCGACTGCGAGTTCGAGACCGCGAAGGTGAACGGGCGCACGGGAGACACCATCCACACCGACCGCGGCGACCTCAGCGCCCCGCTGATCGTGGACGGCCTCGGCTGGCGGCGCGTGCTCGCGACGAGCGGCTACCAGCCGCCCGACGCCCCGCTCTCGCGCGGCCTCGAGGTGCACCCCGGCGGGCGCTCGGACGACCTGGCGATCTGGATCGACCGCAGGATCGTCCCCGCGGGCTACGGCTGGAGCTTCCCCGCGCGCGACGAGCTGCGCATCGGCGTGGGCTCGTTCGACCCGCGCTTCCACGTGAAGGACAACACGATCGAGCTGGCGGAGGACCTGGGCTCGGAAGCGGTCCGCTTTCAGGGCAACTGGATCCCGCACAAACTGCGCCCGGCAACCGAGGACGGCATCTTCTTCGTCGGCGACTCGGCCGGCCACTGCCTGCCGCTGACCGCCGAGGGGATCAGGACCGCGCTCTACTTCGGGATCGCCTGCGGGCGCGAGCTGCGCGCCGTGCTCGAGGGGCGCCGGACCCACGCACAGGCGCTGAGCAGCTACTCCGAGTTCAGCGACTCGCACGAATGGAAGTTCCGCTGGATGCTCCGCGCCCAGCGGATCGTGCCGCGCGTGTGGCCACCGCTCCTGAACGGCGTCGTCTCCTCGATGCGGGCCCGGGCGCTCGTGGACTGGGCGTTCGGCCACTACCTGCGCATCGCCCCGCCGGAGTTCGTGACGCCGGCGCCGCCGCAGCGCCGCTCGGCGGTCGCCGAGCCCGTGGCCGCCTGACGGAGCGCTCAGCGCGCGCCCACCCGCAGGTGCGCCCGCTCACCCTGGTGCCCCATGAGCATCAGCACCTGGACGGGGCCCTCGAACCCGCTCAGCCAGTGGGGCGTCCACGTGCTGAACTCGGCCGCCTCGCCCGGCTCCAGCACCAGATCCTTGTCGCCCAGGATCAGCCGCAGCCTCCCGCTCAGCACATAGAGCCAGTCGTGGCCCTCGTGCGACCGCAGAGCAGGCTCACCTCGCTCCGGGAGCGTCAGGTGGTACGCGCGCGGCCCGCTCGTACCGTCGCGATTGAGCGGCAGGACCCGCATGCCGTTGACCTTTCGCGCCCGCCTGCGCACGCGCGGGTCGCCCGGTGGATCGGGTGCCATCAGCGCGTCGACCGAGGTGCCGAGCGCACGGGCCAGCGGGCCGAGGTGGTCGACGGCCAGCCGCCGCTTTCCGTTCTCGAGCCTGCTGAGCGTCGACGGGGCCATGCCGGCGGCCTGCGCGACGGCGTCGAGCGAGAGCCCCCGCTCCTCGCGCAGCGCCCGCAGCCGCTGCCGGATGCGATCTTCGTCCGTTGCCAATTCGGCAAGAAAGGTTGCCAGATGGTCGAGGCTTGTGCAACGGTCGCCTCATGAACGCGGACGTCATCGTGATCGGCGGCGGCAGCGCGGGCCTCCAGGCCGCGCTCACCCTCGGCCGGATGCGCCTCGACGTGGTCGTCGTCGACGCGGGGAAGCCGAGCAACGCCCCGGCCCACGCGATCGGCGGCCTGCTGGGCGCCCACGACGTGGCGCCGCTCGGCCTGCTCGCCACCGGCCGCGCCCAGCTGGCCGAGCTGCCGAGCGTCCGCCTGATCCACGGCGAGGCCACGTCGGTCGAGCCGCACCGCAGCGTTACGCTCGCCGACGGCACCTCGCTGACGGCGCGCGCGGTCGTCCTCGCCACCGGGGCCGACTACGCCGTCCCGGACGTGCCCGGGCTGGCCGAGCTGTGGGGCACCTCGGTGATCCACTGCCCGTTCTGCCACGGGTGGGAGTCCCGCGACAGCCGCATCGGGCTCCTCGCCGCGAGCGACGAGCACGCCGCGCACCTCGTGCCGATGCTGAGCCGGCTCACGGCCGACCTCGAGATCTTCGACGCCGTGGCGGGCCTGCGCTCCGCGGACAGCGCGCTGAGGGCGGTCGTCCTGCCCGACGGGACCGAGGTCCCGCGCGACGTGCTGTTCGTCGCCGCACCGCCCGCGCCGCGCGACGCCGCCTTCGCCCACCTGGGGCTGGAGCGCGCCGAACCGGACCGCGTGGCCGTCGACGCGTTCGGGCGGACGTCCACAGCGGGCGTCTATGCGGCGGGCGACCTCGTGACCCCCGCGCCGGCGGTGGCGCAGGCTCTCGCCACCGGGCAGCGTGCCGCGGTGGGAGTGACCCGCGACCTCGGCGCCTAGTGCCGGAGGTGCTCGGCGCGGAACTGGCCGCGCCACTCGTGCACCAGGAAGACGACGGCCAGGGCCACCGCCGCGACCGTCACCTCCACCGCCTCGCCGGGCTCGAAGGCCCCGAGCGCCGCGAGGAAGATGTACAGCAGGACCGCGGCTCCACACACGCCCCACATCAGGTGACGCATGTGACGAAGGCTACTAGCCCCGGACGATGAGGAAGGTCCCGGCGGCGAGGAGCGCCACGCCCGCCACGCGGCCGGCAGTCAGCCCCTGCTTCTCGAGCCCGAGGATCCCGAGCCGGTCGAGGATCACGGACAGGGTGAGCTGGCCGGCGATGGTGGCGGCCGTGACCGCGCCCGCGCCCAGCGTGCGCACCGTGATCAGCACGGTCGTGACGTAGACCGCGCCCAGCAGGCCGCCGATCAGGTAGTACCACTGGAGGTTCCCCATCTCGCCGATGCGCCCGAAGCCCCCGCCGGCGAGCATGGTGATCGTCACCAGCGCGACCAGGCCGATCCCGAACGACACGGACGCCGCCGGCAGGCTGCCGATCGTCCGCCCGAGGTTGGCGTTGATCGGGGCCTGCATGGCCACGAGGCCGCCCGCGAACGCGGTGAGCACGACGGCGACGCCCTTGTCCACTACTTGGCCTCGAGCCAGTTCTCGCCCACGCCCACGTCCACCTCGAGCGGCGGGTCCATCTCGAACGCGCCGGTCATCTCCTCGCGCACGATCTCCACGGCGCGATCCACCTCGGCCTCCGGCGCCTCGAACAGCAGCTCGTCGTGGATCTGGAGCACGAGCCGCGTCTCGAGGCCCTCGGAGCGCAGCCGGTCGCGGGCGTGCACCATCGCGACCTTGATGATGTCCGCGGCGGTCCCCTGGATCACCATGTTCACCGCCAGCCGCTCCCCGAGCATGCGTGTCTGCCGGTTGCGCGAGCGCAGCTCCGGCACCCGCCGGATGCGGCCGAAGAGCGTGGCCACATGGCCCTCCTCGGTGGCGCGCTCGATCGTCGCCTTGATGAACTCCGCCACGGCCGAGAAGCGCTCGAGGTAGCGGTCGATGAACTCCTGCGCCTCGTCGCGCTCGATCTGGAGCCGGTCCGCCAACCCGAAGGCCGACAGCCCGTAGACGATCCCGTAGTTGACCATCTTCGCCTTCGACCGCGTGCCCGGGTCGGTCCTGCCGCCCAGGATCGCCTCGGCCGTGGCCGTGTGCACGTCCTCGCCGCGCCGGAAGATGTCCTTCAGCACCGGCTCGTCTGCGATGTGCGCCAGCAGCCGCAGCTCGACCTGGGAGTAGTCGGCCGAGATCAGGCTGTGGCCGGGCTCCGCCACGAAGCAGGCCCGGATCTCCCGCCCCTGCTCGGTGCGGATCGGGATGTTCTGGAGGTTCGGGTTGGTGCTCGACAGCCGGCCGGTGGTGGCGGCCGTCTGGTTGAAGGTCGTGTGCAGCCGGCCGTCCGCCCCGATCAGCTCCGGAAACGCGTCGAGGTAGGTCGACTTCAGCTTCGTGACCTCCCGCCACTCCTCGATCGCCGGCACGATCTCGTGCTCGTGGCGGATCGCCTGGAGCACACGGGCGTCGGTCGAGAAGCCGGTCTTGCCGCGCCGCTTCTTCGACAGCCCGAGCTTGTCGAACAGGATCGGCGCGAGCTGCTGGGGGGACCCGATCGTGAACTCCTCCCCCGCCAGGTCCCAGACGCGCCGCTCGAGCTCGGCCGCCCGCTCGTCGAAGCGCTTCCCGATCGCGCGGAGGCGCTGCACGTCGAGCTTCACCCCCGCCCGCTCCATCTCGACGAGCACGTCCACGAGCGGCAGCTCGATCTCCTCGAGGAGGGAGGTCAGGCCGTCCTCCTCGAGCCGTTCCCGCTGGCGCTCGGCGACCAGCCGGGTGAGCACCGCGCGCCTGGCCACACCGTCGGACCCGTCCACCTCCACGCCGAGCCCGGCCTCCGCGGCCAGCTCGTCGAGCGGATAGCCCCGCCGCGCCGGGTCGATCAGGTAGGCGGCGACCATCGTGTCGTGCGCGAGCGGCGGGGCGGCGCAGGGTTCGTCGGCCATCGCGAGCGTCTTCCAGTCGTGTGCCGCCACCGGCCGGTCGCCGCGGGCGAGCGTGAAGGCGGCGAGCGTCTCGGCCTCCGCCACCAGCACGTCGTCCCCGGCGTACGCGGCGACGGTGAGCGGCCCCGCTACGGCCGAGTCGAAGTCGAGCGTGCCCTGGGCGGGGCCCGCCGGCGCGGTGGCGGGCTCCGGCTCCGTCAGCGCAAGCTCCGCGGCCTCTTCGTCGTGCGGCTCGAGCTCCTCCTCGGCGTCCGGCTCCGGCGGCGCGGGCTCGTCCGCGCTCTCCCCGGGCCGCAGCGCCGCGACCGCCACCAGCTCGCCCTCGAGCACCCCGAGCTCCGCGACGCTCACCTCGCGCGCCGTGACCGCCACGACCTCCTCGTGCCGCTCCTCGGGAGCGGCCTCGTCGCTGCCCAGCGCCTCCTCGAGGCGCTCGAGCGGCGCGCGCAGCTCGAACTCCCGGAAGACCTCGCGCAGGCGCGAGCGATCCGGCGCGCGCGCTGCGCTCTCGTCGAGGTCCACGTCCAGCTCGATCTCCCGCTGCGCGGTGGCGAGCTCCTTCGAGATGCGGGCGTCGTCCGCGTGCTCGCGCAGGTTCTCCTTGCGCTTGGCGCCCGAGATCGAGTCGATGTTCGCCAGCACCCCCTCGAGGTCGCCCCACTCCTGGAGCAGCTGGCTCGCGGTCTTGTCGCCGATCCCCGGGACGCCCGGGATGTTGTCGGAGGTGTCCCCCTTCAGCCCCACGAAGTCGGGCACCAGCTCCGGCGGGATGCCGTAGCGGTCAAGCACGGCCTCACGGTCATAGACCTTCGTGTCGGTGATGCCGCGGCCGGTGGCCATCACGCGCACGCCGTCCTCGACGAGCTGGAACAGGTCGCGGTCGCCGGTCACGATCATCACGTCGATGCCCTGCTCGTGGGCCTGGCGCGCGAGCGTGGCGATCACGTCGTCCGCCTCGTAGCCCTCGACGCGCACGTTGGTGTAGCCGAACGCGTCCACGAGCGGCTGGAAGTGCGGCCACTGCTCCTTGAGCAGGTCGGGGCGCTCGCGGCGTCCGGCCTTGTAGTCCTCGTAGGTCTCGAGCCGCCCCGACATGCCCGCGTCCCACGCCACGAGCGTGGGCTTCGAGCCGTACTCGGTCAGCAGCTTCACGAGCATCGAGGCGAAGCCGAAGATGGCGTTCGTCGGGAAGCCGCGCGACGTGGCGATCGACTCCGGGAGGGCGAAGAACGCGCGGTAGACGAGGCTGTTCCCGTCGATCAGGAACAGTTCGCGGCGCTTCTGGTCGGACACGGCTCCACCCTAGCGGCGCACCCAGCCCTATCATCGGTCCCCTGCCCGCTCCGAGCGCACAGTTCTCCCTCACGCTCCGGGTCGAGCTGCCCTCGGGCCCCGGCGGCGTGCTCGGCAAGGTCACCGCGGCCATCGGCCGCGCGGGCGGCGCCATCGTCGCGGTGGACACCGTGGAGGCCAAGGGCGACCGCACGCTGCGCGAGATCACCGTCGAGTGCTGGAGCGTCGAGCACCGCGGCCAGGTCATATCGGCGGTCCAGGCGGTGCGCCAGGCGCGCGTCGTGGAGATCACCGACCGGACCTTCGAGGCGCATCGCCGCGGCAAGATCCACACCGGCCTCAACCTGCCGGTGAAGACCCGCGACGACCTCTCGATGGCCTACACGCCCGGCGTCGCACGCGTATGCAGCGCGATCGCGGAGAACCGGCAGAAGGCGTTCAAGTACACGATCAAGGCGAACACGGTGGCCGTGGTCTCCGACGGCACGGCGGTGCTTGGCCTCGGCGACATCGGCCCCGAGGCGGCGATGCCCGTGATGGAGGGCAAGGCGATGCTCTTCAAGGAGTTCGCGGACGTGGACGCGTTCCCCATCTGCCTGAACACGAAGGACACGGACGAGATCGTCGAGACCGTGATCCGGATATCGCCCACCTTCGGCGGCATCAACCTCGAGGACATCTCCTCGCCGCGCTGCTTCGAGATCGAGCAGCGGCTCCAGGCGGCCCTCGACATCCCCGTCTTCCACGACGACCAGCACGGCACGGCGATCGTCACGCTCGCCGCCCTCATCAACGCCTGCCGGCTAACGGGCCGCGCGATGGAGGACCTCGACGTGCTGATGGTCGGCGCCGGCGCCGCCGGGGTGGCCGTGGCGAAGATCCTGATGGACGCGGGCGTGAGCTCGATTGTCGCCTGCGACCGCTACGGCGCGATCCACCAGGGCCGCGAGGACTACGGGTCCGGCTCGATGAACGCGCCCAAGCGCTGGCTCGCGGACAACACCAACGCGGCCCGGCGCGACGGCTCGCCGCGCGAGGTGATCGAGGGCACGGACCTCTTCATCGGGCTCTCCGGCCCGGGGATCATCGAGGCGAAGGACCTCGAGCGGATGGGCCCGGACCCGTTCGTGTTCGCGATGGCGAACCCGAACCCGGAGGTGCGTCCCGAGGAGGCCGCCCCGTACGTGCGCGTGATGGCCACGGGCCGGTCCGACTACCCGAACCAGATCAACAACGTGCTCGCCTTCCCGGGCGTGTTCCGCGGCGCGCTCGACGTGCGCGCCGCGAGCATCTCCGAGGAGATGAAGCTCGCCGCCGCCAAGGGGATCGCGAGCGTGGTCGAGGACGACGAGCTCGACGAGGACTACATCATCCCGAGCGTCTTCAACCGAGACGTGAGCCAGGCGGTCGCCGCGGCCGTAGCAGAGGTGGCGGAGCGGACGGGCACGTCGCAGACCGCCGGGCGTGAAGCGATCGACCAGCCCACGGTCGAGAGCGCCGCCGTCGGCTGAGCCCCCGAGCAGGAGGTGGACACCTTGAAGGTCGCGATCACCGGCGCCACCGGGCTGATCGGCACCGCGCTCGTGCGTGCTCTGGCCGAGCGCGGCGACGAGGTCACGGCCCTGTCGCGCTCCCCTGAACGGGCCGCGGAGAGCCTCGGCGTGGAGGCCGTGGCGTGGGCGGACCCGCTGTCCGAGCCCGCGCCGGCCGGGGGGCTGGCCGGCCGCGACGCGGTCGTGCACCTGGCCGGCGAGCCGATCGCCCAGCGCTGGTCGGGCGAGACGAAGCGCGCGATCCGCGACTCGCGCGAGCTCGGCACTCGCAACCTCGTGGCGACGCTCGCCGCCCTCGGCGACGACGCTCGCCCGGGGACGCTCGTCTCGGGGTCCGGCACCGACCGCTACGGCGTGCGCGGTGACGAGCGGCTCGACGAGGACGCCGCGGTCGCCGAGGACGACGCCGACTTCCTCGCCGCGGTGACGATCGCGTGGGAGCGGGAGGCGCTCGAGGCACGCAGGGCCGGCATGCGCGTCGTCCTGTCCCGGACCGGCGTGGTGCTGACCGAGTCCGGCGGCGCGCTCGCGAAGATGCTGCCCTTCTTCAGGCTCGGCGTCGGCGGTCCGGTCGCAGGCGGCGATCAGTACGTGTCCTGGATCGACCTCGACGACGCGGTCGGAGCCCTCCTCTTCTGCCTCGACACGCCCGCGATCTCGGGGCCCGTCAACGTCACCGCCCCTGAGCCGGTCACGAACCGCGAGCTGTCGAGCGCGCTCGGGCGCGTCCTCCACCGGCCCGCGTTCATGCCGGTGCCGGCGTTCGCCATCCGGGCGCTCTACGGCGAGATGGCGGAGGTGGTGACCAGCGGCAGGCGCGTCGTGCCCGGGCGGCTGCTCGAGCACGGGTACGAGTACCGCCGGCCGGACCTCGAGGACGCCCTGCGGAACGCGACTGGGCGCTAGCCGCCGCAGGCCTTCGGTACCGGCACGTTCAGCAGCCGGGTGAAGGAGCCCTCCCCCGCCCTGCCGCTGACCTTGCACCAGCGGTAGCGGCCCGCCGGATAGTCCGCCAGCACCCGGAACGGATGGCCGACGACCCCCTCGCCACCCGGGACCTCGCTGGTGACGGCCGTGCAGGAGAGCCGGCCTCCGCCTCCCTCCAACGGCCTGCAGATCGAGTACAGCGCGCGCGGCGGCGACAGGTCCCCGGCGGCCACACGCGCCCGCGCGTCGCGCGTCACGCTCGCCTCGATGCTCCGCGTCAGCGCGGCTCGGTCGCCGGCCGGCCCGGTGCCCGGGTGGGGGCGCTGCTCCGCGATCAGGCGCCTGCGCTCGCGCTCGATCGCGGCGGCGCGCTCCTCGCGCTCCGCCGCCGCGTTGTCGCGCTTCGTCTCGGTGATTCTCGGCACCAGCACGACCGCCGCGGCGGCCAGGCCCACAGCCGCAAGTGCGCCGAGGGCGAGGGCGGCCACCCTGCCGCGCGGCCCGAGCTTGCGGAAGAGGAAACCCGGGAGCGAGAGGAGCCCCGGCAGGGGCTCGTAGCGATCCGGACGGCCGCTGGGGGATGCGGGCACGACGGCGGGCTGGCTAGCGCCCGGCCCTGCGGGTCACGAGACCCACGACCTGCGAAATCAGGTACAGCACGACCAGGAGGATCCCAAAGAACGCGCAGATGACGAGGATGATCGTGACGGCGTCGGTGAAGCGGTTCGGCGTGTCGATCGCCACCAGCACCACGAGGATCACCGTGTACGCGGCGGCCAGGAGCGCGGACCCGAAGGCGAGGTCGCGGGAGCGCTCGCTGCGATCCCGATTGCCCCGGTTCCCCACGAAGCCGGCGTACATGGTGAGAGCGGCGTACAGCGCGCCCAGGATGAGCACCGGGAAGTAGACGCCCATGCTCACGAGCCGCCGCCTCCCTCGGAGCGCTCGGCGCGCGCCTCGGCGACGGTCTTGCCGCCGCGCCCGAACGGCCCCTGGAGCTTCCAGCGCGAGTCCGGGCGCGCCGGCCAGAGGAGCCAGACGATCACGCCGATGACGCTCAGCACCAGGCCCGTCCCCAGTCCCGGCTTCTCTCCGTAGCCCTTTCTGTTGGAGAGGTAGGACGAGATGATCGCCGACGCGAGCCACGCATAGAGGAGGTAGAGGGCCTTCGCCCCGATTGCCGCGATGACGAGGCTCATGCGCCCAGGTACGCCCTCTGGACCTCGGGGTTGTCGCGAAGCGCCGCGGACTCGTCGCCGAGCGCCACCGTGCCGGTCTCGAGCACGTACCCGCGCTTCGACACCCCGAGCGCGAAGTTCGCGTTCTGCTCGACGAGCAGGATCGTGGTGCCCTGCCGGTTGATCTCGGCGATCGTCTCGTAGATGCGCTCCACGAGGATCGGGGCGATGCCCATCGAGGGTTCGTCGAGGAGCAGCAGCTTTGGGTCGGCCATCAGCGCGCGCCCGATGGCGAGCATCTGCTGCTCGCCGCCCGACATCGTCCCCGCCTTCTGCCTCTCGCGCTCCTTGAGCCGCGGGAAGAGCTCGAAGACGCGCTCCATGTCACCGCTCACGTCGCCGTCGCGGCGTAGGTAGGCGCCGAGGTCGAGGTTCTCGCGCACGGTCATGCGCTGGAAGCAGTGCCTGCCCTCGGGCGACTGCGAGATGCCCATGCGGACGATGTCCTGCGGCGCCGTCTCGGCGATCTCCTTGCCGTCGAACCGGATCGACCCCTGCCCCGGCGGCGTGAGGCCGGAGATCGACCGCAGCGTCGTGGACTTGCCGGCTCCGTTCGACCCGATCAGCGTCACGATCTCGCCCTCCTCGACGGTGATCGAGATGCCCTTGAGGGCCTCGATGTTCCCGTAGAAGGTGTGGACGTCCTCGAGCTCGAGCAGCGCCATCGTCACTCCGCCTGCTTGCCGAGGTAGGCCTCGATAACCCGCTCGTTGTTGCGGATGTCCTGCGGATCGCCCTCGGCGATCTTCTCGCCGTGGTCGAGCACCGTGATGTGCTCGGACACGCCCATGACCACCTTCATGTCGTGCTCGATGAGCAGGATGGTCACCTCGCGCTCCTCGCGCAGCCGCTGCATGAACTCCTTGAGCCGATCCGACTCCTGCGGGTTCATCCCGGCCGTGGGCTCGTCGAGGAGGAGCAGCTGCGGCGTGGAGGCGAGCGCCCGGGCGATCTCCACGCGGCGCTGGTCGCCGTAGGAGAGGTTGATGGCGAGCGTGTCCACCTGCGACCCGCTCAGCCCGACGTAGTCCAGCGTCTCGCGCGCGCGCTCGCGCACCTCGCGCTCCTCGCGGCGCACGGCGGGGGTGCGCAGGATCGACCCGAACAGGCCGGCGCGCATCCGCGAGTGCTCGCCAACCATCACGTTCTCGAGCGCGGTCATGGTCGAGAACAGCCGGATGTTCTGAAACGTGCGGGCGACCCCCATGGACGTGATGATGTCCGGGCGCTTGCCGGTCACGTCCGTGCCGTCGAAGCGAATGCGCCCCGCGGTGGGCTTGTAGAGCCCCGTGAGCATGTTGAAGAAGGTGGTCTTGCCGGCCCCGTTCGGCCCGATGATCGACACGATCGAGCGCGGTGCGACGGAGATCGAGATGTCGCTGACCGCGACCAGCCCGCCGAACGCCTTCGTCACATGCTCGGTGGCGAGCACGGCACCGTCGAGCGTGGGGCCGGCGTTGGTCGTGGAGGTGTCGCTCATATGCGCGCCTCGAAGACCGACTCCTCGGTCCCCTCGGTGAGCTCGATCTGCCGTCTTCGCTCGGGCAGGAGGCCCTGAGGTCGCATGACCATCATGAGCACCAGCACGAAGCCGAAGATCCCGAACGCGACCTCGCTGAAGGTGAAGCTCAGGCCCAGGTCGTTCTTCAGGTCGTTGACGGCGCCCTGATCGAGCACGTCGGGGATCAGCCGGTAGTTCACGAAGGTGAGCGCGATCGCACCTAGCACGACGCCCCAGATGCTCCCGAGCCCCCCGAGGATCACCATCGCCAGGATCAGGATCGAGAAGCCGAACTGGAACTGGTTGGCGTTGACGCTGCCGAGGTACGCGCCGTAGAAGCAGCCGGCGAGGCCGCCGATGGCGCCGCCCACGGCGTAGGCGGTGAGCTTCGTCTTGACGAGCGGCACGCCCATGCTGGCCGCGGCCACCTCGTCCTCGCGCAGCGCGACCCATGCGCGGCCGAGCCGCGAGTCGCGGACGCGCAGGTTCACGAACAGCACCACCAGCACGATCCCCAGCATGGTCCAGTAGTACGGCCGGAGGTTCAGGGCCGAGTCGAACTGGTCGAGGAACGGCAGGTCGATCTGATCGACCGGCGCGATCGACTCGCGGCCATTCGACAGCGCGTAGTCGTTGAAGACCGTCACCTCGTCGCCGTTCTGCATGAAGCGCCCGACGATCTCGCCGAACGCGAGCGTCACGATCGCGATGTAGTCGCCGCGCAGGCGCAGCGTCGGCAGGCCGATGATCGCCCCGGCGAGCGCGCAGATGAGGATCGCTCCGATCAGGAGGAGCAGGAAGTTGACGTGGATGCCCGGCTGCGACTCGGTGAACGAGCTGACCCCGATGTGAAGCCCGTCGCCGTTGAAGCCGCCGAAGTGGTTGGACGCCCACCAGCCGACGGCCGTCGCGCCGAAGGCGTAGAAGGCGACGTAGCCGAGGTCCAGCAGGCCGGCGAAGCCGACGATCAGGTTCAGGCCGAGCGCCAT
Source organism: Thermoleophilaceae bacterium (assembly GCA_016929195.1). Taxonomy (GTDB): domain Bacteria; phylum Actinomycetota; class Thermoleophilia; order Solirubrobacterales; family Thermoleophilaceae; genus JACVRW01. Next base: position 11,960 of record JAFGJG010000041.1, read on the forward strand.
CGCGACGAAGATGAGCGCGAGGATGCAGTCGTCGAGGAACCCGTCGAGCGGGGGCCGGAAGAAGGGCAGGAGCGCGGCCGCGACTACGGCGGTCACGGGCAGCACGTACTTGGCCCAGCGCGCCTTCCGCAGGCCGCGGAGCGCGGTCATCCCGCCTCCCTCGTCTCCTCGCCGATCAGGCCCTGCGGGCGGAAGGTCATGATCAGCACCAGGTAGGCGAAGATCACGGCCGGCGTCCACTCGTTGCCGATCCGGTTGTCGGAGATCTGCTGGATGCAGCCGATGATGAACCCGCCCAGAACGGCGCCCCGGAGGTTGCCGATGCCACCCATGACCGCGGCGGTGAAAGCGATCAGGCCGGCGGTGAAGCCCTGGAAGAACCAGACGCTCGTCTGGTAGAGCGTGTTGATCAGCCCCGCGGCGCCCGCGAGCAGCCCGCCGAGCAGGAAGGTCAGGGAGATCGTGGTGTCCACGTTGATCCCCATCAGCCGCGCCGCCTCTGGGTCCTGGGCCGTGGCGCGCATGGCCTTGCCGAGCCGGCTGCCGCCGATGAACGCGGTGAGCAGCAGCACGAGCGGGATCGTGGCGGCGATGGCGAGCACGTCACCCCGTGAGATCGAGATGCCCGCGATGTTGAACAGCTCCCTCTGCGACTCGATCAGGTCCGGCACCGCGCGCTGCGAGGCGCCGTACCAGAGGATCCCCACGTTCTGGAGGATGAACGAGAAGCCGACCGCCGTGATCAGCGGGGCCAGCTTGGGCGCGCTGCGTAACGGCCGGTACGCGACGCGCTCGATCATCACGTTGATCGAGGCGCTGACGAACATCGCGACGACCAGGGAGACGAGGAGGCCGACGATCAGGCCGCCCGCGCCGGTGCTCTCGGTGAGGCCGAGCGCGCCCCACATCGCGAACGAGGTGAACGCGCCGAGCATGAAGATCTCGCCGTGGGCGAAGTTGATCAGCTCGATGATCCCGTAGACGAGCGTGTAGCCGAGGGCCACGAGCGCCCAGATGGCGCCGTTGGACAGCCCGTCCACGAGGTTGTCGCCGAGGCGGGTGAGGTTCCCGTCGTCCGAGAGGTCCTGGATCCCGTAGTAGACGGGAAGCGCCAGCAGCAGCGCGATGAGCCCGTACTTGGAGATGAACTCCAGCACGACTTCCGAGGCCCTCGGCCGGGGTGCAGCGCTGAGCGATCCAGCTTCCAAGTTCGCGGCAGTGTATGCCGAACGCGAAGGGCGGGGGCGCACTGGTCGCCCCCGCCCATGTCACGTGTTCTCGACCAGGTGCTCTAGGAGCCCTGGGCCTTGATCACCTTGTCGAACGTCAGCTGCCCGTTGTCGATGGTGTAGAGGCCGTAGTCGGTGAGTGTCGTGTCACCGAACTCGTCGATGTCGTACTTGCCGAGGACGCTGTCGCGGCCCTTGGTGTTCTCGAGGAGCTGCACCCGCACCGCCTCGCGGTCGTTGGCCTTGTCGCCAACGGCCTTGAGGGTGTCGAGCGCCAGCGACATCGTCTCGTAGCCGTAGATCGCATACGGATCCGGCTGCTTGACGCCGTACTTGGCCTCGTAGTCCTTGAAGAACTGTGAGGCCTTCGCAATGCCCTGCTTCTCGAACTCCTCCGGCGACAGGGTGGCCACGGTCACCTTCGTCCGGGCCGCCACGTCGGCGGGGATGCCGCCCTCCTTCGGATCGGTGAACGCGGCCTCGGCCACGCCGTCCGGTCCGTAGAGCTTGCAGTCCGGGCACGCGGCCGCCACGTCCTTGAACACCTGGACGTAGTTCTCGCCCGTCACGCCCGAGCCCACGAAGCAGTCGGCCTTGATCTGCGCCGCCAGCGAGCGGTAGTTCGCCGACGTCTTGTCGGTGCCGTCGTTGCCCTCGACCGTCAGGCCGATCGACTTGGCGGCGGCCTCCACGTTGCGGGCAAGACCCGCGCCGTAGGTCGTCTTGTCATTGAAGATGTGGACGGACTTGCAGCCGTCCTCCTTCATGATCGTCGCGAGAGCCGCACCCTGGATCGTGTCCTTGGGCACCACGCGCGCGTACGTCCGCTTCTGGGCGGGGTAGTAGATGTCCGGCTCGCCGGCCTTCGTGTCGGCGCCCGGCTCGTCCGTCGTCAGACCGACCGCCGTGTTCGACGGGGAGATCTGGGGGATGTTCGCCTTGTTCAGGATCGGCAGCGAGACCTTCGTGCCGCCGGAGTTGAACTCGCCGAGGTAGAAGATCGTCGTCTTGTCCTGGACGGCCTTCCGCGCGTTCTGAGCGGTCTGCGCCTCATCGGCGGTTCCCGGGTTCTGCGCGGTCGAGTCGTCGAGCGACACGTAGTTGATCTTGTACTTGCCGACCTTGCCGCCGGCCTGCTCGAGCGCGAGGCGCTCACCGGAGATGACGGCCTCCGACTGACCCTTCGAGGTGCCCTGCAGGGGCAGGCTCGAGTAAATCGTCAGGGTGTCGCCGGAGACGGTGGCGCCACTGCCACCATCACCCTCGTCGTCGTCGTCGCTGCCGCAGGCAGCCACACCGAACGCGAAGGCGCCGAGCAGGCAGGTCAAGACTGCCAGCCAACGTACTCGCAAGATGTTTCCCTCCTAGTGGAATGACCTGGTGCTGCAGCGCGCCATCCTAGAGCGAGTCCCGGCGTTCTTTCAATGCGGGCCGGAGAACCTCTACCTGGGCTTAACGCGCCTTCATCCGGCGTTCGCGACCGGTCTGAAGACACCTTCCTCGAGTCTGTAGAGCGTCATCGGCGCATCCTCGGCGTCGCCCACACGGGTTACGCGCAGCCTGCCCAGCGGTGACGGAGGCGTCCCCCCGGTGAACGCAGCGCGCACGACGGCCGCCCGGCGGCCGCCCCCGGTGGCCACCGCGCCGAGCGCGATCTCGGCCGCGGCATAGCCGTAGAGAGCCTCAGGACGGGCGGCCGCCGCGCCGTAGCGCGCGGCCACGGCGCGGAGCACGCGCCGGGCGGCCGGCCCGTCACCGGACACCGGCCCAATGGGGCTGAACGCCTCCACGCGCTCGGGCGCACGGGGGAAGCGAAGCGGAGTGCGGTAGAGCACGCCGCTGCCCACGAGCACCGGCGTCGAGGGGAGCAGGTCCGCCAGCGCCGCGAGCAGGCGCTCGGCGGACCGGTCGCCCAGCCCCGCATAGACGATCGCGTCGGGGCGCTGCTCCGCCAGCTGAGCCGCGCGCGCCCGCGGCGCCGTCGGGTCGTCGGTCAGGTCGTCGGCCGCCACCAGCGTGTGCCCGGCACCGCGCAGGCGCTCGACGAGCTGGCTGGCCAACTCCTCCGCATACACGCCCTCACCCGCGACGAGGCCCACCCGCCGGGCTCCGAGGGTCCCGGCCCTGGCGGTGATGAGGTCCACCTCGCGCAAGTCCGTCGGAACGAGCCGCATGAAGTTGCGGCGGCCGGTCGGGTAGTAGCGCTCCGGCGCCCCGCGGCCCGCTCGGCCCGGCGGCTCGCGCGTGAGGCTCGTGAGCGACTCGAGCGGCGAGATCTGGAGGAGGCCGGCGTCGTTCGTCACCGGGACCGAGATGGCCGAGGCGCCCAGGCCGAACTCGCCGATGTAGGCGACCGCGCTCGGGTCGTCCTTCGCCCGCTCGGCGTTCGCCTGCACCTGCCCCGGGTCCCAGAGCTCGCCCTCCGCGCGGGTGGAGTCGAGGCGGATCAGCCGCACCACGTGGGGCCCGGCGTGCCCGTCCGCCCGCCGGAAGGCAAGCCGCGCACCCGCGTCCACCGCCCGGGCCTCGTCCGCGGACAGCCCCCGGGCGGGCAGGCTCATGTAGACGGTCAGCACGCCACGTGGCGCCTCGGGTGCATCGTCGCCGCCGCCCAGGCAGCCGCCGAGGCCGAGCGCAAGCAGCGCCGCGGCGATCGCGGCTTTGGCCCTCCGGTGCACGCCGCTGGACGGTAACGTCCCCGTCGTGCGAGTGGGCGTTCTGAACGGCGGCGGCGACTGCCCGGGCCTCAACGCGGTCATCCGCGCCGTCGTCCGCAAGGGCATCGACCGCTACGGCCACGCGATCGTCGGCTATCGCGACGGCTGGCGGGGCCCGCTCGAGAACTCCTTCGAGGACCTGACGATCGAGTCCACCCGCGGCATCCTGCCTCGCGGAGGCACGATCCTCGGGACCTCGCGGACCAACCCGTTCTCACGTGAGGGCGGGGCCGAGACGATCCGCGACAACCTCCGCTCTCTCAACGTCGACGCGCTGATCGCGATCGGCGGCGAGGACACGCTCGGAGCCGCCGCGAAGCTCCACGCCGACCACGACCTACCGATCGTGGGCGTGCCCAAGACGATCGACAACGACCTGGGCGGCACGGACATGACCTTCGGGTTCGACACCGCCGTCCACGTGGCGACCCAGGCCATCGACCGGCTCCACACGACGGCCGAGAGCCACAACCGCGTGATGGTCGTGGAGGTCATGGGCCGCCACGCCGGCTGGATCGCGCTCCACTCGGGCCTCGCCGGGGGCGCCGACGTGATCCTCGTGCCGGAGCGTCCGTTCGACATCGAGGAGGTCTGCCGCCTGATCCAGCGCCGGCACGCCCGCGGGCGCTTCTTCTCGATCGTGGTGGTGGCGGAGGGCGCCACGCCCGTCGAGGGAACGATGGAGGTGATGACCGGCGCCGAGGACGAGTTCGGGCACGCCCGGCTCGGCGGGATCGGCCAGCGGCTCGAGCGGGAGATCGAGGGGCGGACGGGTTACGAGACCCGCGCGACGGTCCTCGGCCACACCCAGCGCGGCGGCACCCCGACCGCCTTCGACCGCGTGCTCGCCACGCGCCTGGGCGTCGCGGCCATCGACGCCGTCGAGGAGCGCCGCTGGGGGGCGATGGCGGCGCTCAAGGGCGCCGCGATCGAGCTCGTGCCGCTCTCGGACGCGGTCGCGGAGCTCCGGACGGTGCCGGAGTCCGAGTACGAGGTCGCCGAGACCTTCTTCGGCTGAGCGGCTGTCCCGGCGCGGCTAGAGCTCGGCGCCGTGCCGGGCCATGTCGCCGGGCTCGCGCCGCCGCAGCTGGTCCATGAAGGGCTTCGCGATCCGCGCGGCCGCGGCCGTCACCACGATCAGCGCCGTGAGCAGGAACGCGTCGAACGCCTTGATCCCGAAGGCCCAGGCGGTGATCCACCAGACGAGCCCGACCGTGAGAGCCACGAATACCGACATGAGGCGGGAACTCTACGTCAGGCGACCCGGCGGCGCATCTTGGTGAAGGCGTTGAACGCGCCCTTCATCGCGCGCTCCGCGCCGGAGCCCTCGGAGGGGAGCATCCCCACCTGGCGGGCGAACGAGGCGCCGTCGTAGTAGGCCGTGTTGCCCACGATCTCGCCGTCCTCGATCTCGAGCAGGTCGATCCCGCGGATGTCGATCCGGCGGCCGGTTGCCTCCAGGTCCATGAACGGGGCGCCCGTGAAGTGCCCGGACATGCGCCATTCGACGGCGGCCAGATGCGCCGTGGCGGCCACGCGGTCGACGCTCGTCTCGAGGTCGGGCATGGCCTCGAACAGGCGCTTGAAGAACGCCGCGATCTCGGCCTTCCCGCGCAGGATCCCGAACGGGACGATGTCGTTGACGCCGTCCTCGGTCCAGTGCTCGACCATCGCCGCGCTGTCGCGGGCGGCGAGCGCGTCGAAGTAGCTCTTCGCCCGGTCCTCGACGACCTTTCGCTTGGTTATGCGGCGCCTGGGCGGCGTTTCCGAGTTCCCCGAAGGGGCCGAACGCGGACCACTCTTGGTCGCTTGGGCCATAGCGCGCGGCACCCTACCAGCGCCATCGGCGGGTTCCATCCAGTTGTCAGGAAAGAGCGGAGGCGAGCTCTTCCACGACCGCCCCGACCGCCGCCGCGCCGCCCTCGCCGGCCGCGCGGACGATCCGGCTGCCGACGATGACGCCGTCGGCGATCTCGGCTACGGCGCGCGCCTGGGCGCCGGTCGAGATCCCGAAGCCGACCGCCACCGGCACCTGGGCGGCGTCGCGGATGCGGGCGACCATCTCCGCCAGCCCCTCCGCCACCGAGTCGCGCTCGCCGGTCGTGCCTGTGAGCGAGACCGCGTACACGAACCCGCGGGCGTCGGCGCCGATTTCGGCGATCCGCTCCGGGGTGCTGGTGGGTGCCACGAGCGGGACCAGCGCGATGCCCTCGGCGTCGCAGGCGGCGCGCAGCTCGCCCGACTCGTCGTGCGGCATGTCCGGCACGATCAGGCCGGCCGCGCCCGCCGAGGCGGCCCGCAGCGCGAACGCCTCGACCCCCGCGGCCAGCACGGCGTTCGCGTAGACCATCAGCACGACCGGCAGCCGCTCGGCCAGGCGCTCGCAGACGGTCAGCACCCCGTAGGGCGTGGCGCCCGCCGCGAGCGCGCGCGTGGCGGCGTCATGGATCACGGGCCCGTCCGCGAGCGGGTCCGAGAACGGGATGCCCAGCTCGATCAGGTCCGCCCCCGCGTCCGCCGCGGCCTCGGCGGCCGCCAGCGAGGCCTCCTGGTCCGGGAAGCCGCCCATCAGGTAGGGCATCAGCGCGGCGCGCTTGCCGTGCCCCGCGAACGCCGAGGCGATCCGGTCCACACCCGTCGACGCCACGCTCATTCGCCCAGCACCTCGGCCAGGTCCTTGTCGCCGCGCCCGGACAGCGTGACCAGCGACAGCCCCGGATCCGGGTGGGCGAGCAGCCAGGCGATCGCGTGGGCGGGCTCGAGCGCCGGAAGGATCCCCTCGAGCCGCGCCACCGTGCCGAACGCCGCGAGGGCGTCCTCGTCGGACACCGCCACGTAGCGGACCCGGCCGGAGTCGCGCAGGAAGGCGTGCTCGGGGCCCGAGCCGGGATAGTCGAGGCCGGCGGAGACCGAGTGCGCCTCGAGGATCTGGCCCTCCTCGTCCTGGAGCACGGCCGACAGCGCGCCGTGCAGGACGCCGCGCGCGCCGGTCGTGAGCGGCGCCGAGTGGCGCATCGTGTCGAGCCCCTCCCCCGCCGCCTCAACGCCGATCAGCTCGACCTCGGCGTCGCCGGCGAAGGGGATGAACGTGCCGATCGCGTTCGAGCCGCCGCCCACGCAGGCGATCACGCGGTCGGGCAGGCGGCCCGCCGCCTCGCGCACCTGGGCGCGGGCCTCGTCGCCGATGACCCGCTGGAGGTCGCGCACGAGCGCCGGGTACGGCGCCGGCCCGACGGCCGAGCCGATCACGTAGTGGGTCGTCTCCACATTCGCCACCCAGTCGCGGATCGCGGCGGACACCGCCTCCTTCAGCGTGCGCGCGCCCGCGTCGACCGAGCGCACCTCGGCGCCGAGCAGCCGCATCCGCTGGACGTTCGGCCGCTGGCGGCGCATGTCCTCCGCGCCCATGTAGACGACGCACTCGAGGCCCAGCAGCGCACACGCCGTGGCGCTCGCCACCCCGTGCTGGCCCGCGCCGGTCTCAGCGATAACGCGGGGCTTTCCCATCCGCTTGGCGAGCAGCGCCTGCCCGAGCGCGTTGTTCAGCTTGTGCGACCCGGTGTGGAGCAGGTCCTCGCGCTTCAGCCAGACGTCCCCGCCCACGGCCGCCGAGAGGCCCGGCGCGCGGTAGAGCGGCGTCGGCCTGCCCGCGTAGTCGCGCAGCAGCCGCCCGAGCTCCTCCTGGAACGCCGGGTCGGCCCGGGCCGCGACCCACTCGCGCTCGAGCTCGTCGAGCGCCGGGATCAGCGTCTCGGGCACGTAGCGGCCCCCGTAGGGCCCGAAGCGCCGCTCGACGGCGGGCGTGCTCACGCGGCCGCGCCCAGGCGGGCGTCCGCGGCCTCGACCGCACGGAAGAACGCCTGCAGCCGCCCCGGATCCTTGCGTCCCGGCTCGGCCTCGGTGCCGCTCGCGCTGTCGACCGCGAAGGGCCGCGTCTCGGCGATGCCCTCGCCCACGATGTCGGGCGTCAGCCCGCCCGACAGGATCAGCGGCGGGTTCCGGCCGTGCAGCTTCGCGAGCCGCCAGTCGAAGCGCTCGCCGGTCCCGCCGGGCCTGTCGGGCGAGTGTGCGTCGAGCAGGTGATAGTCCGTGTGGAACGCGCCGAGGTCGCGCACCTGCGCGGCGTCGCGGACGCGCGCGGCCTTGATCACCCGGCACCCGGTCCGGCGGCCGGCCTCGCGGCAGTAGGCGGGCCCCTCGTCGCCGTGCAGCTGGAGGAGCGTCAGCCGGCAGCGGTCGGCCGTCGCCGCGACCTCGTCGAGCGTGGCGTTCACGAACACTCCCGCGACCTCAGTCCGGCGCAGGAGCTCGGCCCCGATCACCTCGGCCTCCGGCAGCTCGCAGCGCCGCGGGCTGCCGGGCCAGAAGATCAATCCCACGGCCCAGGCGCCGAGGTCCGCGCTCGCGGTCGCGTCGGCGAGCGACGTGACTCCGCAGATCTTGACGTTGGTCACCGGGCCAATGGTAGGCCCGGCTCCGGGTCAGGGCTCCGTGGTGAGGGAGCCGCAGCCGCCCGCGGCGGAGTCGGCCGGGCGCTTGCCCAGCTCCACCGTGGCCGTCCTGCGGTCGTTGCCGCGGTAGTAGGAGACCTTGATCCTGTCGCCCGGCTTGTGCCGGTCGATCGCGGCCGAGACCTCCTCGGGCGCGCTCACCCGGCGGCCGTCGACCTCCACGATCAGGTCGCCGCCGGCCTGGATGCCGGTCGCGGTGCCGGTGCGGCCGCCGCGCAGACCCGCCCTGTCGGCGGGTCCCTTCTTCGTCACGCACGTCACGAGCACCCCGTCCTCGGTGGGCAGGTTCAGGTCGCTCGCGATGTCGCCCGTCACCGGCGACATCACGACGCCGAGGTAGGCGCGCTCGATCTCACCGCCCGAGCGCAGCTGCGGCAGGAGCCGCTTGGCCGTGTTGATCGGGATGGCGAAGCCGATCCCGACCGAGCCGCTGCCGCCGCCGGTCGCGATCTGCGAGTTGATGGCGATCACCCGCCCGTTCGCGTCCATGAGCGGCCCGCCCGAGTTGCCCGGGTTGATCGAGGCGTCGGTCTGGATCACGTTCGAGATGGAGAAGCCGTTGGGAGCCTTGATCTCCCGCGCCACGGCCGAGACGATCCCCGTGGTCACCGTGCGCGTGAACCCGAAGGGGTTGCCGATCGCGACGACGGGGTCGCCGACCTCGGCGGCATCCGAGTCGCCCAGGGGGACCGGCGGGGCGCCGTTGATCTTCTTCGGGTCGACCTTCAGCACCGCGAGGTCGGTGGATGGGTCGCGGCCCTTCACCTGGGCGTCGATCTGCTCGCCGCCCTCGTCGAAGCTGACCGTCACGTCGTTCGAGCCCTCGACCACGTGCGCGTTCGTGATGATCGTGCCGTCCCGGTCCACCAGGAATCCCGAGCCGGTGGCGGTGCCCTCCTGCTCCTGCGGGAGGCCGAACAGAGACGGGTCCTCCTGCACGCCGCGCGCGGAGACGAAGACCACGCCGCGGCCCTCCGTGCGGTAGATGTCGGCGACGGTCTTGCCGCCCGCCTTGGCCGGCGAGGTGGGTTCCGAGACCGGTCCCTGGCGCACGACCGTCCTGGTGTCGTCGCCCGTGTCGATCACGTCCGCGGCGATCAGCACGACGCCGAGCACGAGCACGACGAGGCCTCCAGCGAGGCCGGACAGCAGGTATCCGTAGCGCGACATCAAGGTTGTTCTTAGGTCGGCAACCTAAGAGACAACTAAAGCGGGCGCGGACCGCCGGGTGGTATCGCGGCCAGCCCGCGCAGCCGCGCGAGCGGATTCCGGCCCGTAAGCTCGCGGCGCAGAGCGCGCCGCTCCGCCGGTCCCGGCCCCCGCGGCGCGCGCGGGTCGAAGCGGTGGGCGCGGAGCGCGGCGGCGTAGCCGGCGGACGCGGGCCCCACCGTCCGGCCGAGCCGCCGCTCGAGCGCCAGGAGCGTCGTCGCGTCCGGCAGCGAGTACCCGAGCCCCACGAGCGCGCGCCTCAGCTCCGCCAGCTGCGCCTCGACGAGCCGCTCACCGGACAGGTCGCGCCGCGAGCGAAGCCTGCGGTAGCCGAGCGCACCGGCCCCGGCGAGCAGCGCCGCCAGCACGAGCGTCCACCACGGGAGGCCGCCGCCGGCGCCCGCGCCGTCCGCGTCGGCTCCACCTGCGCGCTCGGACGTGGGCGACACGCCGTCGCGCGAGCGCACCTCGCCCGCGTCCCCGGCGGCGGCGCTGGTGGCGCCGAGGCCGCTCGACTGCGACTCGGCGGGCGCGGCCGTCGGCGTCGGGTCGAACGGCACCCAGCCGATCCCGTTGAAGTAGACCTCGACCCAGGAGTGCGCGTCGAGGTCGCGGACGCGGTACTCGCCGCTGTCGCGGTTGAAGGACCCGGGTGAGAACCCGGCGACGACCCTGGCCGGGATGCCCGACAGGCGCAGGAGGAGCGCCATGGCCCCTGAGAACTGCTGGCAGTAGCCGATCTTGTCCTCGAACAGGAAGGCGTCGAGCGGCAGGCCCGCGCTCGGCGGCCGCTCGCTGTAGCGGAAGCCGCGCTGGAGGTGGTTCTCCACCGCCTTGACGGCGTCGTAGGTGCTGGCCTCTCCCCCCGTGAGCCGCTGAGCCAGGCGATAGGCGCGCGCGTAGCGCGAGTTGCGGAGCGTCACGTCCGCGCTCGGGTCGTAACCGGCGGGACCGTCGCGCAGCGGCACCTGCACCGCGTCGCGTTGGGCCACGGACAGAGGCGACAGCGACTCGCCGTCGAGGGCGCTCTCGTCCTCCGACGGCAGCGCCAGGGTGGTGAACTGGAGCAGCGAGAGGTTCCCGTCGAGCGGCGAGCCGCGCATCTGGGCGGCCGTCGGGTCGGGCGCGTAGGCGTGCACCGTGTAGGAGTCGCCGCGCTCGAGCGGGTCCTCGCTCACACGGATGGTCGTGCCGTCCTGGGAGCTGGACGTCACGCCGGCGTCCTCGACCCGATAGGTGATCCCCGCGCCCACGATCAGCTGGCTCGACAGCGAGCGCACGGTGACCGTGAACTGCTCGTCCCAGCGCGGGTTGTACTCGAAGTAGTCCCACGTGCGGCCCTCGCGCACGCGCGACTCCGGGAGGCCGGGAAGGTCCTGGGTCGGGCTGCTCGCGTCCGTCCGCAGCCAGCGGAAGCCGTCGAACCCGTCGAGGGTCTCGACCTTCCAGTAGTGCGGCCGGCTCGACTTGATGTTGAGCAGCGTCGTCCCGTCGCGCGGCCAGTCGAGCGGCCCGTACGAGTGCGTCCAGTCGAAGGTGACCGAGCGGCCGCCGCCGAAGAGCTGCCACTCGCGGTAGTTCCACCACGGCTCGTCGGCGTCGAACGACGCGGCCGCGGGCACCGCCAGCAGCCCGACCGAGGCCACGACCGCGGCGCCGGTGAGCGCCTCGCGCCGCGTGAGGCGCGGCAGCCAGAGCCAGGCTCCCACCAGCGCGAGAAGCACGAACCCGCGCAGCAGCGGGGCTCCCGGGTCGTGCTCGGTGACGGAGGTCCCGTACATCACGAGCAGCACCACGAGCCCGGCCAGCCTGAGCGCGCGCGCACCGCGGCGAACCGGGAAGAAGGCGAGCGCCGCGGCGGTCGCGAGCAGCGCGGGCGCCCCGAGCAGGATCGTCAGCCTGATCCACTCGTCCGGGCCGGCATAGGGCCAGTCGATCGTCTGGATGCCCTCGAGCCCGCGGTACAGGCCGTCCGCCAGCTCGTCCCAGCCGCGCGGCCCCAGCAGCCGCAGCTGGAGGCCGGCAGCCATGAGCGCCAGCACGAACATGACCAGCGTCACGACGCCCGCGAGCGCCAGAACCGCGCCGTGCCGGAGTCCGGTCCGCGGGAGCAGCGCCAGCGCCGCCGCGCCGGCCGTCACCACCGTGACCATCAGCAGCGTCCTCCAAACGGGCGCGTCCGCCACAAGCCCCGCCCAGTGGGCGGCGCCGTAGGCGGCCAGGGCGACGAAGCACGCCAGCCGAACCGCCAGGGAGTCGCCCACCGGCTCGCCCTCGACGGCGAACGCCGCCGGGCGGGCGAGCGGCTCGGCGACCGCGGTCGTCACGCCGCCGCGCTCCGGCCCGCGCGCGTGACCCGGCAGCCGGTGCAGCCGGCCACCTCGAACACCTTCGGCGCGCCGGGCGGTGCGCCGGGCGCGACCACGAAGCGCGCGCCGGCCGGCAGCCGCTCGAGCGCGCGCGGCGCCGCCGCGATGTCGGCGCCCGTGACCCACAGCACCGCTCCGCCGCGCGGCGCGAGCGCGGCGGCGGAGGGCGGCGGCCCCTCCTGCACGAGGGCGAGCCGGACGTGGACCGACGGCCATGCTCCCATGTCGTGCCCGACCTCCACCGGCCGGCGGTCGCCGGGCAGCAGGATCGCGCAGCCCGTCGTGCGCGCGAGGTGGACGCAGAGCGAGCCGGCCGCGCGCACCGCCATGTCCAGCGCCTCGGCGCTCGCGGGCGCCGAGGGGTCGAGCACGATCAGCGGCGCCGAGTCGAGCTCGGCCACGAGCCGGCGCTCGAGCATCTCGCCGTGCCGGGCGACCGACGGCCAGTGGATCCGCGATGCCGGCGAGCCCTCCCGATAGCTCCGCAGGCCGTCGATCTCGAGCTCCGCTGCCGCGGCGTCGAGGCGCCTGCCCGCCAGGCCGGGCTCGGCGCCGATCCCCGTGCGGTCGCCGGCGCCGGCGCCCCCGCCGCCGGGTGTGTGGACGGGCTCGACGCGCGGCAGCACGAGCACCTCTCCCTCCGCCTCGCCCTCCACCACGCGCTCGCACATCCGCAGCGGGTCGCGGATCACGAGCCGCCCGGGCTCGAGCCGCCGGCGCCCGCGCTGCGAGAAGCGGATGTTGATCCGCACGCGTCGCGACCAGCGCCCGGCGATCGGCACCGGCCAGCCCAGCAGCGGCTCGATCAGCTCGCCGCCCGGCGGCGGCAGCACTCCCGAGCGCAGCTCGACGCGCAGCGGGTAGGGCTCGTCCTCCACCACCCGCGGGGGCCCGGGGCTCCGGGTGACGCTGGCCCCGTGGGCGGCGAGCGGGACCCAGACCGCCGCGCCGGCGGCGAGGAGCGTGAGGGCCACGCCGGGCAGGTAGAGCGACGGGGTGTCGAAGGTCCCGGCCGCCAGGCAGAGGCCGATCCCGAGGAGCGCGGTTCCGATCGCCCGCGTCACGGCCGGCGCCGCGTCAGAGGGCCGGGACCCGGTCGAGCGCGTCGCGCACGACCTCGGCCCGCTCGTCGCCGCTCGCGCCCGGTGCGAGCAGCAGCCGGTGGCTGAGCACCGACGTGGCCAGCGCCTGGACGTCGTCGGGCAGGGCGTGGTCGCGGCCGTCGAGGGCCGCCTTGGCCTTCGCGGCGCGGAAGAGCATCAGCCCGGCGCGCGGGCTCGCGCCCAGCTCCACGCGCGAGTCCCGCCGAGTCGCCTCGAGGATCCCGACGATGTAGCGGCGCAGCGCCTCGCTGCCGTGCACGGCGCCGGCGGCGACCTGAGCGGCGAGCACGTCGCCCACGTCGGCCACGGGCTCGAGGTCGAGCACGCGGTCGCGCTCGCCGTGCTCGGCGAGCATCTCGGTCTCCTGCTGGGCCGTGGGGTAGCCGAGCGACACGCGGACCATGAAGCGGTCCAGCTGGGCCTCGGGCAGCGGGTAGGTGCCCTCGTACTCGATCGGGTTCTGCGTGGCCAGCACCACGAACGGCCGCGCGAGCTCATGGGTGTGCTTGTCCACGGTCACGTGGCGCTCCTGCATGCACTCCAGCAGGCCGGACTGCGTCTTAGGCGACGCGCGGTTCACCTCGTCCACGAGCACGACGTTCGCGAAGACCGGCCCGGGGCGGAACTCGAAGCGGTTCTCGCGCTGGTTGAAGACGTTCGTGCCGACGACGTCGGCGGGCAGCAGGTCGGCCGTGCACTGCACGCGCGCGTACTCGGCTTCGACCGAGCGCGCGAGCGCGCGCGCCAGCGCGGTCTTGCCGACACCGGGGTAGTCCTCGATCAGGACGTGGCCCTCGGCCATCAGCGCGACGATCACGTCCCCGAGCGCCCCCTCGGGCGCCTTCACCGCGCGGCTGACGTTCTCCCTGAGCCGAGCGCCCAGCGCGGCGACGCCGGACGGGTCGAGGTCGGGCAGCGTCGCCATGCCGCCCCATAGTAGGGGGGCGGCCCGGGCTACTCGTCGGATCGAGTCAGCTCGCGGACGGCCACCTCCGGATCGGGCGCTCGCATGAGCGTTTCTCCGATCAGAACGGCGTCCACTCCGACCTGCTCGAGCTCGTCGATCTGGTGGCGTGCGTGGATGCCCGACTCGGACACCACGACCTTGCCCGCCGGCACGTCGGCGATCAGGTCGAACGTGCGCTGGAGGTCGACGCTGAAGTCCTCGAGGTCGCGGTTGTTGATGCCGAGCACGTCGGCGTCCACCTCGAGCGCGATCTCGAGCTCCTCGGGCAGCGACACCTCGACGATCGCATCCAGGTCCAGGTCGCCGGCGAGCGCGTGCAGCGAGCCCAGCTCCTCGCGCTTCAGCGAGCCGACCACGAGGAGCACCGCGTCTGCGCCGGCCGCCTTGGCCTCGTAGAGCTGGTACGGGTCGACCGTGAAGTCCTTGCGGAGGATCGGGAGCTCGGTCGCGGCGCGGGCCTCGGCCAGGTCGGCGAGCGAGCCGCCGAAGTGCGTCTCCTCGGTGAGGATCGAGACCGCCGCGGCACCACCGGCCTCGTAGGCGCGCACGAGGTCCGCACAGCTCGCGCCCTCGCGGATCGTGCCCGCCGACGGGGAGCGGCGCTTGTGCTCCGCGATCAGCGACGTGCCGGGGCGGGAGAGCGCCTCGGCGAACGGCCGCCCCTCGCGCCCGCTGCCGACCTCGCGCTCGAGCTCCGCGAGCGGGCGCTCGCCCTTGCGCCGGTGGACGGCGTCGCGGGTGGCCTCGACCAGGCTGTCGAGCCGGGCGCTCACGCGCGGCTGATCTCCACGTAGCGCTCGAGCACCGTGCGCGCGGCGCCCGAGTCGATCGCCTCCTCGGCGCGGCGGGCGCCTTCGGACAGCGAGCCCGCGCGGCCGCCGACGTAGATCGCGGCGCCGGCGTTCATGACCGCCATGGAGCGCGCCGTCCCCGGCTCGCCATCGAGGACCGCGCGCAGCACCGCGGCGTTCTCGTCCGGGGACCCGGCCCCCACGGCGGCGTCGGGCGCCGGCTCCAGCCCGAAGTCCCCGGGAGTCACGGCGTAGGCGTCAAATCCGTCGCTGTTCAGCTCGACCACGCGGGTGGGCCCGGCAACAGAGAACTCGTCGAGGCCATCCGCGCTCGACACTACCAGCGCCCTCTCCGTCCCGAGCGCCAGGAGCGCGTGCCCGATCTCCTCGATCGCACCCGCATGCGACACGCCGATCACCTGCCGCGTGGCGCCCGCCGGGTTCGTGAGGGGGCCGAGGAAGTTGAAGACCGTGCGCACCGCCAGCTCCTTGCGCACGGGGACGACGTGGCGCATCGCCTGGTGGTGCAGCGGCGCGAACATGAAGCCGAAGCCGGCGCCGTCGATGCACTCGGCCACCCGCTCCGGACCGAGGTCGATCCTCGCGCCGAGCGACTCGAGCACGTCGGCCGACCCGCAGCGGCTGGTGGCCGACCGGTTGCCGTGCTTCGCCACGCGGCAGCCCGCGCCGGCCGCGATCAGCGCCGCCGTGGTCGAGACGTTGAAGGTCGGCCGGCCGCCGCCGGTCCCCGCGGTGTCCACCAGTCCGTCGCCCGCGTTCACCGGGACCGCCAGCTCGCGCATCGCGCGCGCCAGCCCCGTGATCTCGTCCACGCTCTCGCCCTTCGTGCGCAGCGCGATCAGGAAGGCGGCCGTCTGCGCCTCCGACGACTCGCCGGCCATGATCTCGTGCAGGACCCGCGCGGCGGCGTCGGCGGACAGGCTCTCGCCCCCAGCGACCCGGTCGATCGCCTCCGTCAGCACCGGGTTCGTCATGCGAGGAAGTTGCGCAGCAGGGCGCGGCCGTCTTCGGTGAGCACCGACTCCGGGTGGAACTGCACGCCCTCGGCGGGCAGGTCGCGGTGGCGGAGGCCCATCACGACGTCGCCGGCGTGGGCGGAGCGCTCGAGGCAGTCCGGAAGCTCGGGGTCCACGACCAGGGAGTGGTAGCGCCCGGCCACCAGGGGGGTTTCGAGCCCTTCGAAGATCGTCCTGCCGTCGTGCTCCACCTCGGCCGTCTTGCCGTGCACCGGCTCGCCGCGTACGACGCTGCCGCCGAAGGCGGCGGCGAGCGCCTGGTGGCCCAGGCAGACGCCGAGCACGGGGATACCGGACTCGGCGAAAGCCCGGATCGCCGGCACCGATACGCCCGCCTCCGCCGGAGTGCACGGCCCGGGAGAGACGATCAAGCGGTCCGGCGAGCGGGCGAGCAGCGCCTCCGCGTCCTCGGCGTCGTTCCGGACGACCTCGGGCTCGGCGCCCAGCTCGCCCAGGTACTGGACGAGGTTGTAGGTGAACGAGTCGTAGTTGTCGATCACCAGCACGCGCGTCACGGCCAGTCCCCCTGCTCGCACGCGAGGCGGATCGCCTCGAAGACTGCGTTCGCCTTCGCCTCGGTCTCGCGCGTCTCGTAGGCGGCGTCGGAGTCGGCGACGATGCCGGCGCCCGCCTGAACGTGCACGCGCCCGTCCTTGACGAGCGCCGAGCGGATGTAGATGCAGGTGTCGAGCTCGCCCGTGTACGAGAGGTAGCCCACGGCCCCGCCGTAGGGGCCGCGCTTGACCGGCTCGAGCTCGTCGATGATCTGCATCGCGCGGATCTTCGGCGCGCCGGAGAGCGTGCCCGCGGGCAGCGACGCGCGCAGCGCGTCCATCGGCGACACGCCCTCGCGCAGCCTGCCGGACACGGTCGACACGATGTGGATCACGTGCGAGTACGTCTCGACGTGCATCAGGTCGTCGACCACGACGCTCCCGTACTCGCAGACCCGCCCGAGGTCGTTGCGGCCGAGGTCCACGAGCATCACGTGCTCGGCACGCTCCTTCTCGTCGGCCAGCAGCTCGCGCGCCCGCTCGAGGTCGTCCTCCGGCGTGTCCGCGCGCGGGCGCGTGCCCGCGATCGGCCGCTGCTGGGCGCGGCCGCCGCTCACTGTCACGAGCGACTCGGGGGAGGCCCCCGCGATCTCGAAGTCCTCGAAGTCGAGGAAGTACATGTACGGGCTCGGGTTGACCGCGCGCAGGCCGCGGTAGATCGAGAAGGCCTCCACGGGACAGTCGGCGCTCCAGCGCTGGCTCGGCACCACCTGGTAGGCGTCGCCCGCGCGGATGTACTCCTTCGCGCGCTCGACCGCCGCGCCGTAGCCCTCGGCGCCCATGTTGGACGTGAACTCCGCGGGCTCACGGCGCCCGGCGCGAGCCCGCGGCACCGGAGCGGCGAGCCGCTCGCGAACGTCGGCGATCGTCCTGGCCGCCTCCCGGTAGGAGCGCTCCACGTCGTCGCCCGCCACGACGTTCGCGAGCACGGTGACCTCGTGGCGCAGGTGGTCGAACGCAACGAGCACGTCGGTGACCATCAGCGCCAGGTCCGGCACGTGCGTGTCGTCGGGGTTCGGCTCGCCCACGGTCGGCTCGGCGGTGCGCACCAGGTCGTAGCCGAACAGGCCGACCGCGCCGCCGGCGAACGGCGGCAGGCCCTCCAGCGGCGCGGTGCGCCAGCGGTCGAGCTCCCCGGCCACGAGCGCGTAGGGGTCGCCCGCCTCGCGCTCCTCTCCGTCCACGGTGAGCCGCCCGGCCTCCATGCGGATGACGCTCCGCGGGCGGAAGCCGAGGAACGACCAGCGGCCCACTCGCTGGCCCTGCTCCGCCGACTCCAGCAGGAAGGACGGCGCGCCGCCGCGCAGCTTCAGGTACGCCGAGACGGGCGTCTCGCAGTCGGCGATGAAAGTGTGCCGGAGCGGGACGAGCGAGTGCTCGCGCGCAAGCTCGCGCACCTCGTCGAGCGAGGGCGCCAGGTCGAGCTCGGCGGGCTCAGCCGCGACGGCCATTCAGCACCTCGAACGCGTCGGCCAGGCTGAGGCCGCGTCCGGCCATCAGGACGGCCAGGTGGTAGAGCACGTCGGCGGCCTCCTCGGCCACGCGCTCGTCGGGCTCGCCGGCGGCGGCGCGCGTGACCTCCTCCGCCTCCTCGCGGACCTTCTCACCGCGCAGCGCGCCGTCCGCGAGCAGGCGGGCCGTGTAGCTGTCCTCGGGATCGGCACCAGCGCGTGCGGCGATGGTCCGCTCGAGCGCCGCGAGCGCCTCGGCCGGCGTCGGATCCGTGTCGCCGTTGTGGAAGCAGGTGCGCTCGCCCGTGTGGCAGGCCGGTCCCGCGGGCTCGACCTCCGCGAGGAGGGCGTCGGCGTCGCAGTCCCAGCGCAGCGCGCGCAAGCGCTGCACGTTGCCCGACGTCTCGCCCTTGTGCCACAGCTCCCGGCGCGACCGGCTCCAGAACCACATCTCGCCGCTGGCGCGCGTGCGCCGGAGCGCCTCCTCGTCCATGTAGGCGACCGTCAGCACCTCGCCAGTGCGCCAGTCCTGGACCACGCAGGGCAACGGTCCCTTCTCCCAGGCCAGGGCTGCGTCGGGCGTCGAGTCCATCGCGGTGATTATGGAGATGCCGAGGAGAGCGGCAGCTTGAGGAACTCCCATTCGACGCCGGCGGGCTCGAACCCGAGCCGCCAGTACAGGTGCCGGGGCCAGTCCTCCGAGTCCGTGAGCAGGAAGACCGTCTCCAGGTCCGTGGCGGCATCCAGGGCGGCGATCAGGGCCGCGCGCGCGTGCCCGCGGTTGCGGTGCGCCGAGAGCGTGCAGACCTGGTCGACCTGGCCGATCCCGTCGCGCGCGAGCAGCCGGCAGCATGAGTGGCCCGCGTCCGGCGGCGCGGCGAAGTCGCGCCCGGACGCCGCCGCGGTGAAGCGCTCGTCCATCGCCTCCAGCTCGTCGAGCGTCCGGTCGCCGCCGTCCAGGGACTGCTCACGGCGAAACGCCGCGAGCGAGCGGGCGCCCACGTGCCGCTCGACCTCCGCCCCGGGCCCCGGCCGCGGCATGCGATCGGGCGTCCCGCGCCAGACCATGACCAGCAGGCGCGTGACGTTCCAGCCCCGCCGGGCCAGCTCGGGCGCGAGCCGGGCGCCGAGCTCGCGGTCGGGCACGAAGAGCATCCGGTGCCCGAGGTCGCCGAGCAGCTCGTCGGCCTCCGCCGTCACCGCGCCCGCGTCGGCGTCCGCGCCCTCCACGCGGAGGGCGTTGAGCTGCCAGACGCTCGGCAGGCTGGGGGTCAGCAGCGCGGTGCCGCAGCGGGCCGGGCGGACCTCGTCGCAGACGTCCTCCTCGGTGGCGCACAGGAACTCGGCGACGCGCTCGGACTCGGTCATTCGATCCCGAGGCGGTCGAGCAGCCCCTCGTCGCGGCGCCAGCCCCGCCGCACGCGCACCTGCAGCTCGAGGTGCATCCGCTCGCCGCGCGACCTCTCGATCTCGCGCCGGGCCGCCGTCCCGATCGCCTTGATCATGCGCCCGCCGCTGCCCACGAGGATCGCCTTTTGAGAGTCGCTCTCGGCCCACACCTGGGCGCGGACCACGAGCAGCCCGTCCTCCCTGTGCTCGAGCTCCGTGACCTCCACCTCCACCGCGTGCGGAAGCTCCTCGCGCGTCCGCCGCAGCACCTGCTCGCGGACGAGCTCGGCGAGCCGCACCTCCTCCGGCATGTCGGTGTGCTCGTCGGGCGGGTAGAGGAAGGGCCCCTCGGGAAGCAGCGCCACGAGGTGGTCCACGAGCTGGGCGACGCCCGTGCCCTTGCGCGCGCTGATCGGGAAGATCTCGCCGTCCAGCCCGAGCCCGGCGGCGGCCGCCAGCGCGGCGACCGTGCCGGGGCGCCCCAGCCGGTCCACCTTGTTCACGGCGGTCACGGCGCGCGCGCCGGCGCGCTTGATCGCGGACGCGATGAAGCGGTCGCCCGGCCCGACCTCCTGCTCGCCGTTCAGCACGAACAGAACGGCATCCGCGTCGGCGAGCGCGTGCTCCACGCGCCGCTGCATACGCTCCGTCAGCTCGTCGCGCGGGCGCTGTACGCCGGGCAGGTCCACGAGGACGAGCTGCCAGTCGGGGCCGGTGGCGATGCCGCGCACTTCGCGGCGCGTGGTCTGCGGCTTGTCGGAGACGATCGCCACCTTGTCGGCCACGATCGAGTTCACGAGCGTGGACTTGCCGGCGTTCGGCCGTCCCGCGAGGGCCACGAACCCCGAGCGCGTCACGGCCGCGCCAGCCCGGCGAGCACGCTGCGCTGGAGGTCGAGCATCTCGCCCTCGTCGCGCTCGTGGTCGTAGCCGCACAGGTGGAGCACGCCGTGCACGACCGCCTCGGTCATGTCGCTGGTGTGCTCGGGACAGATCACCACGTCGCCGAGCTCGCGCGGCCCGGCGCTCGCGCCCAGCTCGTCGACCGGGAAGGAGAGGACGTCGGTGGGGCTGTCGCGCTCGCGGTGCTCGCGGTTCAACATCCGCATCTCGTCCTCCCCCACGACCGTCACCGCCAGGTGGCCGTCCTCGACCCCGGCCGCGCGCAGCGCCGCCTCGGCGGGTGCGCGCAGCTCCTCGGGAGCGCCGATCAGCTCGAGCTCGATCAGGCCTGCCCGCGGCGCCGGGCCTCGCGAAGCGGCGGAGCCTGCTTCTCCTGGTACTCGTCGTAGGCCGCCACGATCCGCTGGACGAGCTTGTGCCTGACCACGTCCTCGCCGCCGAAGTGCACGAACTCGATGCCCTCCACCTGCTCCAGGATGTCGCCGATCACGAGCAGGCCCGAGCGCTGGTCCTTCGGCAGGTCGATCTGGGTCACGTCGCCGGTCACCACGATCTTCGAGTTGAAGCCGAGCCGCGTGAGGAACATCTTCATCTGCTCCGGGCTCGTGTTCTGCGCCTCGTCGAGGATGATGAAAGCGTCGTTGAGCGTGCGGCCGCGCATGAAGGCCAGCGGCGCCACCTCGATCACGCCGCGCTCGAGGTGCTGGTTCACCTTCTCCGGCTCGAGCATGTCGTAGAGGGCGTCGAAGAGCGGGCGGAGGTACGGGTCGACCTTCGCCATCAGGTCGCCCGGAAGGAAGCCGAGCCGCTCGCCCGCCTCCACGGCGGGCCGTGTCAGGACGATGCGGTTGACCTCGCGCCGCGACAGCGCCGCCACCGCCATCGCGACGGCGAGGAACGACTTGCCGGTCCCGGCCGGGCCGATGCCGACCGTGATCGTGCTGCGGCGGATGGCGTCGACGTAGCGCTTCTGGTTGACGGTCTTGGGCGCGACGCGCAGGCCGCGGTGCCGCCAGACGACGTCCTCGAGGATCCGGCTCGGGCTCTCGTGGCGGTCGAGCGCGCTCGAGATGGCCTCGATCGTGCCGGGGGCGATCTCGTGGCCGGCCCTGACGAGGTCGCTGAGCTCGCGCACGACGGTGCGGCCCATCGCCACGTCCTCGTCGCTCCCGTCGAGCGTGAGCACGTTCCCGCGCAGGAACACGTCGCAGTCAAGGTGCTGCTCGAGCGTCTTCATGATCGCGTCGCCCGGCCCCGCGAGCTCCGCGGCCACGTCGTTTTCGAGCTCGAGCCGGGTCCTCACTACGGAGTCAGCTTCTCCTTCACGGCGGCGCTCACGCGCTTGCCGTCGGCCCGGCCCTTCACCTGCGGCATCACCAGCGCCATCACCTTGCCCATCTCGGCGGGCGAGCTCGCGCCGGACTCGGCCACCGCGTCGCCCACGATCGCCTGCAGCTCGTCGTCCGAGATCTGTTCCGGGAGGTAGCCGGCGATCAGCTCGGCCTCACGCTCCTCGCCCGCGGCGAGGTCGTCGCGATCGCCCTCGCGGTAGGCCTCGGCGGCCTCGAGGCGGCGCTTGCGCTCGCGCTGGAGTACGGCGACCTCGTCGCCGTCGCCGTCCTTCGCGGCCTTCTGCAGCTCGCTGACGATCAGCCGGAGGGCGTGCACGCGCTCGCGCTCGCCGGCCTTCATGGCGACCGTCACGTCGGTCTTGACCTGCTCGAGCACGGACATGGCTCAAGTGTAGGCGGGCCCCAGGAGCAGAAGGGCGCTCCAGCCCGCGTCCGTCAGCCGCCGCTTCTCGCCCAGCGGCGCGAACGCGGCCGCCACCTCGTCCTCCTCGCCGGCCAGCAGCCCCGAGACGATCAGCGCCTTCGGCGGGCGCTCCATCCGCTCCGCGACTCGCAGCAGCAGCGGCCGCACGAGGTTGGCCGTGATCACGCTTGCCTTCGGCGGCGGCTCGTGCCGCAGGTCGAGCCGGCGCACCACGTCCAGCTCCACGCCGTTCGCGCGCGCGTTCTCCAGCGTGGCCTCCACGGCCGCCTGCTCCGAGTCCACCGCCTCGACCGGCCGGAACCCGAGCCGCGCGGCCGCGATCGCCAGCACGCCCGAGCCGCTGCCGAGGTCGGCCAGCGAGCCGCGCGGCTCGAGCCCGAGGAGCAGTTCCAGCGAGAGCCGCGTGGTCGGGTGCGCACCGGTCCCGAACGCCTGGCCGGGGTCCACCACGAGCTCCTCGAGCCCCTCCTCGGCGGGCTCCCAAGGCGGGCGCACGCGCAGCCGCCCGCCGACCGTCACCGGACGGTGGAAGCGGCGCCAGCGCTCGGCCCAGTCGTCGGCCACCTCGTCGCCGCTCACGCTCACGCGCGCGCCGGCCACGTCGGCCTCGCCGCGCGGGAGCGCGGGCAGCTCTCCCGGCGCGCCGTAGAGCGCGTACTCGACCCAGCCGTCGCCGTCCACCTGCTCGACGCCGGCGGGCGCAAGCTCGAGCAGCGCCGCCAGAACCCGCTCGGCGTCCGCGGCGGACGCCCTCACCGCCAGCCGGATCAGCGGAACGCGCGCCTGACCTTGGCCAGCAGCGACTCGTCGCCGGGCTCCGCCAGGTTCTCGTCCGTGAGCGAGCCGCGCAGCTCCTCGAGCAGCTCGCGCTGGCGCTCCGAGAGGTTGCGCGGGATCACGACGTTCAGCACCACGCGCTGGTCGCCGCGGCGACCGCGGCCGATCGCCGGCATCCCGCGCCCGCGGAGGGTCACGACCGTCCCCGGCTGGGTGCCGGCCGCCACCTCGACCTCCTCGTCGCCGTCGAGCGTCGCGACCGTGACGGTGGTGCCGAGCGCGGCCGCCGGCGCCGGGACGTCCACGACCGTGACCAGATCGCTCCCGTCGCGGAGGAAGCGCTCGTCCTCGGCCACCCGCACGAGCACGTACAGGTCGCCGGGCGGGCCGCCGCGCTCGCCGGCGTGCCCGCGGCCGGTGAGCCGGATGCGCTGCTCGTCCGCTATCCCGGCCGGGACGTCGACCGACAGCGTCTTGCGGACGGCCTTCCGCCCGCGGCCGCCGCACGCCTCGCACGGGTGCGTGGGGATCTTGCCGTCGCCGTCGCAGACGTCGCACGGCTGCTCGCGCACCAGCTGCCCGAACGCCGTCCGCGTGACCGCCCGCAGGCGCCCGGCGCCGCCGCAGCGCTCGCACGTCTCGATCGGGGTGCCCGGCTCGGCGCGGTTGCCGTGGCAGCGCTCGCAGGCGTCCACGAGGTCGTAGGAGACCTCGACCGTGTCCCCGCGCGCCGCCTGCTCGAGCGTGATCTCCACCTCCACGCCCACGTCGCCGCCCTGCACGCGGCCGGCGCCGCCGCCGAAGCCGCCGCCACCGAACGGATCGCCGCCGAAGAAGGCGTCGAAGATGTCTGCGAACGAGCCGAAGCCGTGCGAGGTGGACGCGAATCCGCGCGAGTCGAGCCCCTCGAAGCCGTAGCGGTCGTAGGTGGTGCGCCGATCGGCGTCGGAGAGGATCTCGTAGGCCTCGGCGGCCTCCTTGAACTTCTCCTCCGCCTCGGGGTCGTGCTTGTTGACGTCAGGGTGCAGCTCGCGCGCCAGCGAGCGGAAGGCCTTCTTGACAGCCCGGTCGTCGGCGCCCCGGTCGACGCCCAGCACCTCGTACGGGTCGCGCCTCACTCGTCGTACACCTCGGCCACGAAGCGCGACAGCTCGTTCGCCGCCTGGCGCACGGCCATGATCGCGCGCGGGTAGTCCATTCGCACCGGGCCGATGACGGAGACCGCACCGAGGTTGCGGCGGGCGAGGCCGTAGTTGGCCCCCACGATGCTGAGCGTGCTGAACTCGGGGGCCTCGTTCTCCCTACCGATGCGGAGGAAGACGCTCGGCTCGGACAGCGACTGGCGCAGCAGCCCGAGCAGCGCTCGCCGGTGCTCGAGCACCTGCAGGAGCGACGCGAGCTGCGACAGCTCCTGGAAGCGATGCTCGGAGACGAGCCGGGCGGCGCCCTCCATGAAGAGCGTGCTCTCGGCCGTCTCCACGAGCTCGGTGAAGGCGGGCGCGAGCGTGGCGAGGAACGAGCGCTCACGCTCGGAGAGCTGCGGGTCGGCGAGCCGCGAGCCGAGCAGGCGCGAGCCCACGTCGAGGCCGCCCAGCTCCTCGTTGAGGAAGCTCCCGGCCCAGTCGATGAGGCCCGGGTCGATCGGCTCGTCATAGGAGATCACCCGCTTCGTGACGCCGCCCGTGGACGTGATGACGACGACCATGGCGACCTGCGGCTGCATGAGCAGCACCTCGACGTGCCTGATCGTGGCCGTCTCGATCGGGGGCGCCGTGACGAGCGCCAGCAGGTTGGTGACCTGGGAGAGCTGTTCCGTGGTGGCACGCATGGCCTCGTCGACCTCGCGGCGCATGTCGGACAGCTCGACGGACTTGCGGGGAACCGGGAGCCCGCCCTCGGCGAGGATCTCGTCGACGTAGAAGCGGTACCCGCGATCGGTCGGCAGGCGCCCGGCGGAGGTGTGCGGGTGCTCGAGCAGGCCGATCTCCTCGAGCCGCGCCAGCTCCGCCCGCACCGTCGACGGCCCCCACGGGATGTCGTGCTGGTCGGCGATCCACCTGGACCCCACGGGCTGATCCAGGGACACGTGCCCCTCGATCACCTTCCGGAGCAGGAAGCTCTGTCGCTCGCTGATCTCCACGGTCCTATTGTGGCGGGCGCCGCCGCCTACGGCCGGATCAGCCGGTCTTCAGCTCGGCCTCGGCGTTCCGGATGATCCGGTTGCCGCCCTGCTCGGCCTCGGTGTCGACCACCACCACGCCGTCGCGCTCCTCCCTGACCGTGCCGGTCACGGTGATCTCCTGCTCGGGGAAGCCCATCCCCCGGAACTGGACCGACAGCCGCCGCAGGCTGCGCGGATCGCCGCCGGCGGCGTTGACGTTCGCGCGCGCCACCTGCGCCATCGTGTAGAGGCCGTGGAGGATGTTGCCCGGCAGCCCCACCTGCTTGGCGAACTCCACGTCGATGTGGATCGGGTTGAAGTCCCCCGACGCGCCCGCGTAGCGGTGCGGCAGGAAGCGGTCCGGCGTCACCTTCAGGTCCACGTTCACGCTCACACCCCCCTGACGATGTTGGTCCAGGTGCCCCTCACGACCTGCTGGCCGTCCTGGTTGCGGGACACCGACTCGAAGACGTAGAAGCCCATCCCGCCGCGCTCCGAGATGTCCTTGACGGTCGTCTCGGTCGTGATCTCGTCCCCGGCGCAGACCGGCTCGCCCCAGACGAACTCCTGCGAGCCGTGGACCATCATCGGGAAGTTGATGCCGACCTCGGGGTCGAGGACCGCGGGTCCGACCGAGCCGGCCGAGTACACGACCGCGAACATCGGCGGGGCCGGGACGTCGCGAAAGCCGGCCGCCTTCGCCTGCTCGCGGTCGAAGTAGACGGGGTTGTCCTCGCCGACCGCGTGCGCGTACTCGCGGATCTTCTCCTTCCCCACCTCGTAGACGTAGGGCGGATAGGTCTTCCCGACTGCCTCGGCGTTCACCGGCACGGCCGGGCAGTCTAGAAGCAGCCGGGGGGCTCACGCCCCCCGATCCCCCCGGCGGCAACCTGGCCGGATCGCGGCTAGGCGGCGTCGCGCAGAGCCTGTGCCTCGGCGAGCGTCCCGAGCTTCCGGATCGCCGCCTCCTCGATCTGCCGCGTGCGCTCGCGCGTGAGCTTGAAGAGCCGCGCGACCTGGTCGAGCGTGCGGGGCGACTCGCCGTCGAGGCCGAAGCGCAGCGTGATGATGCGGCGGTCGCGGTAGGGCAGGTTGTCGAGGACGCGGTCGAGGCGCTCGTGCATCATCGACTCGGCGGCCGCCTCATAGGGCGACTTCGTGCTCTCGTCCGGGATCAGCTCGCCGAACTGGGCCGCGTCGGAGTCGTCGCCCACCGGCTTGTCGAGCGAGACCAGCGGCTGCGCGGCGCGCAGGAGGACGTCGGCCTCCACCGGGTCCACCCCGGCGAGCGCGGCGATCTCCTCGACCGTCGGGTCGCGGTCGCCGGCCGCCTCCAGCTTGCGCTGGGCCCCGTCGAGCTTCTTGATGATGTTGTCGATGTGGATCGGGATCCGGATCGTCCGGCCCTTGTCGGCGATCGCCCGGGAGATCGCCTGGCGGATCCACCAGGTGGCGTAGGTCGAGAACTTGAAG
>JAFGJG010000042.1 GCA_016929195.1 Thermoleophilaceae bacterium
CTCAGCAGGTCCACGGCCTCGCTCACCGCGGAGGCGGCCACCGGGTCCAGCTCGCCGGCGATCGGCATCGCCGTCGTCACGCCGATGCGCAGCCTGCCGGGCTCGCGTTCGGCCGCGCTCGCGAACGGCTCGGCGGGCGGCGGCGCCCAGGTGGCGTCGCCGAGCTCGTACCCGGCGAGCAGGTCGAGCAGCTCGGCCGTCTCGGCCACCGTCCGGCTGAGCACGCCGTCCTGTACGAGGAAGTCGTCGCCCTGCTCGGGCCCGCGGGAGACGCGGCCGCGCGTGGGCTTCAGCCCGACGAGGCCGCAGCAGGCCGCCGGGATGCGGATCGAGCCGCCGCCGTCGCTGCCGTGTGCGATCGGGACCATCCCCGAGGCCACCGCGGCGGCGGCGCCGCCGGACGAGCCGCCCGGCGTGCGCGACGTGTCCCACGGGTTCCGGGCCGGGCCGAAGCGGCGCGGCTCGCTCACCGGCAGGATCCCGAACTCGGGCATGTTGGTCTTGCCCACGATCACGAACCCGGCGTCGCGGATGCGGCGGGTGACGAACGAGTCGTGCTGAGGCACGAAGTCGCCGAACAGGTCGGAGCCGAAGGTGAAGGGCATCCCGGCCACCGGGGTCGTGTCCTTCATGGCGATCGGCACCCCGGCGAAGGGGCGCGCGTCGTCCGGCCCGATCGAGTCGGCCGTGGCCAGCGCGCCCTCCCGGTCCAGGTGGACGAAGGCGTTGATCTCGGGCTGGAGCGCCTCGATGCGCTCGAACGAGGCCTCGACCAGCTCGCGCGCGGTGATCTCGCCCTCGCGGACCATGCGCGCCAGCTCACCGGCCGGCTTGAACATCAGCTCCGACACGAGGTCGAACCCTATGCGGGCACGAGCTCCGCGCGCAAGGCGTCGAGGCGCTGTCTGGCGTCTTCGTACCCGCCCAGCCGCTCGAGCATCTCGTCCGCCAGGGCCACGTAGTCCGCGCCCAGGTCGGGGGCGAAGTCCACGATCGAGACGCCGCGCTCGGCCGACTCGGCGTAGCGCACGGAGCGCCGGATGACGGTTCCGAAGACCTTCTCGCCGAAGCGCTCCCGGAGCTGGCGGAGCGCCTCGCGCGAGTGCACGAGCCGCATGTCGGCGATGTTGAGCACGATGCCGAGCCACTCGAGGTCCGGATGGAGCGACTCCTTGGCCAGCTCCACCACCTCGAGCGCCTGCTCGACGCCCTGGAGCGAGAAGTACTCGGCCTCGGACGAGATCACCGCCTCGTCGGCGGCCACGAGCGCGTTCACGGTGAGGAGGCCCAGAGACGGGGGGCAGTCCACGAGGACCAGGTCGTAGCGGCGCTTGACCTCGCGGAGCGCGCGCCGGAGCGTCAGCTCGCGTCCCATCTTCCCGGCGAGGATCAGCTCGGCCTCGGCCAGCCCGAGGTTGGCGGGGAGCACGTCCTCGTGGATCGCGTCGGCCGCCTTGGCCTGGCCCGACAGCACGTCGGCCACCGACGGCGAGGCGTCGGCGGGCACGTCGAAGTAGTCCGAGAGGTTCCCCTGCGGGTCCAGGTCCACGCAGAGGACCTCGAGCCCCGCGCGCCGGTAGGCGTCCGCGAGCGAGCGGACCGTGGTCGTCTTCCCGGTGCCGCCCTTCTGGGAGAGGATCGTGATGGTCGTGCCCACGAGTCAGGCGACGATACTCGCCTGTACGAGCAGGTGTGCTCCAGGCCGGTTCGCACGCCGCTTCGGCTCTATAATTTCGCGTTCCCCTACCACCCTCGCGCCTCCTCGGAGAAGGCGCGGAAACCAGCCCGAGGAGGTGGAAGCCCTGCAGGCAGTGCCCGGCCTGTACGACCCGAGCTACGAGCACGACGCCTGCGGCGTCGCCTTCGTGGCGCGCATCGGCGCGCCCGGCTCGCACGAGGTCGTCTCCCGGGCGCTCTACGCCCTGGAGCAGCTCGAGCACCGCGGGGCCGAGGGCGCGGACCCGGACACCGGGGACGGCTCCGGGATCCTGATCCAGATCCCCGACCTGTTCGTGCGCGAGGAGTCGGGACTGGAGCTGCCGGCCTCCGGCGGCTACGGGGTGGGGATGTGCTTCCTGCCGCAGGGCGCCGAGGCGCGCGCGGCCGCCGTCGAGCTGATCGACCGCTCCATCGAGGAGGAGGGGCTCCGGCTGCTGGGCTGGCGCG
The DNA here is from genome assembly GCA_016929195.1 of Thermoleophilaceae bacterium. Classification (GTDB taxonomy): domain Bacteria; phylum Actinomycetota; class Thermoleophilia; order Solirubrobacterales; family Thermoleophilaceae; genus JACVRW01. The sequence goes on from JAFGJG010000042.1 coordinate 2,167, forward strand.
AGGTGCCGATCGATGACAGCGCCTGCGGGTCCGGCGCCAAGCGCACCGCCCCGCACATCGCCCAGGTGTTCGTGGGGGCGACCGAGGACGGCGTGACCGACCGCGACTCGCTCGAGCGGCGCCTGTACGTGATCCGCCGCGTCGTGGAGCGCGAGCAGCTCGAGGGCCTCTCGATCGCCAGCTTCTCCTCGCGGACGGTCGTCTACAAGGGCATGCTCACCGCTCCGCAGCTGTCGCGCTACTTCCCGGACCTGATGGATCCGCGCCTCGAGAGCCGCCTGGCGGTCGTGCACTCGCGGTTCTCCACGAACACCTTCCCGAGCTGGGAGCTCGCCCACCCGTACCGGATGCTCGCCCACAACGGCGAGATCAACACGCTGCGCGGCAACCGCAACTGGATGCGCGCCCGCGAGGGTGGCCTCGCATCGCAGCTCTTCGGCGAGGACGTGGAGAAGATCAAGCCGCTCCTGCGCGACGACATCTCCGACTCGGCCTCGCTCGACGGCCTGCTGGAGCTGCTCGTGCTCGGCGGACGCTCGCCCGCGCACGCGATCTCGATGCTGATGCCGGAGGCCCACGAGGGCCGCCCGGAGCTCCCGCAGGAGGTCAAGGACTTCTTCTCCTACCACTCGGCGCTGGTGGAGCCGTGGGACGGACCGGCGGCCGTCGTCTTCAGCGACGGCAAGGTCGTGGGCGCGACCCTCGACCGGAACGGGCTGCGCCCCGGCCGCTGGCTGGAGACCCACGACGGCTGGGTCGTGCTCGCCTCGGAGACCGGCGTCTTCAAGGTGGCCGACGAGAACGTCAAGGCCAAGGGCCGGCTCCACCCCGGCAAGCTCTTCCTGGTCGACCTCGAGGCCGAGCGCGTCGTGCCGGACGAGGAGATCAAGCTCCAGATGGCGGAGCGGCGCCCGTACGGCGAGTGGCTGCGCGACCGCGTCGTGCACATCGAGGACCTGCCCGACCGCAGCCCGCGCGTGCCGCGCGTGGAGCCGCTGCGCGCCCGCCAGCTCGCGTTCGGCTGGTCCGAGGAGGACCTGCGGATCATCCTCGCGCCGATGGCCCGTGACGCCCAGGAGCCGACCGGCTCCATGGGCAACGACCTGGCGCCCGCGGTGATGTCCGACGCGCGGCCGCCGCTCTTCTCCTACTTCAAGCAGCTGTTCGCCCAGGTCACGAACCCGGCGATCGACCCCATCCGCGAGTCGATCGTCATGAGCCTCGAGGCCGTGATCGGCCCCGAGATCAACCTGCTCGGCGAGACGCCCGACCACTGCCACCAGCTCGTGATGCCGCAGCCGATCCTTCGCAACGGCGAGCTCGAGAAGCTGCGCCAGGTCGACCACGACGTCTTCGAGGCGCGCACCATCGACATGACGTGGCCGGTCGGCGGCGGGCCGGACGGGATGGAGCAGCGCCTCGAGGAGATCTGCCAGGAGGCGTCGGACCTCGTGGCGCGCGGGGTCAACATCATCATCCTGTCCGACCGCAACATGGGCCCGGACCGCGCCCCGATGCCGTCGCTGCTCGCCACCGCCGCGGTCCACCACCACCTGGTCCGCGAGGGCACCCGCCTCCAGATCGGCCTCGTGACGGAGACCGGCGAGGCGCGCGAGATCCACCACCTGGCCTGCCTGATCGGCTACGGGAACTCGGCGGTCAACCCGTACATCCTGTTCGAGTCGATCTACTCGCTCCACCGGGCCGGCCGGCTGCCCGAGGGCATGAGCCCGGCGGAGGCCGAGGCGCGCGTCATCAAGGCGATCGGCAAGGGGCTGCTGAAGGTGCTCTCGAAGATGGGCATCTCCACGATCCGCTCCTACACCGGCGCGCAGATCTTCGAGGCCGTCGGGCTCGAGCGCGAGCTCGTGGACAGGCACTTCACCGGCACCGTCTCCCGGATCGGCGGCGTGGGGCTGAACGTGCTCGCGCGCGAGGCGCTCGACCGTCACGCGCGCGCCTACCCGGCGGCGACCTCCGAGCTGCTGCCGTCCGCCGGCGTCTACCAGTGGCGGCGCGGCGGGATGTTCCACGGCTGGAACCCGGAGACGATCGCGAGCCTCCAGCACGCGGCGCGCAACGGCGACGGCGCCGAGGCCTACGAGCGCTTCGCCCGCTACGTGAACCACGTGGCCGCCCCGCGGTCGACGCTGCGCGGCCTCCTGCGCTTCCGCGACGACATCGACCCGCTGCCGCTCGACGAGGTCGAGCCCGCCATCGACATCGTGCGCCGCTTCAAGTCGGGCGGCATGAGCCTCGGCGCGCTCTCGCCCGAGGCCCACGAGACGCTCGCGGTCGCGATGAACCACCTCGGCGGCAAGTCGAACACGGGCGAGGGCGGGGAGGACCCGGCCCGCTTCGACGACGACCGGCGCTCCTCGATCAAGCAGGTGGCGTCGGGGCGCTTCGGCGTGACCGTGCACTACCTGGCCAACGCGGACGAGCTCCAGATCAAGGTCGCCCAGGGCGCCAAGCCCGGCGAGGGCGGCCAGCTTCCGGGTCACAAGGTGGACCGCTACATCGCGCGGCTGCGCTACTCCACGCCCGGCGTCGGGCTGATCTCGCCGCCGCCGCACCACGACATCTACTCGATCGAGGACCTCAAGCAGCTGATCTACGACCTGCGCTGCGCGAATCCGCGCGCGCGGGTCTCGGTGAAGCTCGTGTCCGAGGTCGGCGTCGGGACCATCGCCGCGGGCGTGGCCAAGGCGAACGCAGACCACGTGGTGATCGCGGGGCACGACGGGGGCACGGGCGCGTCCCCGCAGGCGTCCATCCAGCACGCCGGCATCCCGTGGGAGATCGGCCTCGCCGAGACCCAGCAGACGCTGCTGCGCAACGACCTCCGCTCGCGCATCCTCGTGGAGGTCGACGGCCAGATGCGGACAGGGCGCGACGTGGTGATCGGCGCGATCCTGGGCGCCGACGAGTTCGGCTTCTCCACGGCCCCGCTGATCGCGCTGGGCTGCGTGATGATGCGCGTCTGCCACCTCAACACGTGCCCGGTCGGGGTGGCCACGCAGGACCCCGAGCTGCGCGAGCGCTTCGCCGGCAAGCCGGAGCACGTCGTGAACTACCTGTTCATGGTCGCCGAGGAGGTGCGCGGGCTGATGGCGTCCATGGGCGTGCGCGCCGTGGAGGAGCTGATCGGCCGCACCGACCTGCTCGAGCCCGACGAGGCCGTGGACCACTGGAAGGCGCGCGGGATCGACCTGCGCCCGCTGCTGGCCGTGCCAGAGGGCGTGGACGAGAAGACGCCGCGCTTCCGGATCCGCGCCCCCGAGCCGGTGCTCTGGGACTCGATCGACGTGGACCTGCTCCAGCTCTGCCGCCCGGCGATCGAGGCGGGGCAGCGCGTGGACGCCGAGCGCCCGATCGAGAACAAGAACCGCGCCGTGGGCGGCCTGCTCTCGGGCGAGATCGCGCGGCGGCTCGGCCGCGAGGGCCTCGGCGAGGGGTCCGTGAACGTCAAGCTGCGCGGCTCCGCCGGGCAGAGCTTCGGCGCCTGGCTCGCGAGCGGGGTCTGCCTCGAGCTCGAGGGCGACGCCAACGACTACGTCGGCAAGGGCCTGTCGGGCGGATCCATCATCGTGCGCCCGCCCGAGGCGGCGAGCTTCGCCCCGGAGGAGAACGTGATCGTCGGCAACGTCGTGCTCTACGGCGCCACCGGCGGCCGCGCGTTCTTCCGCGGGCTCGCGGGCGAGCGCTTCGCGGTCCGCAACTCGGGCGCGCACACGGTGGTCGAGGGCATCGGCGACCACGGCTGCGAGTACATGACCGGCGGCCGCGTGGTCGTCATCGGGCCGACCGGATTGAACTTCGCCGCGGGCATGAGCGGCGGCATCGCCTACGTCCTCGACGTGGACGGCGACTTCCGCTCGCGCTGCAACACCGAGCTCGTCGGCTTCGACGAGATCTCGGGCGACGACGCGGAGGAGATCCGCGCGCTCGTCGAGGAGCACCGCGACCGCACCGGGTCGACGGTGGCCGCGCGCCTGCTCGAGACCTGGAGCGAGTCGGTCGAGCGCTTCGTGAAGGTCATGCCGCACGACTACAAGCGCGCGCTCGCCGAGCTGGACGAGCCGCAGCCCGGTCAACCGGTCGGCGCGAGGGGCTGACATGGGCGACCCGAAGGGCTTCCTGCGCCTTCACCGCGCGGGGTTCGAGAAGCGCGACCCGAAGGAGCGGGTCCACGACTACCGCCAGTACTTCACGCTGCCGGACGACCAGACGCTGCGCGACCAGGGTGCGCGCTGCATGGACTGCGGCGTGCCGTTCTGCCACGAGGGCTGCCCGCTCGGCAACCGGATCCCCGACTGGAACGACCTCGTCTACCGCGACCGCTGGCAGGACGCGCTCGTCCAGCTTCATGCCACCAACAACTTCCCCGAGTTCACCGGGCTGATCTGCCCGGCGCCGTGCGAGTCGGCGTGCGTGCTCGACATCAACGACGACCCGGTCACGATCGAGCAGATCGAGCTGGCGATCGCCTCGCGCGGGTTCGACGAGGGCTGGATCGAGCCCGAGCCGCCCGACCGCCGCACCGGCAAGTCCGTCGGGGTCGTGGGCTCCGGCCCGGCCGGCCTGGCGGTGGCGGCACAGCTCAACAAGCTCGGCCACAAGGTCACCGTCTACGAGCGCGACGAGGCCCCGGGCGGCCTCCTGCGCTTCGGCGTTCCGGACGCCAAGCTCGAGAAGTGGATCATCGACCGGCGCGTGAAGCTGCTCGAGGACGAGGGCATCGACTTCGCGTGCGACACGGACGTCGGCGTCACGGTCGAGGCCCAGGAGCTACGCCGCCGCCACGACGCGGTGGTGGTCGCGATCGGCTCGCGCGTGCACCGCGACCTCGAGACGCCGGGTCGCGAGCTCGAGAACGTGCACTTCGCGATGGACTACCTCTACCAGCGCAACCGCTGGGTGGCGCGCTCCGAGGGCCGCCCGGCGCGCGAGACCCCGCCGGAGCGGCAGATCAGCGCGGCCGGCAGGCGCGTGGTGGTCGTCGGCGGCGGCGACACCGGCATGGACTGCGTCTCGAACGCGCTCCGCGAGGGCGCCGAGGACGTGCTGATGCTCGACGTCTACCCGCCGCTCCCGAAGAAGGGCCGGATGGAGAGCACGCCGTGGCCGCTGCCGCCCAAGCGCACGCCGACCACGTACGCGCTCGACGAGGGCGGCGACCGCCGCTTCGGCACGGAGGTGATCGAGCTGCTGGGCCGGGACGGCGCCGTCTCGGCCGTGCGCGGCTGGCGCGTGGAGGGCACCTCGTCGCGCGATCTCAAGCCGGTGCCCGGCACCGAGTTCGAGGAGCGCGCCGAGCTCGTCCTGATCGCGATCGGCTTCAGCCATCCCGAGCACGAGGGCGCCGTCGAGGAGCTCGGGCTCGACCTCGACGGACGCGGCAACGTCAAGGCGCCCGTCTACGGCACGAAGGTGGACGGGGTCTTCGCCTGCGGCGACGCGCGGACCGGCCAGTCGCTCGTGGTCACGGCGATCGCCGAGGGCCGCCGCTGCGCGCGCGTGGTCGATCAGTACCTCGGCGGCACCGGCGAGGCGCGCCGGATCTCCGCGCAGGGCATGTTCGCCTACGAGGACGGCGACCCCAACTCGCTCCGCCACCAGGCCGAGATTGCACGGACCGTGACGGTCGGCGAGGCGTTCTGGTCCGGCCCCCGGGACGAGCGCTAGCGGGGGGCCGGGTGCCGCTGCCGTCCGAGCAGGTGTGGCACCGGTGGTCCGAGCTGTTCAACCGCGGCGACGTGGAGGGCGCGATCGAGGAATGCGTCCACCCGGACATCGAGTGGGTGCCGATCACCGTGGAGGGCACCGTCTTCCACGGCAAGGCGGGCGTGCGCCAGTGGGTCGACCAGCACTTCGGCTTCTGGGAGACGTTCGAGTTGCACCCGGAGGAGGTGCTCGACGCGGGGCCCGGGCGCCTGCTCGTGCTGGGCAGCTGGCGCGCGAAGGGCCGCGGCAGCGGGCTCGGCTTCGAGAAGCGGCCGGCCGGCTGGCTGCTCGACTTCCGCGACGGGAAGGTCGTCCGGATGGAGACGTTCACCGAGATCCAGGCCGCGATGGAGGCGGCCGGGCTCTAGTCGACCAGCAGCACGGCCTTGCCCTTGACCCGGCGGTCCAGCAGGGCCTCGAGCACAGGGCCCGCCTCCCGCCAGCTCGCCTCCACGCTCACGCCGGGATCAAGCCTCCCGGCGGCAACCATCCGCGCGAGCCGCTCCAGGTCGGCCGAGCCGGTGCCGCTCCGGTCGAGCTCGGCGAAGACCAGGAACGCGTACAGCGAGGCGCCGGTGCTGCGGTAGAAGTCGCGGGCGCCGAAGGTCACGGGCTCGCCCGACGAGTCGCCGAAGCTCACGACCTGGCCCTGCGGCGACACGCGCCTGAGCGCCGCGGCCAGCGAGGGTCCGCCGACCGACTCGAGGATGAGGTCGAAGCGCTCGCCCTCCGGTTCGAGCCCGTGGACGATCTCCTCGGCGCCCAGCTCCCCGAGACCCTCGGCCCGCTCCGCGTCGCGGGCGACGGCGGTCACGTGCGCGCCGGCGTTCGCGGCCAGCTGGACGGCGAACCGGCCGACTCCGCCGGCAGCCCCGGTGACCAGCACGCGCCGCTCGGCGAGGAGCCCGCCGCGCTCGAGCGAGAGCAGAGCCGTGAGGCCCGCGACGGGCAGCGTGGACGCCGCGACGAAGGAGACCTCGTCCGGGAGCGTGCCGAGGCGGTCGGTCGCAACCGGGGCCAGCTCGGCCCAGGCGGCGGCGCGGGCCAGCGAGCCACCCACGCCCACGACCCGCGTCCCCGCCGGCGGCCCGCTGCCGTCGGCCGCGGGCTCGCGGACCACACCCGCCACGTCCCAGCCGGTTTGGCTGCCCTCCGGAAGCGTCGCGAGCCGGCGCACCTCGCCGCGGTTCACGGACATCGCCCTGACCTCGGCGAGTGCCTCGCCCGGCGCGGGGGCGGGGTCGGGCGCCTCGCCGAGGCGGACGTGGGGCGGCTCGGTCGTGCTCAGGATCGCGCGCATGCGGCGAGACTAGAGTCCGAACGCCGTCGGATCCCTCTTGACTCTCTGAAGACACGCACGTATTTTTAACCTCGTGACGAGGAGAGAGGGCGTGGCGTGGCTGGTGGCCACAGTGGTTCTCGCCGGGCTGCCCGCGGGCGGCGCGTCGGCGCGCGTCGGCCAGCAGGAGCACCTCGTGCAGACCGTCGTCCCGCTGCCGTCCACGGTCACGCGGGTCGAGTTCCCGTCGTACACGGACGACGGCCGCCGCGTCCTCGCGGGGGCGCAGTCGAGCGCCTTCGCGGGCACGCAGATAGTCAGCTTCCGAGAGGACGGCTCTGGCTTCACGTGCCTCTCCTGCGGCGCCTGGTCCGGTCCGGCTCTCACGAAGCCGGCTGCGTTCCCCGACGGGCGGCGCGTCCTCGTCCGGGTCGGGGACCAGACGCCCTTCAGCCCGGCCGACCACGGCGTGCTCGAGTGCCTTCCGTCGCTGCTCGACTGTCGCGGCGCGAGGGTCCTGCCGATCGAGGTCCCGTCGGCCGGCGACCCGAACGTCGTCCAGGACCAGCGCGAGTTCCGGGTCTCCCCCGACGGCGTGCACGTCGCGTTCACGCAGATCCGCCGCAGCGCCTCGGGACGCGAGACAGGCGCGGGCATCGTCGGCAGGCTCGTCCGTGACGGCGCCCGCTACCGCGTGACCGGCCCGCGGGTGGTCGCGACCGACGGTGAGCTCAAGGGGTTCACGCCGGATGGCGGGGCCGTCACGTTCGCCCGCTTCCTCGGCGCCTTCGAGGCGGGCAATCCCGACGACGTTGCGGTGGACCTCGCCACGGGCCGCGAGTCGCGCCTCACCTGGGCACCCGACTGGGACGAGGACGTCGATCTCTCGCCGGCCCGCTACCGCGGACGCGACTGGCTGGTGGCGGGGAGCGCCCGCGGCGCCGGCCTGCTCGAGGCCGTGGCCCAGGTCAGGCGGCCCACCGCGATCGAGCTCGGCCTCTCCGCGCTTCCGTTCGTCGTCTTCCGCGAGCGCGGCCCTCAGATCGCGGAGCCCTGGCTGGTGGCGGTCGGGGCCGACCGCACCGGCGATCTCGGCCGGCCGCTGGCGCCGGGGGCCAACGCATCGGGGTGGGACTCACGCGCCGTGACGAGGTGGAAGCCCGACGGGACGGCCGTGGTCTTCTGGCAGCGCCGGATCGACGGCGAGGGCACGCGCGTCATCGTCGTCCGGCTCGCCGACCGGCGCCCGGCGTGTCCGCCGCGCCCGGCCCGCTCGCCCGTCCCGCGCTGGGCGCCTCCGCTGGCGGGATACGTGCCGGACGATCCGCCGCTCCCGCGGTCGCGCCGCGGACGCGTGTCGGGCCGCATGGTCGTGACGACCGGGCCGTCGCCCGTTCAGGGTTTCGGGTCGGGCATCGAGGTGCGCTATCTAGGGTTCTCGGACGAGCGCGGCCTGGTGCTCGACGGCGTCGAGCGCGCCGGGTACACGGTGACAGGCTTCCTGTACGGCAATCCGTCGGTCTACGACGCCGACGTGGTCGTGTCCGGCCGGCACCGCGGCTGGCTGCGGGCGAGCGGCGTGCCGATCGGCCCGGGCGGGGTGGGCGGGACGATCGAGTCGCAGCTCGACGGACGGAGGGTCTCCCTGGGCCCCCTGCCGTGACCCTGCCGGCTCAGTCGGCCGGCGGCCCCGCGAGCAGCGTCACGAGCAGGTGGTAGAGGTCGTCCTCCAGCTCGAGCAGGCGATCGGGCCCCGCTTCGCGGACCTGCGCCGCCACCAGCTCCGTGACGGAGATGACCGCGGCGCGCACGGAGACGCTCCTCAGCTCGGGGAGGTCCGTCCGGTCCAGGCGCGCCCACTGGCCGACCGCCTGGAGGACGCCGCCGAAGCGGTCGTACTGGCGCTCCCGCTGCACGATCGCGCGCGGGCCGGCCATCGGAAGCTCCACGAGGTACGCGCGGGCCAGCGCAGGACGCTCCTGCCACCAGCGGAGATACGTGCGGAGGCCCTCTCGGAGCGCGACGCGCCAGTCCCCCTCGTTCACGAAGGCCACCAGCTCCGTCGCCAGCTCGTGACCGGCGTCCTCGCAGAGGGCGATGAAGCAGTCGGTCTTGTCGCTGAAGAGGTCGTAGAAGGCGTTTCGCGACACCCGCGCGGCGGCCACGACGTCCGGGACCGTGGTGGCCTCGTACCCCTGCCGTCCGACGAGCTCGGACATGGCCTCGAGCAGCCGCGCGCGCTGGGAGGCGAGGACCGCCTCGCGCGGCAGCTTGTGGCGGCCCCGCGGGAGGGGGGTCGCGGCCGTACGCTCGCCGCCGGTCACCGTGCAAGAGATACACGCATGTCTCTCGTAGGGCAAGCTTGAGGACCCTCCGGCCACTCGTGCTGGCGGTGGCGATCGCGCTCGGCGCCGCAGCCCCCGCCCATGCCGCCTGGCCCGTGTGCGTGCAGCGCACCACGCCCGTTCGCACCGGCCTGAGCGAGACCGGGCGCACGGCCGAGGGGCGGCTCCTGACGCTCGGCCTCCGGTCCCGCGCGATGGGCCGGCAGAAGGTCGACGTGCTGCTCCCGCGCTCCTACGACCGCTCGGGACGAACGCGCTACCCGGTCCTCTACCTGCTCCACGGCGCGGGCGGCGACCGCCGGGACTGGGTCGACGACCTCGGTCTCCGCGAGCTCGTCGGCCGGATGAGGCTGATCGTCGTGATGCCGGACGGGAGCGAGCGCGACCCGCGCCGCAACGGCGGCTACTCCGACTGGTTCGGGCTCGAGGCCGGCGCCGCCGGCCGCGCGCCGGCCTGGGAGAGCTTCCACGTTCGTGAGCTGGTCCCGTTCATCGACCGCCGCTTCCCGACCCTCGCCGGCCCGGCGGGACACGCCGTGGCGGGCATCTCGATGGGGGGCGGCGGCGCGGTGAAGTACGCGGCCGCGTTCCCCGGAACCTTCGGGTACGCCGCTTCGCTCTCCGGGAGCCTCGACCCCTCGATCGACCGCCGCAACCCGAGCTGCAAGGCGGGCGACCCCGACGAGCACGAGGTGGTCTGGCGCGACAACAGCCCCACCGCGCTCGCCGGCAACCTGCGCGGGGTGCGCCTGTTCGTGCGCTCGGGGGACGGCACGCCCGGGCCCTTCGACCCCGCCTCCGCACCATCCGACCCGGTCGAGGCGGTCATCTGGCGGACGCGGCTGGCCACGGAGGCCGGAGCGCACGTGATGGCGGAGCGCTTCGCGGCGGAGATCCGGCGGCAGCGAGTCGGAGGGCTCGACCTCCGCTTCTACCGCGGCTCGCATTCGCGCCCCTACTGGAGACGGGAGCTGGCGCAGGCGCTCCGGTGGCTCGACGCCCAGCTTCGCCGTCCGCCGCGGCGCCGCAGGAGCTTCACGGTCGCCTCAGCGCGCGAGAGCTTCTCCGCGTGGGGATGGACCTTCCGGGCCCGCAGGCGCGTCCGCGAGTTCGCCTACGTGCGAGTCGGCCACGGCCGGCTGACGGTCCGCGGGAGCGGCAGGCTCGACGTCACGACGCCGGGGCGGCGGCGGTTCTCGATCTCGCTCGGCAGGAGCCACACGCGGGACCAGACGCGCTTCACGCCGGCGGCCATCCGGGCCTGGCGCCGGGTGTCGGTGCGCCTGCGCTGAGCGATGCGGGCACATCGCGCAGGAGGCGGTCCTCGCCGAGGCGGACATGGCGGCTCGGTCGTGCTGGGGATCGCGCGCATGCGGCGAGGCGAGAGTCCGCTCGCTCGGGTGGGCGTCTACCCGTCCGCGATTGCGTTCAGGGCGGCGGCCGTCCGCGTCAGGGAGTCGGCGGCCGACCGATCGAGGCTTCGGGAGGCGGATCCCGTGAGGGCGGACCGGAACGAGGTCCGGGCCACCCGCCCGATCTTGGCGTTGGTGCGGGCGAACGTCGTGCGCGTCCGGGTGTCGGCGCCCACGATCCGCAGCGCCCTCGCGTGACGACGACGCGTGGCCGCGGATCCGCGGGCGAAATGGCGGTCGGGCACGAGCGCCTTGTCGACGAACAGGGAAGCCGCCGCCTTGCGGAGCGTGGCGGTCCTGCGCGCCAGTCCCGCCGCCTGGGTCGCGAGCCGGGCGCACTTCGCCGCCCGGGTCGCGCGCGACGTGCCGGTGGCCTCCGCGAGCGTGGCGATGCAGTCGCCGAGCTTGCGCGCGGCCGTCGTTCGCTGCTTCAGGTTCACGACCAGCTCCGCCATCGGGACCAGGCGGGCGCCTCGGCGCGCCGGCCCCGGCCGGGCGCCGGCGGCCGCCGGAACGGCCGAGGCCGCTGACCGCGCTCCGGTCGCGGCCGGCGCGAGGTACTGGGCCGCCACCTGCTGCCAGCGCTGGGGAAGCAGCTCGGCTGAATTCGTGCCCGTCACCAGACGACCCCTGTCGTCGACGACGATCCACCCGCCGACCGGCTGCACCGGGGCAGGCGCGTGGGCCTTCCTCGCCATGCAGGCCAGGCTCTCGAACTGGGCGAACTGCCCGGATGACATCGCCGCGATCTTCGCCGCCGCGTCGAAGAGGTCGATCTCCCGGGAGTTGGCCTCGCGCTCGACCAGCGCGGCGGCGTAGAAGCCCGAAGCCAGCATGTACTTGGCGAGCTCGGTGGGAAGGACCACCCTCCCGATGACGTTGCTGAAGCGCTTGGCCTGAGCCTCGATCGCGCGGTAGTTGCCCGCCTTGAGGAACGGGTTCTTCGCGAGGAAGCGACCGGTCTTCGGGTCCCTCGGCTGCCGGGTCGTGGCAGCCCAGCCAGCGAGCCGCCCGGATCCGAACCCCGCGACCGTGTTGACCGACTCGAGGCTGTTCGCCGACCATGTCCACATGTCGAGTGCATCGAGGGACAAGGCGTTTCGCTTCATCACCTCGGCCGCCTCACGGGCCTGGGCGCGCGCCTTCGCTCCCTCCGCGCGCAGGCGCTGGAGCAGCGCCTCCCTGCGCCGCTCTGCTCCCGCTGCGACGTTCGGGCAGGGCCCGGCGGCGGGCGGCGGCGGCCCGGCGGCGGTCACGGTCACATAGACCCAGCCGTTGAAGGACAGGCAGCTCGTGTTGCCCGACCAGCCGATGAAGATCTGCTGGCCGGGCACCATGCCGGAGGGAACCGTCACGGTGAGCAGATGCCCGGCGGCGGGCGGCGCGCCGTCCGTCCTGCCGATCACCACGTTCGTCGGGATGACCGACCACGTGGTCGGGTTGGGTTGGAAGAACGCCGGTGGCGTGCAGGTCGCGAGCACGTTCGACGCCGGAAGCGCCACGAGGCTCGTGGCGCCGGCCCGGGCCGTCGGCGGCGCCTGCGCCGCGCTCACGGAGCTGAAGCTCGCGAGCAGCGCCAGGCAGATCGCGGCGCAGGAGAGAGCGCGCGTGATGAGCTCAGATGACACCGGGCCAGGGGTCACGAGTCCGAGTCCAACCTAACCCAGGTCGGGGGCAAGCGCGCCGGTGGAGGAAGCGTGCAGCTTCCGCCCCGGAACCCTCGGCATGGGCACCGCCAGGCGAGCGCGATCCGGCGATCGACCCTACGTTCGAGACATGCCCCGCCGCAGCGCATTCACGGTCGTCCTGGCCGTCGTCCTCGTTCTGACGACGTCGCCCGGACCGCAGGCCTCGGAGCCGGAGCACGCTCCCTCCGTGAGCCCGAAGAGCTTCTCCGTGAAGGTGGACGGGACGGCTTCCACGGAAGCCCGCAGGGGTACGTAGCAAGCGTCTAGGGATGGTCGCTCGGCAGGCCGCGGCGGGTGGCTCCCGTCGCGGCTGCCTGTCGTTCGCTAGCCCGGGACGCCGAGCAGCTTCCAGAGCCGCTGCTCGCCCATCGTCTGGAGGACGAGCCCCTCGGCGGAGGCGGCCTCCTCGATCGCCGAGCGCGACATCGAGTCGCCCCCGCCGCGCACAAGCATGCTGGCCCCCAGACGGGCCGCCAGCGGCACGTCCTGCCGCCAGAGGATGGCGATGTCGTTGCGCACCTCGACCTCCAGGCGCTCGCCGACCATCGGCCGCCGGTCGACCAGCGCGGCCAGCGCCGCGTCGCGCTCACGGACGAATCGCCCGCGCGTCTTGGCTCTACCGGTGTCCACCCCGCCACCCTAGGTCAACTCCCACCGCCGCGCCATCGATCGGGACCTCCGCACATGTTTGGGCCGTAATGACGCGCAGTGACGGGAGTGAGAGGCTCCACCGCGGGCGTGCGCGCAGAGCGGCTCCTGACAATGGTCCGGCCCCTGCCGGTCCCCGCCTCCGAGCGGGGGCTGGTCCGCGCCGCCCAGAACGGCTCCACCGACGCCCTCGAGGCGCTGTTCAAGCTGCACTGGCCGGCAGCGTTCCGGGCCGCCTACTTCATCGTCCACGACGCGGCAGCCGCCGAGGACATCGCGCAGGAGGCGTTCCTTGCCGCCGTGCGCGCGCTGGACCGCTTCGACTCGCGGCGGCCGTTCTCGCCCTGGATCAACCGGATCGTCGTGAATCGCGCGATCGATCACGCGCGCTCGCGCTCGCTGCGGCGCGAGGTGGGGGCGGAGCTGGCGGACTCGGCCGAGGCGCCGGCGCCCGCCGCGCGCGTGTCGGACGAGCTGATGGACGCCCTGGCGCTGCTGGGGCCGGAGCAGCGTGCCGTGGTGGTGCTCCGCTACCTGCTCGACTGGACGCCCGGGGAGATCGCCCGGGCGCTGTCCATCCCGCGCGGCACCGTCAACTCGCGCCTGCGGCGGGCGCTCGACCGCCTGGCGGCGGTCCTGGAGGAGGACGATGGACGCGGCTGAGCTCAGGCGCGCCCTGCGCGAGCGGCCGGTGCCGGGCGAGCGCGAGGCCGGGGAGCGGACGCTGCGCGTCGTGCGCGCGGCCCACACGGCGGAGGCGCGCGCTCCGGCGGTGCGCCGGCGCCTGCTGCGCCCGGCGCTGGTCGTGGCGGCGGTGCTGCTCGCGCTGGGCACCGGGCTGAGCCCGGCCGGCGCGGACATGCGGCGCTGGATCGGCGACCGGCTCGACCCGGAGCCGTCGCCCACGCTGTCGCGGCTGCCCGCGGGCGGGCGCCTGCTCGTGAGCTCCCCCCAGGGCGCCTGGGTGATCCACCCCGACGGTGCGCTCCGGCGGCTCGGCGACTACTCGAGCGCCGGGTGGTCGCCGCGCGGGCTCTTCGCGGTCGCGGCAAGCGGCCGGCGGCTGTACGCCGTCGAGCCGGACGGCACGGTGCGCTGGTCGATCGCCCGCCCCCGCGCGGTGGGGCACCCGGCCTGGTCGCCGGGCCTCGGGTACCGCGTGGCCTACCTGGAGGGCACGAGCCTCCGGGTCGTGGCCGGCAACGGCGGCGGTGACCGCCTGCTGGCGCGGCGCGTGGCCGCCGTGACCCCGGCCTGGCGTCCCGGCGCGGGTTACGTGCTCAGCTACGCGACCCGGGGCGGTCGGATCGTCACGCGCGACTCGGAGGACGGGCGCGTGCTCTGGACGGCGCGGCCCGGCGCCGCGCCGCGGCAGCTCGCCTGGTCGGCCCGCGGCGAGCTCGTGGCGCTCGCGGGCGACACGGTGCTGACCTACTCGCGCGACGGGGCCGCCCGGCGGTCGCTCGCGCTGCCCCGCGGGGTCTCGGCGAGCGTGATGGCGGTGCACCCATCGGGCCGCAGCGTCGCCGTGGCCGGTTCCGCGGGCGGAGTGATCGCGCTCGGGCCCGGCGGCCCGGCGCGAAAGCTGTTCGACGGCGCGGGCCGCTTCACCGGGCTCGCCTGGTCGCCCGACGGGCGCTGGCTCGCCGCCGGCTGGCGTAGCGCGGGTCAGTGGGTCTTCGTGCGCTCGCCCGACGCGGCGGGCGCCCGGCGGGTGGTCACGTTCTCGCGGATCTCCGAGCAGCTCGACCCGCGCGGGGCGGTCAGCTTCCCGCGGATCGAGGGCTGGTGCTGCGGGTGACGAGCATGTCCAGCACCTCGCCGCGAAGACGCAGGGGCAGCATGACGGTGGTCCCGTCGCGCGGCCGGTGGGCCGCCACGCGGCGGCCGGTCGCGGCCGCGTAGAGCCATTCGCCCGTCGTCGACCACGCCAGCGCCCCGCGGCCCGCCGCGGGGATCCGCAGCAGGTCGAGGGAGCCGCGGGCGGTGTCGACCAGGGCGATCCGCACACCGGCGCGCGCCTGGAGCGCCACGGCGAGCAGCGACCCGTCGGGCGACAGGCGGCCGCCGCCCCGCAGGAAGGAGCTCCCGGGCGGTGCGAGCGCCACGGCGCGGCCCGTCATGTGGATGCGCAGGCGCCGGCAGGGCCCGTCGCACCAGACGCTCCCGTCCATGGACGCCGCGACGAGCCAGTCGCCGCCCGCCCGCCGCACCGATCCGCTGTGCGGGTTCCAGACGCGCCGCCGGCCGTGGTCCTCGAAGACGATCCCGTCCCGGACCGCGGCCTCGGGATAGCCGGGCGGCGGCCGGCGGCGTGGCCTGAAGAGCGTGCGGCCGTCCGCTGCGAGCTCGCGCACCCTCGTCGTCGTGGCGCGCACGCGGCCGAATCGAAGCCGGAGCGCCCAGAACGCTCCGGGCCGTGCGGAACGGAGGTACTGGGTGCCGGGCGCCGCCGGCCGAACGCTCAGCGGCCGTCGCCCGCCGGCCATGAGCGGCCCGTGGCAGAGCGTCCCGCCAGGAAGCGGACGCTGCTCGACCGCTCCGGTCGCGAGGTCGAGCACCGCGATCCGCTCGGGCGGGTGGAGCCCCAGGACGAGCCGCTCGCCCGGAAGGCCCGTCCGCGCGGCGCCGGATCCCGCCTCCGCGGGCAGCGCGGCCCCCGTCAGGAGGATGGAGATCAGGGCGAGCCGCCGCACACCCTCAATACGCCCGCGGGCGCGGGAGAGGTTCTAGGTCGCGATGACCGGCGGCGCCGAGCTGGGCGCGGGGCGCTCCGCCGGCTCGCCGAGGGAGCGCAGGAAGAAGAGCGTGTAGCGGCCCACCGCGATCTCGTCGCCGTCCGCCAGCTCGGCGAGGTCCACGCGCTCGCCGTTCACGAACACCCCGTTCAGGCTGCGGTCGTCGAGGATGCGAGCCCCAACGCCCGGCTCGTGGTAGACGAGCGCGTGCCGGCGCGACACGGTCGGGTCGTCGAACCTCAGGTCGGCGGACAGGCTGCGGCCCACCCGCGTCCAGCCGGGCTCCAGCGCCACCACCTCGGCGCGGTCCTCGCCCGCGAAGGCCAGGTAGGCGCCCGGCGCGTCGACCCGCTCTCGCGCGGCGCTCAGCCAGCCAGGCGCACCCTCCACGTCGTGGTGCCCGTGTGGGGCCGCCTCGGGCTCGAACAGCAGTGCGCGACGGAAGCGGTCGCCACCGCATTCGGGGCATTCCGGGAGTTCGTCTCTCTCCTGCAGTGCGAGGGCGAATCCGCACCCTTCACATCTGAACGAACCGGCGCCGGCCAGAGTGCCGGAACTGAATGCATCCGCCATTGGATCCTCCTTCGGCGAGCCACGAGCGATGGTAACGGGTGCTGGGGGAGAGTCAGGATTTCTCCCGCTATTTGCGGGGAGTTCTCGTGCAACCAGGCGCAGGAGACATCGCTCCGGCGTGGAAATCGCGGGAATGCCCGACATGTCCCCCTTCCTGATCCGCGTGTCCATGGGGGCGCCCAGCGAGGCGCCGTCATGCTCCGATTGCGGCCGTACGCCGCTGGCCGGTGAGCGCATCCACCGCCTCGAGTCGGGCAGCCGCCTCTGCGAGCTCTGCTTCGGCGCCCTGCCGGACGAGCGCCGCGTGGCCGTGCGCTCCGACCGCGTGCACGCCAACGAGCGTGCGCTGGCGGTCGCGCCCCGCGCCGCCTGACGCGCCTAGAATGCGCGCGCCGTGCGCGAGGTCACCGTTGATACCCACATCTCCGCCCCCCGCGAGGAGATCTTCGACTTCGTGACGGATCTCGCGGCGCGCCCCGCGTACGCGGACCACTTCCTCGACGACTACCGGCTTGCGCGCGCCAACCCCGTCGGCCTCGGCGCGGCGGCTCGCTTCAAGCTCAAGGCCCCGATGGCCAAGCAGTACGCCGAGCTGCGGATCGCCAAGGTCGACCGCCCCCGTCAGATCGTCGAGGAGCTGAGGGTGGGAAGGCGCGGGCGCAACCGCTCGGTGGCGGTCTACGACTTCACGCAGGAGTCGCCGGGGCTGACCCGCGTCCAGCTCACCACCTACAGCGAGCCCGCGACGCTCGTGGACCGCTTCCGCGAGATCGGGGCCGCCGGGTGGATGAAGCGGCGCACCAAGAAGGCGCTCGAGCGCCTGCGGGCGATCTTCGAAGAGCCGCAGGAGCAGCCCCTCAAGCGGGCCACGATCGCCGGGTACGAGGCGGCGAAGGCGCCCCGCTTCGGGTCTCACACCGGCTCGGACCCGGCACGCGCGCCCCGTCAGGGCTCCTAATAGACTGCCGGGCCGCATGGTCCTGAGCCGCGCCACGATCGCCGCCGCATTCGTCGTGGCCCTGTTCTCCGCCGCGATCCTCGCGGGCTGCGGCGACGAGGAGCAGGGCGTGGACGAGCCCGCGCGCGAGGGCCTCGCGCTCGAGCTGAACGACGTCACCTACACCGTCTTCATCACGCGTCAGCTCAACACGGCGATCCCGCCGGACAACGACTACTACGACGGTCCCGACCCCGGCGAGGGCCAGACGCTCTACGGCGTGTTCATCCAGGCCTGCAACCACACGAAGGACAACCAGACGACCACCGGCCTGTTCGCGGTCAAGGACAACCAGGACAACGAGTTCCTGCCGGTGACGCTCCCGTCGGACAACCCGTTCGCCTATCACTCGGTCGTGCTGAAGCCCGATGAGTGCATCCCGGAGGCGGGGAGCGTGGCCCAGCTCGGCCCCGCCGCCGCCTCGATGCTCCTCTTCAAGCTGCCGGTCGAGAACACCGAGAACCGGCCGCTCGAGCTCGAGATCCAGGGCGACGGCCAGGACAAGCTCACCTTCGAGCTCGACGTCTAGCGCCCGAGCACCTGGCCCAGGACCAGCCGCGCCGCGGGTGCGGCCGTCTCGCCGCCCGCACCCGCGCGCACCAGCATCACCGCCACCACGATTCGCGGGCGCCGCGCGGGCGCATACGCCGTGAACCAGGCGTCCGTGTTCGAGCCGTCGTCGGGCTGCTGCTCGGGGTCCGTCTCGGCGTTCTCCCCGCGCGTGTCCTCCAGCTCGGCGGTTCCGGTCTTGCCGGCGACCTTGATCCCGGGCACGGCCGCCGCGGTGCCCGTCCCGTAGTCCACGGCCGCGGTCATCATCCGCTCGATCGTGCGAGCCACCCTGCGCGTGGTGACCCGGACCTTCACGGGCGGCCGCCCGGCCTCCAGCCGGGGCTCGACGCGAACGCCCCCGGACGAGATCGTCTGGGCGACCGAGGCGAGCCGCAGCGGCGTGGCGAGGACGCGGCCCTGCCCGATCGCCGTCGACCCCACGTCGAGGGGCGAGGTGATGTCGGCGGCCTTCGGGAGCGTGCTCGGCGCCTCGCCGACGACCACCGGGGGCGTGTTCCAGCCGTAGCGGACGGCCGCGCTCACGATTCGCTCCGCCCCGATCTTCACGCCGAGCGGCGCGAAGACGGAGTTGCACGAGTGGGCGAAGCTGTCGACGAAGGTCCCGCCGCATGACTCGCCGTTGTTGTTCTCGAGCTCGACGCCGTCGATGACCGCGGCGGTCTGGTACGGGAACTCGGAGCGGGGCCGGACCGCCCGCGCCTCCAGCGCGGCCGTGGCCGTGACGATCTTGAAGGTCGAGCCCGGCGGCTGGGGGGCAGAGAAGGCCAGGCCGGCCAGGGCGCGGATCTCGCCGGTGCGCGGGTCGAGCGCCGCGATGCCGCCCAGCCGGCCCGCGAGCGCCGCCACCGCGGCCTCCTGGACGTCGGTGTCGATCGTGGTCCTCACGGGCCGCGCCCTGCGCGGCTCCGACGCCGCGACCACCCGGGCGCCGGCCAGCAGCACGCCGCCCGGCACGCCGCTGAGCTCTGCGTCGAACGCGCGCTCGAGCCCGTTCTGGCCCACGGGAAACCCGGGCGGGAACCCGCGCGCGTAAAGACCGCGGCGCTCGATCACCGTGTCGACCGGCTCCATGACGCCGGCGATCGACGCGGCCAGGCCGCCGAGCGGCGAGCTGCGGTCGTCGGCCGGGCCCTCGGCGAGGATCTCGCCGTCGCGCGCCAGCAGCGCCGCGCGCTCCGGCGGGAGGCTGCGGCGGGCCAGGCGCTCGCCGTCCGCGAGCCCGGGGAACACGAGCCGCGGCGCCCACACGACGCGGCCGTCCTCGATAGGTACGAGCAGGCGGCCGCGGATCACTCCGAACACGCGCGTGTGCACCGCCACGGGGACCGGCACGGCGCCGTCGGCCTCGCCGCCGGGCTCGCCGGCCTCGACGCGGATGATCGTGGCGGTCACCGCGCCGCGCCGGTAGGCGCGGCGGAAGCGCGGCAGCGGGTAGGCCGTGCGCGAGCGGTCGTCCAGCAGCGAGTGCATCGCGGGAACGTCGGACCGCTCCCACGCCTCGGCGAAGTCGCCCGCGGCACGCTCGGAGCCCGAGGGGGTCGCGGACCCGACCATCATCCCGGCGGCGAGTGCGAGCAGGGCGAGCACCCCGGTGACGGGCAGCGCGCGAAAGATCAGGCGCCTGCGGCGCTCTGGGGCAAGCTCTCTCACGGCAGGCGGGATCGATCCTAGCCCGCGTCCGGCGCGGTGACCCGGCGCTACGCTCACCCTGGCGTGTGACCGCGGTCGACTGGATCATCGTGGCCTTCGTGCTGCTCATGGCGGCGTGGGGGTACGCGCAGGGGCTGATCGTCGGGGCCCTGTCGCTCGCCGGGTTCATCGGCGGCGCGTTCGCCGGCTCGCGCGTGGGGCCGCTGCTGCTCGAGGAGGGCTCCGCATCGCCGTACGCGCCGTTGGTCGCGCTCATCGGGGCGCTGATGCTGGGCGGCGTGTTCGCATCGGGGTTCGAGATGCTCGGGTTTCGCCTCCGGCGCGGCCTGGGGGCCCGCCTGGGCGTGCTCGACGGCGTGGCCGGCGCGTTGCTCGTGGCAGCGCTCGGGCTCGCGCTCGTCTGGATCGGCGGCGCCGTGGCGCTCAACACGCCGGGTGCGCGCGAGCTCCGCGAGCCGATCCAGCGCTCCGCGATCCTCACGGAGCTGAACGACCGGCTGCCGCCGTCCGGCTCGGTGCTGCGCGCTCTCGCCCGCTTCGACCCGTTCCCGCAGATCCAGGGCCCGGACCCGGGCGTCGGCCGGCCGGACTCGCGGATCGCCCGCGACCGCGACGTGGCCCGCGCCGCGCGGAGCGTCGTGCGGGTGCTGGGCACTGCCTGCGGCCTCGGGGTCCAGGGAAGCGGCTGGATCGCCGGCGACGGGGTGGTGGTCACGAACGCGCACGTGATCTCGGGGCAGGACGACACCGAGGTCCAGCTCCGCGGCGAGGGCCCGGCAGAGGACGCCGAGGCGATCCTGTTCGACCCGACCAACGATCTCGCGCTGCTGCGGGTCCCCGGCCTCGAGGACGAGCCCGCGCTGCGACTGCGCGTGGACGCGCCGCGCGGGACCGGGGCCGCGATCCTGGGCTTTCCCGAGAACGGCTCCTACGACGTGCGGCCGGCGCGGCTCGGGCAGACGGAGACCGTCTTCACGCAGGACGCCTACGGGCGCGGGCCCGTGCGGCGGACCATCACCGCGCTTCGGGGGCTGGTGCGCTCCGGCAACTCGGGCGGGCCGGTCGTGGACGCCGCCGGGCGGGTCCTCACGACGATCTTCGCGGCGAGCGTCTCGGACGGGGGCCGGTCCGGCTTCGGCGTCCCGGACTCGGTGATCGAGGCGGCGCTCGACCGGGCGGGCGGGCCGGTCGACACCGGCCCCTGCGTGCGCTGAGCCGCGCGATCTGCCGGGCGCGGTCGCTACAAATCATTCGCTGTGCTCGCCCAGGTAGCCGCTCTCCTCGCCTCCTCCGCGTTCGGGGGCGTGCCCCCCGCGCCCGAGCCTCCGCAGGGGACTCCGCCGGATCGCACCCGCTCGGATGTGGTGAACCCGTGCCTGACGCCGTTCCGCAAGGGGCTGCGCTGCCCGGACCTGGTGATCCGGCGGCCGCACGGCATGTACGCCGAGTACACCGGGGGCCGAACGCTGCTCCGCGCGGGCAACTCGATCGACAACATCGGCCGCGGCCCCGCAGAGCTGCACGGCCGCCGCATCGGGCCGCGCTTCATGCGCGCCCGCCAGCGAATCCCCTTCCGAGGCAGCAGGCGCCGGCTCACCGTCAAGCGGACGGGCAGGCTCCAGTTCAAGCTGGCCCATCTCGGCCTGCACTGGTGGAAGTGGTACAACGCCGCCCGCTTCGAGCTGTGGCGCGTGGACGGCCGCGGCCGGCGGACGAGGCGCGTCCGCGTGGGGCCCAAGGTGGCCTACTGCCTGCGCGACCTCCGGCGCACCCGCCCGAAGATCCCGTGGTCCCCCGGAAGCGCGGTGTACCCGGCCTGCGACACCTACGCGCCCCGCAAGCAGGTGACGCTCGGCACCTCGCCCGGATGGTCCGACATCTACCCACCGACCTACCCGGAGCAGTGGATCGACGTGACCGGTCTCCGCGGCTGCTTCGCCTACGTGCACATCGTCGACCCGAACAACGTCATCTACGAGACGAGCGAGGACAACAACGAGTCCCAGGTCATCGTGCGGCTCCCCTACAAGTCCGGCGCCCGCCGGCTGGGCTGCAAGGGCCGCGACCGCGGCCGGCCGCTGTATCCGTGGGAGGGGTACTAGCGCGCCAGGTGGATCCCGAGCGCCCGCGGCGCGGCGCAGATCGCGCGGGTGACCGGGCCGGCGCGGCGGCCGTCCTCCTCGGCGCGCTCGCATCGGACCAGCGCCGAGCGCACCACCTGCCCTCCCAGCCAGGCGATCGGCTCGGGCGGGACCCAGGCGCCCGCGTCCGCCCCGACGATGGGCAGCTCGGTGACGGGGTCGTCGCGCCCGGCCGCCAGCGCGGCCAGTGTCCGGCCGGCCAGCTGCGACGGGCCCACGCCGTTGCCCGTGTACCCGAATGCGTAGTGCACCGGCGAGCCGTCGAGGCTGCCGATCTGGGGGATGTGGCTGGGCGACACGTCCACCGGGCCGCCCCAGGCGTGCGTGATGCGCCGGCCCTCGAGCGCGGGGAACAGCCGCAGCAGCGAGCGCAGCGCCTCGGCGGCGGCCTGGCCGTCCACCTCGGCACGCCCGTTCACGTGCCCGCCGAACGCGGGCCGTCCGCCGCCCCAGCCGAACACGATCCGGCCGTCGCGGGTGGTGCGGAAGTAGTGGACGAGCGTGCGTCCGTCCGTGATGCACTCACCGCCGGTCCAGCCCAGGCCCGTGAGCACGTCGGGCACCGGCTCGGTCAGGACGATGTGCGAGGAGGTGACGGTCAGCCGCGACCGCAGCCGGCGCACGCTGCGGGTGCCGGGGCCGATCGCCAGCACTGCCGCGGCGGCGCGCACCGAGCCCGACGCGGTGGTCGCGCGCACGCCATCCCCGTCGCGGCGCGGGGGCAGGGAGGTCACTCGCGAGTGCTCGAAGACCTCGACGCCGCGCTCGATCAGCCGGCGGCGCAGCCCGAGGGCGAGCCGCGCGGGGTGGAGCGTCGCGAAGTCCGGCACCATCACCCCGCCGCGGAACACCGGCGAGGCGCAGTGGGCGCGGACCTCTTCGGCGCCCAGCGGCACGACGCGCTCGGGGGCGCCGAGCGCCGCCGCGGCGTCCACGGCGCCGGCTCCGACGTCGTCGAACCCCGGCGCCGTCGACACGCACATGTAGCCGGACTGGTCGAACCAGGCGTCCACGTCGTTGGCGCGGCACCACGCGCCGATGTCCACCACGGACTCGCTGGACGCGTCGAGCAGGGCGCGGGCGGCGCCGTCGCCGAAGCGCTCGCGGATCGCCGCGCCGCTCAGCCAGAGCGATTCGCAGAAGCCGCCGTTCCGCCCGCTCGGCCCGTGGCCGCAGACGCCGCCCTCGACCAGGGCCACGCGCGCCCCCGCCTCGACGAGGTGCCAGGCCGTCCACAGCCCCGTGAAGCCGCCGCCCACGACCACCACATCGGCGCTCCGATCGCCCTCCAGCGCCGCCCTCGGAGCGGGTTCACCGGCCTCCTCGAGCCACCACCCGTGGGCCGTGTGCTTCTCGATCCGCATAGCCGATGTCTATCTTGATTGCCGATTCCGATGCCGAAGACACTCGTCATAGCCGAGAAGCCCTCCGTGGCACGCGACCTCGCGTCAGCGCTCCCCGGGTCATTTCCACAGTCGAAGGACAAGACCCACCTGGTCGGCGACGACTTCGTGATCACGTGGGCGGTCGGGCACCTCGTCGGCCTTGCCGAGCCAGATGCGTACGACCCGAAGCTCCGCAAGTGGCGCTTCGCGGACCTGCCGATCGTGCCCGAGAAGTTCAAGCTCGTGCCGATCGACGAGCGCTCCGCGAAGCAGCTCAAGGCGATCCACAAGCTGATGTCGGACCCGGAGATCGAGCGCATCGTCAACGCGTGCGACGCCGGCCGCGAGGGCGAGCTCATCTTCGCGTATGTCTTCGACACCGCGGGCGTGGACAAGCCCGTCGAGCGGCTCTGGCTGTCCTCGATGACCAAGCGGGCGATCACCGAGGCGTTCGAGCACCTGCGCCCGGGCGAGGAGATGAAGCCGCTCGAGGACGCGGCGCGCTCGCGCTCGGAGGCCGACTGGCTCGTGGGCATGAACTCCACGCGCGCGGCGTCGATCCGGCTGCGGGCGGCGTTCGACGGGGCCGTGTCGCTCGGTCGCGTGCAGACGCCGACGCTGACCCTCGTCGCCAAGCGCGAGGAGGAAATCCGCGCGTTCAAGCCTGAGCCCTACTGGCTCGTCGAGGCGAAGTTCGAGGCGACGGGCGAGCGCCGCTACTCCGGCCGCTACCTCGGCGGGCGCCGGCTCGGCAAGGAGGAAGAGGCCACCGCGGTGGTCGCCGCCGTCGAGGGCAACCCGGGCGCGATCACGAAGCTCGAGAAGAAGGAGGAGATCGAGCAGCCCCAGCTCCTCTACGACCTCACCTCGCTCCAGCGCCACGCCAACACCACCTTCGGCTTCTCCGCGCGGCGCACGCTCGCCGCGGCGCAGCGCCTCTACGAGGAGCACAAGGCCCTCACCTACCCGCGCACCAACTCGCGCTTCCTGACCGGCGACATGGTGCCGGAGATCAAGCCGACGGCCGAGCTGGTCGGGCACAACCCGCAGTACGCGAAGGCCGTGGAGTACGTGCTGTCGCTGGACAGCCTGCCGCTCCAGCGCGTGGTCAACGACAAGAAGGTCACGGACCACCACGCGATCATCCCCACGCGCTCCGAGCACGACCTGGGCCGCATGGGCCAGGACGAGCTCAAGGTCTACGACCTGGTCACGAAGCGCTTCCTCGCGATCTTCCACCCCGAGGCGAAATTCGAGCGCACCCGCGTCGAGACGACCGTCGCGGAGCACGTGTTCCGAACGAGCGGCCGGCGGCTCGTGGAGGCCGGCTGGAAGGCCGTCTACGGCGACGAGGTCGACGCCGAGCCGGGCGAGGACGATTCGGGCGGCGACCAGCTGCTGCCGCGGCTCGAGCAGGGCGAGTCGGTGGACACGCTCGCGGTCGAGTCGATCCGCAAGGAGACGCAGCCGCCGCGGCGCTACACCGACGCGTCGCTCTTGGGTGCGATGGAGACGGCCGGCAAGGAGGCCGAGGACGCCGAGCTGCGCGAGGCGATGAAGGACTCCGGCATCGGGACCCCCGCCACGCGCGCGTCGATCATCGAGCGGCTCGTGACGGTCGGCTACCTCGAGCGCGAGGGCCGCTCGCTGATAGCGACCGAGAAGGCGATCCAGGTGGTCCGGCTGCTCGGCGAGCACCAGCTCACCTCGCCGGAGCTCACCGGCAGCTGGGAGAAGCGCCTGCGGCTCATCGAGCAGGGCGAGGACACGCGCCCGGCGTTCATGAAGGACATCGCCGCCTTCACCACGGAGACGGTGCAGGAGCTGGACAAGCTGAAGGGCGTGCAGATCGAGCGCGCGAAGCTCGGCCCCTGCCCGGTCTGCGGACGCGAGATCACGGAGAACCGCAAGGGCTACTCGTGCTGGTCGCGCGAGGATCCCGGCTGCGGCTTCGTCATCTGGAAGAAGAAGGCCGGCAAGAACCTGCCGGTGTCTGTCGCCAAGGAGCTGATCGAGAGCCTGCGCGCCGCGCGCGAGCGCGGCGAGGACCCGGGCGTGGGCCGTACGGAGAAGGCGGTGACCGGGTTCCGCAGCCGCGCCGGGCGCACCTTCCGCGCCAAGCTCCGCCTGGAGTCGGTGGAGGAGGGCAAGTGGCGCGTGGAGTTCGACGAGGAGTGGGCGAAGGAGCCGCCGAAGGGCGAGGCCGAGGAGGAGCGCGCCGAGGCCGAGGCGGCCGGGAACGGCGACAAGCCGCCCGAGATAGCTCCCGCCACCGAGACCGAGGAGCGGCAGGCGAGCTAGACCGCTAAGCGGTCGACTTCAAGGCCGCTGCCGCGGGGATGTCGAGCGGGGTGTTGCGGCGGGCCATGAACCAGGCGAATGTGCCGCCGGTGAACAGCATGAAGGTGCTGTAGACGGCTGCGGGGATCGCCACCTCGTCGCTCAGCGACGCCCCGATGGCGATGGCCAGGGCGGAGTTGTGCACGCCGAGCTCGAGCGAGATCGCGGTCGCCTGACGGTCGTTCAGCCGCGTGGCGCGCGCCGCGAGGAAGCTGAGTCCCATCGCCGCGAGGTTGAGTGCGACCATCGCACCGGCGAGCTCGGCCAGCCGGTCGCGGACGGTGTCCTGCTCGCTGACGACCGCGCCGAGCACCACGAGCGCAAAGAGGGTCAGCGACGCCCTGCGGGCCCAGGGGTAGGCGGCCGCCACCCGTTCCGGCCAGCGACGCCGGAGCTCCATCCCGAGCGCGACGGGGACGATCGTGATCGCGAAGACGCGGGCGACGACTCCGACCGTGCTCGGGTCGCCGATGTCGTCGGCGCCGAAGTGCGCGGAGGCGATGCCGAGGAACAGCGGAATCGTTACGACCGACGCGACGCTGCTGACGGCGGTCATCGTCACCGACAGCGCCGTGTCCCCGCGCGACAGGTGCGTCAGGAGATTCGCCATCATGCCACCGGGCGAGGCGCCGAGCAGGACGACGCCGACAGCGAGCGCCGGGGGGAGGCCGAAGACCTCGGCGACGGCCAGCGCGAGCAGCGGCGACAGGACGGCGAGGTTCGCCATCCCGACGGCGACGCCTCGTGGCGCGACGAGGACGCGACGGAAGTCGGCAGCGGTCAGCGTGAGGCCGAGGCTGCACATGATCACGGCGATCGCTCCGGGCAGGACGAGCGTCGTGGTAGCGGACGGGCTCATTGCGATGCAGAAGCGTATCGGATACAGTTTCGTATCGAAATGGCGGCCACCGGGAACGGAACGGGGACGAGGCGGGACGGCGCTGGTGATCCCGTGGGCGAGTCCAGGATGACGACCCGACGGGTGACCAAGCGGCGCGGCCAAACGCGCCGGCGCCTGCTCGACGCCGCGATGGAGGTCTTCGCGGAGTCGGGGTTCGGCCGCGCGAGCGTCGAGGAGGTCTGCGGCCGCGCCGGCTACACGCGCGGGGCCTTCTACTCGAACTTCGTCTCGCTCGACGAGCTGTTCCTGCTGATGTGGCAGGAGCGCACCGACGCGTTCATCGAGGCGGCCGAGGCCGCGGTCGACGCCGCGGAGCGAGATCCGGTCGGCTCCCTGGAGGAGGGTGTGGAGCGGCTGCTGGACGTGGCCGTGGTCGACGACGCCTGGTTCCGCGTCCAGGCGGAGTTCACCGCCCACGCGCTCCGGACCCCCGGCCTGCGCGACGTCATGGCCGCGCGCGAGCGGCGGATCTCGGAGCTGCTGATGCGCGTGCTCGACCGCGCGGTCGAGCACGTCGGCCGGCGGATCCCCGATCGCGAGGCGTTCGCCGACGCGCTCGTCGCCGTCCACGAGGGGACGGCGATCCAGTGTCTCGTCGAGCCCGGGAGCCGGGTCGTCCGTGGGCGCCGCCGCGCGCTCTTCCTCGCCGTCGTCCACGCCTACACGGAGGTCCACGAAGGTGCGTGAGCCCGATGTCATCGTCGTCGGAGCGGGGCTCGCCGGCCTCGTCGCCACCCACGAGCTCGCGAAGGCGGGCCGCCGGGTCCTGGTCGTCGACCAGGAGAACCGCAACAACCTCGGCGGGCAGGCGTTCTGGTCGCTCGCCGGGCTGTTCTTCGTCGACAGTCCCGAGCAGCGCCGGGCGGGCGTCAAGGACTCCTACGAGCTCGCGCTCGCGGACTGGATGGGCTCCGCCGGCTTCGACCGCGACGAGGAGGACCACTGGCCGCGGAGGTGGGCCGAGGCGTACGTCCGGTTCGCCGCGACCGAGAAGCGCCAGTACCTGCGCGACCTGGGGCTGCGCGTCCTGCCGATGCCCGGCTGGGCGGAGCGCGGTGACGGCCGTGCCGGCGGCCACGGCAACTCCGTGCCGCGCTTTCACCTCACCTGGGGAGTGGGGCCCGAGCTCGTCCGCGTCTTCCAGGAGCCGATCGAGGCCGCCGAGCGCGGCGGCCTCGTCGAGTTCGCCTTCCGCCATCGGGTCGACGAGCTGCTGGTCGAGGACGGCACGGTGGTCGGGGTTCGCGGCAGCGTCCTCGAGCCGTGCGACGAGCTCGAGCGCGGCGTCGCCTCGCCGCGCACGGCCGTCCGCGACTTCGAGCTGCGGGCGAAGGCCGTCATCGTCTCGTCCGGCGGCCTGGGCCACGACTTCGAGGCGATCCGCGACAACTGGCCCGTCGAGCGACTCGGAGCGCCGCCGAAGCACATGATCGCCGGCGTGCCGGCCCACGTCGACGGCCGGATGCTCGGCATCTCCGAGACGGCGGGCGCGAACATCGTCAACCGCGACCGGATGTGGCACTACCCCGAGGGGATCCACAACTGGAACCCGATCTGGCCCCACCACGCGATCCGCATCATCTCCGGGCCCTCGCCGCTGTGGCTCGACGCCTGCGGAAAGCGGCTCGAGGCGCCCTATCTGCCCGGCTTCGACGCGCTCGGGACGCTCAGGCGCATCCTGTCCACGGGCCACGACTACTCCTGGTTCATCCTGAACGAGACGATCATCGCCAGGGAGTTCGCGCTGTCGGGGTCCGAGCAGAACCCTGACGTCGCGAGCAAGGGGATCGCGAAGTTCCTCCGCTCGCGCCTGAGCAAGCGCCCGACCGGTCCGGTCGAGGCCTTCAAGAACAACGGCGTCGACTTCGTCGTCCGGGACGACGTGCGCGATCTCGTCGCGGCCATGAACGAGCTGTCGCGCGGGCCGCTGCTCGACGCCGACGAGGTCGAGCGGGAGATCCGCCTGCGCGACATGGACGTGCGCAACGACTACGGCAAGGACGCGCAGGTAATGGCCATCCGCAACGCACGGCGCTTCCGCCCCGAGCGGGCGCGGATCGCGAAGCCCCACGAGCTGCTCGACCCGGCCCACGGGCCGCTCATCGCGGTGCGCCTCAACGTCTGCACGCGCAAGACGCTCGGCGGGCTCGAGACGAACCTCGACGCACAGGTCATGCGCCCTGACGGCTCGCCGTTCCCCGGCCTCTACGCGGCCGGCGAGGTGGCCGGCTTCGGCGGTGGAGGCGTCCACGGCTACAACGCGCTGGAGGGGACCTTCGTGGGCGGCTGCATCTTCACCGGCCGCGTCGCAGGGCAGGCACTCGCACGCTCGCTCGACGGGGTGGCCGCCCCGCAGCGCGGGCAGGCAGCGGTCGGAGCCTGAGGCTCAGATCACAGGTGCGGGCAGCTCCACGCCCTCGAGCACGCTCTCGAGGCGGGGCGGGCCGTCGTCATCCAGCCTGATGAGCGTTCCCGGCCAGTAGGGGCCCGGATGCGCGAGCGGCCCGACGAAGGCGGGCTCGTGGCACCAGTTCCCCGTATTCCACATCCGGGTCCCGCTCGGCGTGGTCCACTCCGCCTCGTCGTCGCCGGAGAGCGGCCCGGCGCGATGGGTGTGCCCGAACAGCACGTGTCCGGCGTCCGGCGCCAGGTCCTCGGACACCCGCCGCATCGCGGCCAGCCCGCCGTGCAGCAGGTGCTCGCCCGAGATCCCGGGCTCGAGCGGGCCCACGCCGAGCCGGTTCAGCGCTCCGACGGCGCCCGGCAGCGCCACCCGCGAGATCAGCCACGGGGCGGCGCGGCTACGGCCGTTCGCCCGCTGCCAGACCGTCCGCGACACCGAGCCCCTGCGCCTGAGCGTGTCCCCGGACACGGACTCGGCGAGCCCCGCGAAGAACGCGTACATGGGGCCGAGCGCGGCCTCGTACTCGGCCGCCGAGCCGCCTCCCCGCCCGGTGATCCGGGCCATCACGGACGCGGCCACCGCCTCGATCCGCGGGACCGTGAGCGGGAGGTCGAGGTAGTGGCCGTGGGTGGCGTAGACGTCGGGGCGGAGCCGCAGGCCCGGGTAGGCGATGCGCACCTCCGTTGAGGGCATGCGCTCCGCTATCCGGCCGAGCGGACCGTCGCCGGGGCCGACCTCCCAGTCCTGCTCCGAGGCGAGCGGGCGGCCGTCCACTCGCAGCCCTCCGAGCCAGGGCGCCGCGAGGGCGTGGTCGTGGTTGCCGGGCACGAAGGTCACGCGCCGGCCGGCGGTCACGTCGCCCAGCCCCTCGAAGAACGGGCGCGAGAGATCGAGCAGGTCGGCCACGCGGCGTTCGCGCATCTCGAGCGCGTCGCCGAGTAGGACCACGTGGTCCGCCCCGGCGAGGGCGGCCAGCAGGCGCTCGCGGATCGCCGGGGTGCTCAGGACGTCCGTGCGGTCCAGCAGGCCGAGGTGAAGGTCGGACACGACGGCGGTGCTCACGGGCGGGATGGTGGCAGCAAGGCGGCCCCACTAGTGTCAAACCCCTGTCGCGCTTCTGCCGTCACAACCGCCTGACCGCCGAGTGCCCCATCTGCTCGAAGGGCACCTTGCTGGACCCGGACAGGCCCGTGGAGCGGAGGCCCAGGACGCCCGGAACGCGCGGGCGAAGCAGCGCGGGACGCACCGCGCACAGGGTCTCGGCTCCACGCGGGCCATACGCCTCGGCGGGCCCTTACGAGGGCGGCGCCGAGGTGCGGCTCGAGCGCGTGCCCGGCGGGTTGCGGCTCGCGCGCTGGCGGGGCGGCGAGATCGACCGGCGGGCGCCGGAGCTGAGCGCCGCAGACCTCCCGGGGCTGCTTGCCGAGGCGGCCGCCAAGGGCATCGTGGAGGCTATTCGCGGGGACGGCGACAGCCCCGTAGAGGAGGGCGCCTGCGGCACCAGCCCGGGTCGCGCCGGAGACCTGCGCGACGAGCTGCGGGTGGAGCGGGTGGACGAGGAGACGGTGCGCATCGCGCGCTGGGTGCTCAGGCCCGGGTCCGGCTGGCAGCTGCAGGAGGCGCCGGTGATGCTGCCGCCGGAGCGCTTCAGGGAGGCGATCGAGCGCGCCGCCGAGCGCGGCGCGCTTGGGGGTGCGTCCTGAGCGCGGGGTGGACGGCCGCGGACATCCCGGACCAGAGCGGGCGGACGGCCGTCGTGACGGGCGCCAACAGCGGCCTGGGACTCGTGACCGCGCGCGAGCTCGCACGCGCCGGGGCCCGCGTGGTGATGGCCTGCCGCAACCTGGAGAAGGGCGCCGGCGCGCGGACGGCGATCCTCGCGGAGGTGCCGGGCGCAGAGCTGGAGCTGGAGCAGCTCGACCTGTCGAGCCTCGACTCCGTCCGCGCGTTCGCGGCCCGGTACCGCCAGGGGCACGACGGCCTCGACCTGCTGATCAACAACGCCGGCGTGATGGCCACCCCGCGGCGCCGCACGGCCGACGGGTTCGAGCTCCAGTTCGGCACCAACCACCTCGGCCACTTCGCGCTCACCGGCCGCCTGATCGAGACGATCGAGGGGCGCGCCGACGGCCGCGTGGTCACTCTGTCGAGCAACGCCCACAAGTTCGGCCGGATCTCCTTCGGCAACCTCGGCGGCGAGCGCCGCTACTTCCGCTGGAGCGCGTACGGCCAGTCGAAGCTCGCGAACCTCCTCTTCGCGCTGGAGCTGGACCGCCGCCTGCGCGCCGCGGGCTCCTCGGTGAAGAGCCTCGCCGCGCATCCCGGCTACGCCGCCACCAACCTCCAGCACGCCGGCCCGCCCGGCATCGACAGCGCGATCATGCGCGTCTCGAACGCGCTCGTGGCCCAGAGCGAGGACATGGGGGCGCTTCCCGAGCTGTACGCGGCCACGGCTCCCGGCCTCGAGGGCGGCACCTACGTGGGGCCGGACGGCCTGGGCGAGCACCGCGGACACCCCCATCGGGTGTCGCCCAACCGCGCGGCGCGCGACGAGCGGGCGGCCCGCCGGCTCTGGGAGGTCTCGGAGGAGCTCACGGGCGTCCGCTACGAGCTGGGCGCCCGCGTCTGACGTCCATCCCTCGCGGTAGTCCTTAGTCGATGCCCCTCCGGCTCGTCACGGGACCAGCGAACGCCGCGAAGGCCGGCGAGGTCCTCGGCGGCCTGCGCGCTCGCCTCGACGAGGACCCGGTACTGCTGGTCCCGTCGTTCCAGGACGTGGAGCACGCCCAGCGGGAGCTCGCCGAGCGCGGGGCCGTGTTCGGTGCGCGGGTACTGCGCTTCGAGCGGCTCTACAAGCTGGTCGCCGACCGGGTCGGCTACCGGGAGCGCGTCGTGTCCGACGTGCAGCGTGACCTGCTGCTCGAGGCGGCCGTCGAGCGCGCCCGCCTCGAGGTGCTCGCCGAGTCGGCCGCGGGCGCCGGGTTCATCCGCGCCGCCGCCCGGCTGGTGTCCGAGCTGGGCGCCGCGCGCGTGGACCCCGGGCGGTTCACGCAGGCACTCCGCGCCTGGGCCGGCGACGGGCCCAGGCGCGCGTACGCCGAGGAGGTCGCGTCCGTCTACGGCGGCTACCGGCGCGCCCTCGACGAGGCGGGGCTCGTGGACTCGGAGCTGTTCGCCTGGAGGGCGCTCGACGCCCTGCGGCTCGACCCGGCGCGCTGGGACGGCGCCCCGGTCTACGTCTACGGCTTCGACGACTTCACGGTGCTCGAGCTCGACGCGCTCGAGACGATCGCGGTCCGCTGCGGCGCGCAGGTGGTCGTCTCGCTGCCGTTCGAGCCCGGGCGCGAGGCGTTCAGGGCCACCGCGGCCGTGCATGCGCGGCTCTCCGAGCTGGCGGACGAGCGGGTGGAGCTGGCGGCCGTGGACGAGCACTACGACCCCGGCTCCCGAGCGGCGCTCCACCACGTGGAGCGGAACCTCTTCGAGACCGATCCCGGCGAGCCGGTGGAGGCGGGCGCCGCGATCGCCTTTCACTCCGCCGGGGGTGCGCGCGCCGAGGTCGAGCTCGCGGCGGCGCGGGTGCTCGAGCTTCTGCGCGGCGGCACGGCGCCCGGCGACGTGGCGGTCGTGTTCCGCTCGCCGGCGTCGTGCTCGTCGCTGGTGGAGCAGGTCTTCGGCGCCTACGGAGTGCCCTACTCGCTCGACCGCTCGGTCCCGTTCGCCCACACCGGCCTCGGCCGCGGCGTCCTCGCCCTGATCCGCTGCGCGGCGGGGTCGGGCGGCGCCGACGACCTGCTGGCCTACCTGCGGACGCCCGGGCTGGTCCGCGAGCCCGCGCTCACCGACAGGCTCGAGGCGGAGCTGCGCCAGGAGGGCGCGCACGACGCCGAGCGCGCACGCGCGATCTGGGAGCGCGGCCACTGGGAGCTGAGCGACCTCGACCGGCTCCGCGACGCCCCGGACGTCGGCGCCTACCTGACCGAGCTCCGGTCCATCCTCGCGCGCCTCTTCGCCGGCCCCTACAAGCGCCGTGCCGCCGTCCTGAAGGGCCCGGAGCTCGACGACCCGCGGGTGTTCGCGACGGGCCGCGACGCCCTCGAGGAGCTCACGGCGCTGGCCGAGGCGGGCGCGCCGGTGGACCGCGGGCGCGTCGAGCGCGTGCTCGCGGCGCTCGAGGTCCACGTGGGGGACAACCCGCAGCCCGACCGCGTGCATGTCGCGCGCCCCGAGGAGATTCGCGCGCGGCGGTTCGAGGCGGTCCTGCTGCTCGGCCTCCAGGAGGGCGAGTTCCCGGGTGGCGCGCGCCCCGAGCCGTTCCTGCCCGACGACGTCCGCCGCGACGTGGCATCCGCGAGCGGGCTCGTCCTGCCGCTGCGCGAGGACCGGATCGACCGCGAGCGCTACCTCTTCTACGTCTGCGCGTCCCGGGCCGAGCGGCTGCTCGTGCTGAGCTCGCGAACGAGCGACGAGGAGGGAACGCCGGAGGCGCGCTCGTTCTTCGTCGAGGACGTGCACGGCCTGCTGGCCGGCGAGCCGGGCGTCCGCGAGCGCTCGCTCGGCGAGGTCACGTGGGCACCGGACGACGCCCCGACCGCCGCCGAGTGGGACCGCGCCCTGGCGGCGCGCGGGCCCAAGCGCGCCGAGCGGCTGCCCGGTCAGCTCGAGGCGGCGCCGCTGCTCGCCTACCTCGGCGAGCGGGGCGCGATCTCGGCGAGCTGGATCGAGCGCTTCGCGGACTGCCCGGTCAAGTGGCTGGTGGAGAGCGTGCTCCGGCCGGACGCGCTGGAGCCCGACCCCGAGCAGCTGGTGCGCGGCCAGCTCGCGCACGAGGTCCTCGAGCACACCTTCAGGCGGGTGGCCGAGGAGACCGGGTCGCGGGCGGTCACGCCCGCGAACCTCGAGCGGGCGGAGCGGATCCTGCTCGAGGAGCTCGAGGCGCGCGCGTCGAGCTACCGCATCTCTCCCAGCCAGACGCGCGTGCGGGCGGCGGCGCGCAGGCTCGAGTTCGACCTGCTCCGCCACCTCTCGCGCGAGGCGGAGCGGGACGGCTCGTTCGAGCCGCACAGCCTGGAGCTGCGCTTCGGCGACGGCGAGGGGGACGAGTACCCGCCGGTGGAGATCGAGGAAGGCCTGATGGTCAGCGGCCGGATCGACCGCGTGGACACCTCGAACGGGCAGGCGCTCGTGATCGACTACAAGAGCGGCAAGAACGTCGAGAGCTACAAGGTCGCGAGCTGGGAGTCGGAGAACCGCTTCCAGGCGGCCCTGTACATGCTCGCCGTCGAACGGCTGCTCGGGAAGCGGGCCGTGGGCGGCGTCTACGTGGCGCTCGGAGCGAAGGATCCGCGCCCGCGCGGGATGCTCGCCAAGGAGGCGGACGGGCTCGGGTCCGGCTGGGTGGGCACCGACCTCGTGGCCGAGCCGGAGTTCGAGGAGAAGCTCGCCTGGGCCCGGGATCGCATCCGCGAGACCGTGGCCGCGATCCGCGCCGGCGAGCTCGAGTGCAAGCCGGACTCCTGCGCGTACCGCGGCGGCTGCTCGTACCCGTCGCTGTGCCGGTGCGAGCGATGACCCTCACGCCGGAGCAGCGGGAGGCGGTCGACCGGCGCGACGGCTCGCTCCTGGTCCGAGCAGGGGCGGGGACGGGGAAGACGACCGTGCTGGTGGAGCGCTTCGTGCGCTCGGTCATGGACGACGGCCTTGCCGTGGACGCCATCCTCGCGATCACGTTCACCGAGAAGGCGGCCGCCGAGATGCGCGAGCGCGTCCGCCGCCGCTTCCTCGAGCTTGGCCGCCGCGAGGACGCCCGCGCGGCCGAGAGCGCCTCGATCTCCACCATCCACGGCTTCTGCGCGCGCGTGCTCCGGACCCATGCGCTCGCCGCGGGCATCGACCCGGAGTACCACGTCCTCGACGGCCTCGAGTCCGAGCGGCTCGCCCTCGACGCCTTCGAGGCGTCGCTCCAGGACTTCCTGCCCGACCCGGGCGACCCCGAGGCGGGGAGCCGGCTCGAGCTGATGGCCTCCTACACCCTCGACGGCCTGCGCGACATGGTGCGGACCGCCTACTCGCACCTGCGGAGCCAGGGCCGGCGCCGGCCGGCGCTGCCGGCCGTCGATCCGCCCACCCCGGCGGGCGAGGCGGGCCGTCTCGAGGCGGCCGCACGCGCCGCCGCGGCCGAGCTCGGGGTCGCGGGCGGGGCCGCGGCGGCCACCGCGCACGCCAAGGTCGAGCGGTGCATCGCCCTGATCGACCGGCTCGGCGAAGGCGAGCTGGCCGGGCCGGCGGCCATCGACGAGCTCGGGCTCGGCGCCGCCAGGGCGAAGGTGCTGAACACGCCGGCCTGCGAGGAGTACCGCGAGGCCCACGACGCCTACCGCAGGCTCTGCATAGACGCGGAGCACGCGCGGAGCCATGCGCTCCTGCGCGCGCTGCTCGAGCTCTACGGCGACCGCTACGAGCGGCTCAAGCGGGAACGGTCGGGGCTCGACTTCGAGGACCTGGAGCTGCTCACGCGCGACCTGCTCGACCGCGACGACGGGCTCCGCGACCAGCTGCGCGAGCGCTACGCGCACGTCATGGTCGACGAGTTCCAGGACGTGAACCCGCTCCAGAGCGAGCTGCTCGGGCTCGTGTCGAACGGCAACCTGTTCCGAGTCGGGGACGAGAACCAGTCGATCTACGGCTTCCGGCACGCCGACGTCGGCGTGTTCCGCCGGCACCGGGAGGAGGCGGCCGCCGAGGGCCGCGCGCTCGGCGTGACCGTGAACTTCCGCTCGCGCGGCGAGCTGATCGACGCCGTGGCGCTCGCCTTCGAGCGTCTCTGGGGCGAGGACTACGAGCCGCTGCGCGAGGCCCCGGGGTCCAGGGAGCCGGCGGCCGCCGGCCCGCTGGTGGACCTGCTGGTGGTGGACGGGCACAAGGGCCGCTGGGACGAGGCGCTGCCGCCCGAGGACGGCGCGCTCGGCACGGCGATGGCCGGCATCCCGCCCTGGCGAGCGCTCGAGGCCCGCCTGCTCGCGAAGCGGATCGACGAGCTCACCCGCCACGGGCCATACGAGTACCGCGACGTCGTCGTGCTCCTCCGCGCGACCACGAGCATGTCCGTGTACGAGCGGGCGCTGGTGGAGCGCGGCATCCCCACGCACGTGGTCGGGGGGCGCGGCTACTGGAGCCAGCAGCAGGTCTCGGACCTGCGGCACTGGCTGACGGCGCTCGCGAACCCGCTCGACGAGCTGGCGCTCTACTCCGTGCTCGCCTCGCCGCTGGCCGGGCTGTCGCTCGACTCCGTGGGCCTGCTCGCCCTCGAGGCGCGCCGCGGGCGCAAGGACCCGATGCGGGCGCTGCGCGAGGGCGTGGCCGGGACCGACGGGCTAGCGGAGCTGCTCCCGGCGGCGGACCTCGGACGCGCGCGGACGTTTCTCGAGCGCTTCGACGAGGAGCGCGCGGCGGCACCGCGCGTGGCGCTCGAGACGCTCATCGACCGTGCGGTCACGAGGACCGGGTACGACCGCCACCTGCTGTCCCTGCCCGCGGGCGAGCGGCGGATGGCGAACGTCCGGAAGCTGATGCGGATGGCGCGCGAGTACGAGGCCGACGAGGGCCGCGACCTGCGCGGGTTCATCGACGCGGTCGCCGAGCGCGACGTGCTCCAGGAGCGCGAGGGCGAGGCGCCGCTCGAGGCGGAGACGCTCGACGCCGTGCGGCTCATGACCATCCACCGCGCGAAGGGGCTCGAGTTCCCCGTCGTCGCCGTCGGCGACCTCGGCAAGGTCGGTCGGGAGGACGACGGCCGGCTGCGCATCTCACCCGACGGCACGACCGGCATGCGGCTGGCCTCGATGGGCGGCGGGGCCGTCAGCTCGAGCGACCTCGACCGGATCAAGGCCGAGCAGAAGGTCACGGCCGAGGAGGAGGAGCAGCGGATCTTCTACGTCGCGGCCACGCGCGCGGAGCGGCATCTGATCCTCAGCGGGGCGACCGACCTCGAGAAGCTGCCGGAGCCGTCCGACCTGTGCGAGCCGATGCGCTGGGTCTGGCGGTCGTTCTGCGCGGGCCTCCCGGCCGACGGCGCGTCGGGCGAATGCGCCGACGAGCGCGACGGGCGCCCGATCCGGGTCGCGTGGCGGCGGCTCACGCCCGACACCCTCCCGGCGCTGCTCGGGCCGGAGGACCTGGCGCCCGCGGCGCCGCCCGCGGCCGAGCCGGGGGGCGGGGGGCAGCAGGCGGAGCTCGAGCTGGCCGCGGTGCCGGCGCCGCGCGCGCTGCCCGTCAGCCGGCTGAGCTACTCCGGCCTCGAGGCCTACCGGCGCTGCTCCTACCGCTTCTACCTGGAGCGCTCGCTGAGGCTGCGCCCCGTGGACCCGCCGGTGGGGAAGCAGCGCTCGCCCGCACCGGGCCTCACGCCGCTGCTGCGCGGGAGCCTCGTGCACCTGATGCTCGAGGAGCTCGACTTCGAGCGCCCGCGCGCGCCGGAGGCCGAGGCCGTGGCCGCGCTGATCGAGCAGCACGGCGTGGCGGCGCGGGAGCGCGACGTCGAGGACCTCGTGGCGATGGTCGAGCGCTTCGCCGGCTCCGGCCTGCGCGCCCGGATCGCCGCGGCGCGCCGCGTGCGCACCGAGCTGCCGTTCGCGTTCACGCTCGAGCCGCCCGGCGCCGGCGGCCGCACGCTCGTCGTCAACGGCGTGGTCGACGTCCACGCGACCGAGCCGGACGGCGTGCTCGTGGTGGACTACAAGAGCGACCCGCTCGACGGCCGTGACCCGGAGGAGCTGTGCGCCGGGGCGTACGCCACGCAGCGCCTCGTCTACGGCCTCGCCGCGCTGCGCTCCGGAGCCGCCAGGGTGGTCGTGGCGCACTGCTTCCTCGAGCGGCCCGGCGATCCCGCCGTCGTCGAGTACGAGGCCGCGCGGGCCCACGAGCTCGAGCGCGAGCTGCTCGAGGTGGCGCGCGGAGTCGTGGAGGCGCGCTTCGAGCCCACCGCCGATCCCCATCGCGAGCTCTGCGCCGACTGCCCCGGCAGGGCGGCGCTCTGCAGCTGGGGACCCGAGAAAACGCTCGCCGAACCCGATTCCGTCAGGGGCTCGGCCTATCTTGCGACTGGTCCCGGAACGCGAATCGAAGGGGAGTAAGGGCAGATGCCTCTCTGCTTCATCGAGCCGCAGGAAGCGATAAGAGTCGTGGCCGAGAGCATCGGCCGCGAAGCACGCAGGCAGCTTCTCGGCGAAGTCGTACGCGCCTGGGTCGACGAGATCCCGGACGACGAGCTCGCGGTGCACTACGCGAAGGCCGTCGAGGAGCTGGACGACGACGACCTGTCGATGCTCGCGGCATGGCACGCCTCGCTCGAGGTCGGCCACCCGATCGCCAACAAGGAGTTCCTCCTCGGCGCCTTCATGCACCTAGGGGACCACCGGCGCGAGGCGCTCCGGATCGCCGCGGGCTTCAAGGGCGACGACGCGTTCGAGGCGGGCGTGAGCGAGGAGCAGGCGCTCGACACCGTGCTCCCGTGGCTGTCGCCGGAGCGGCTGCTCCAGCTGGCCGCGGAAGCGCTGGACCTGTACTGCTGGGACCGCCTCGGCTCCGACAACTAGCGGTCCTCGCGCTCGCGCTCGTCGCCGGCTGCGGTGGCGGCGAGCCCGGCGAGCCCGGCGAGCGGACCGTCGCGACCGTCACACGCGTCTCCGACGGCGACACCATCCGCCTCTCGGGGCTCGGGCGGGTCCGGCTGATCGGGATCGACACCCCCGAGGTATTCGGGCGGCAGGAGTGCTTCGGGCGGCAGGCGAGCGGGTTCGTCAAGCGGCTGCTTCCGCCCGGCACCCGCGTGCGCTACCGGCTCGGCACCGAGAGCCGCGACCGCTACGGCCGGGCGCTCGCATACGTGTGGCTGGCGGACGGGCGCTCCCTGAACCTCCTGCTCGTGGAGCGCGGCTTCGCCCAGCCGCTGACGATCCCGCCGAACGCGGACCTCGCCGAGCGGATCGGCGCCGCCGCCCGGGCGGCCCGTGAGGCCGGGCGCGGGCTCTGGGGCAGGCCGGGCTGCGCGGACGGCGGGTAGGGTCGTCCGGTGCCGTCCCCGATCCTGATGCTGCACGGCGCCGGCTCGGCGCGCTGGGCGTTCGACCTCCTGACGCCCCACCTGGACGACCGCTTCGCGGTCCATGCCGTCGACCGCCGCGGCCGCGGCGACGCGCCGGACGGGGACGGGCCGTACGCGATCGAGCTGGAGGTCGAGGACGTGCTCGCACACCTCAGCGAGCTCGGTCCCGGTGCGACGCTCTTCGGCCACTCCTACGGGGCGCTGGTGGCCGCCGCCGCGGCGCCGCGCGCGGAGGGGCTCGAGCGGCTCGCGCTCTACGAGCCGCCGATGGGCGGCGTGCTCGCCTCGAACGAGTGGCGGGAGCGCTTCAGCGCCCGCATCGCGACGGGCGACCGGGACCGCGCCGTGACCGACTTCCTGGCGGACATCGGCGGCTACTCCCAGAATGAGATCGACGCGATGCGCGGCACCCCGGTCTGGGACGCGCGGCTCGAGATCGCGCCGACGGTCATCCGCGAGCTCGAGGCCGAGTCCCGGTACGAGCTGCCGGCGGAGGCGCTCGCGACGCTCGACATCCCGGTGCTGATGCTGGTCGGCTCGGAGAGCCCGGGCTGGGCGCGCCGCTCGACCGCCGCCTACGCCGCGGCGATGCCGGGCGCCGAGGTGGTCACGCTGGAGGGGCAGGGACACGGCGCCACGTCGGGCGCCGCGGAGCTCGTGGCCGCCGAGCTCCTGCGGTTCAGCGGGCCGGCACCTGCTCGTTCTGGCGGATGA
>JAFGJG010000043.1 GCA_016929195.1 Thermoleophilaceae bacterium
CAGCCGCACCAGGTGATCTCGCTGCTCGAGCTCGGCGGCCCGACGATGGCGATGGCCGACCACGCCGACCACATCCACGTCGGCTTCCGGGCGAAGACCACGCGCGTCTTCAAGCCCGGCCAGTGGACCAACCTGCTCGAGCGCCTGCGCGAGATCGAGAACCCGGTCGTGCCGGTCAAGCCGTCGCAGTTCTCGCTGCCCGCGAAGAAGCGCGGCGGCGCCGGCGACTAGCAGTCAGGGAAGAAGCGGCTCCTGCCTCAGGAGCTTGATGAGCCGGCTCTCGGCCCTGGCCGTCGTCTGGTTCACGAGCACCTTCGCTGCCGGCTTCCCGATCAGGCCGCGCACGAACTTGTCCTGCCGCCGCGGCTTCTTCAGGTGGCGGGCGCTGAGCCGGACGTCCCGGGCGGCGGGATCGCGGACGAGTGCCTTGACCAGCCCCCGGTGCACGCCGATCAGCTTGACGGCCTTCGCGGCCTGCTTGCGGACGGCGGCCGCGTCTCCCTTGCGCAGCGCGGCCTCGAGCGTCTTGAAGGTCGCGCGCTCGTTCGCGGCAGCCTGGCGCAGCTGCCGGAGCAGCGCGCCGCGACCGCCGGCCTTGGCGGCGCCCACCTGTGTCAACGGCATCGACGCGGGCCAGGCCGCGAAGCTCGCGAGCGCCGTGGCCTTCACGCCGTCGCAGGTCTCGCTGTAGCTCCTGTTGAAGCCGCCGAGCTGGATGACGTGGCTCTTGTGGTCCTGCTCGTGGCGGAACTGGATGTACTTCGCGAGCTTGTACTCCGAGTCGTAGAGCGAGGCCACGACCTTGAAGCCGGCCTTGAGCGGCGGCGGCGCCGCGAGGCCCACGCCGCTGACCGCCCAGCCGGTGCGCTGTGTGAACCGCTCGATGTACTCGAGCGCGGGGACCACGTCGTTCTCTCTCTGGATCAGGCGGGCGTAGTCCGCGATCGAGTCGCGCAGCCGCTTGCAGACGGCCTCGAGCTCCGAGGGGTCAGGCGTCCCGCCGGGCGGCGCGTTCC
This sequence comes from Thermoleophilaceae bacterium, assembly GCA_016929195.1. Classification (GTDB taxonomy): domain Bacteria; phylum Actinomycetota; class Thermoleophilia; order Solirubrobacterales; family Thermoleophilaceae; genus JACVRW01. Next base: position 1,017 of record JAFGJG010000043.1, read on the forward strand.
CCTCCCTGACGTGGATCGTGCGCACCGCCGAGTAGATGTACTCGGGGCCGCCGCAGTCGAGCCAGGCCCTGAACTGGTAGTCGCCGGGATCGAGGACGGCGGTGTTCGTGAAGGTGCCGGCGAGAGTGCCTCCCTCGGAGGCGAAGCCGCCCGAGGGCAGGGTCCGTCTCTGAATGCCGCCGACCTTGGTGCCCATCTCACAGCCGCCTCTGTCGAAGCTGGCCGAGTGCGGAATCTCCACCCGCCAGGGAAACGAGCTTCCCGCGTAGTAGGTCGCCCCGTCCGGCGGGCTCGAGAGCGTCGCGGAGGCGGCGGAGGCGATGGAGGGCACGGCGAGGGAGCCGGCCACCGCGAGGAGCAGCACGGCGCGGAAAGGTGCGCGGGACAAGGTCACCCTTTCTGTGGGCCAGGGAGCGGTACTGGGCAAGGCTAGGTCAGTCTTGGGTATTCCGCAACGCTCAGCCCGCCGCCAGCAGCCGCGCCCCGAGTCGCCGGGCCAGTCCCTCGCCGCCCCAGCGCATGACCACGTCGTGGTTGTACTCGAAGACCGGCCGCGCCAGCGGCGCGAGCAGGTTCATCCACGGCTTGGTGGTGGCCACCTGCCAGTCGTAGACGATCGCGGTCACGCCCCCGTCTTCGAACAGGCGCCAGACACCGGTGCCCGTCAGCTCGCCGGTGGCCCGCCCGGACATCGATGCCGGCCGGTGCACCGCATCGACCGTGAACTCGAACCCGACCGGGTAGGGGATGCGGCTCCGCCACTCGACGGCGAAGCGCGCCCCGACCCGGCCGGGCCCGCCCGGATCCAGCTCGTCGACCCGTGCGACGCCGCGCCACCACTCGGGCCAGCTCACGGCGTCCTCGATCACGTCCCACGCGCGCTCGCGCGGGGCGTCGACCAGCCAGGTCGTGAGGAAGCGGTAGCGCGCTATGGGGGGCCCGCTCGAGCTAGGCCGCCGCGGGCGCGCCCAGCGCCTCGTCGACCGCGGTGAAGGGCATGCCCACTCCCTCGGCCACGGCGGGATGGGTCACGTGACCGTTCGCCACGTTCACCCCGGAGCGCAGGCCCGGGTCCTTCTCGATGGCTCCCGTCACGCCCTCGTCCGCCAAGGCGAGCACGTAGGGGAGAGTCGCGTTGGTGAGCGCGAACGTGCTCGTGACGGGGACGGCGCCCGGCATGTTGGTCACGCAGTAGTGGGTCACCCCGTCGACCTCGTACACCGGGTCGGTGTGGGTGGTGGGGCGCGAGGTCTCGAAGCAGCCGCCCTGGTCGATCGACACGTCGACCAGCACCGCGTTCTTCTTCATCAGCTTGAGCTGGTCGCGCTTGATGACGTACGGGGCGCGCGCGCCGTGCACGAGCACCGCCCCGATCACGAGGTCCGCCATCGGCAGCATCTCCTCGACCGCCAGGGTCGACGAGTAGACCGTCGAGGCGCGACCGCCGAACGCCACGTCGAGCTCCCGCAGGCGATCGACGTTGCGATCGAACACGAACACGTCCGCCTCCATGCCGATCGCGATGAAGGCCGCGTTCTGGCCGACCACGCCGCCGCCGATCACGAGCACGGTCGCGGCGGCCACCCCCGGCACTCCCCCGAGCAGCACGCCGCGGCCGCCCATTGGCTTCTCGAGGAAGAACGCGCCGGCCTGGGTGGCGATCTTCCCGGCCACCTCCGACATGGGCGCGAGCAGCGGCAGCCGGCCCTTGGCGTCCACGACGGTCTCGTACGCGATGCACGTGGCCCCGGTCCCGGCGAGCCCGCGGGTCAGGTCCGGGTCCGGCGCCAGGTGGAGGTAGGTGAAGAGCACGTGCCCGGGCTTGAGCAGCTCGACCTCCCCCGCCTGCGGCTCCTTCACGCCGAGCACGAGCTCCGCCGCGTCGAACACCGCCTTCGCGTCGGGCAGGATCTTCGCGCCCTGCGCCTCGTACTCGGAGTCGGCGATGGTGCTGCCCTCTCCGGCTCCGGCCTGGACGAGCACCTCGTGCCCGTGCTCCGTGAGCTCGCGGGCCCCCGCCGGGGTCAGCGCCACGCGGTACTCGTCCGTCTTGATCTCCGTCGGCACCCCAACCTTCATCGCGTCTCTCGATCCCTCCTCATGGGTTCACCAGCTCGCGCGCTCTCAGCGCGAGCCAGAACTCGATCCGGTCCCTGGCCTTCGAAAGGTCGCGGCCGGTGAGCTGCTCCACTCGCCGGATCCGGTAGCGCAGCGTGTGCCGGTGGCAGTAGAGCTCGCGCGCGGCGCGCTCCCACTGGCCGTTCTGCTCGATGTAGGTCTCGAGCGACCGGATCAGCTCGTCGCCGTACTCGCCGCTCGCGCTCTCGAGCGGTCCGAGCACGCTGTCGCAGTAGAGGCGGAGCGCCTCGTCGTCCTGGAGCGACAGGATGAGCTGGAAGGCGCCGAGGTCGCGATAGGAGGCGACGCGGCCGGCGTTGCCGTTCGCCAGCGCCGCCGCCTCGAGCGCGCAGCGCGCCTCGTGGAAGCTGTTGCGGAGCGCGCCCACGGGCGCCGCCCGCGATGCGCCCGCCCGCAGCGTCCTGCCGTCCGCGTCGAGCGCCTCGCAGGCCTGCTCGGCGAGCGCCACCGGGTCCACGCCCTCGCGGGCGTCGATCACGGCGCAGAGCAGCCGCTCGCGCGGCGCCACGAGTGCGGGTACGCCGGTCTCGACGAGGAAGCGATCCAGGTCGCCCGCCGCAGGCGGGTCATCGCCGTCGCTCGTGAACACGATCGCGGCGGCGGTCGAGCCGACGCCGAAGGGGCGCAGCCGCATCCGGAGCTCCTCCTGCGAGAGCCGGCCCGTCAGCGCCTCCGCCAGCACGTCGCCCGCCAGCCGCCGCTCGGTGTCGCGCATCGCGCGCTGGCGCATCAGCTCGAGCGCCACCACCGTCACGGCCTGCTGGAGGATCAGCCGCTCGAAGTCCCCGAGCCCGCCCGAGTCGAGCGCGGCGAGCAGCCACGCCTGGGGGGCTCCGCCGCCGCGGATCGAAACCGGCAGCACGAGCGAGCGCCCGGCGATGTCCGCGTGGTCGGGCGCGAACTCGCTGGCCGCATCGCCGTCCCCGCGCCGGCGGACCTCGGCGCGGACCTGTTCCACGGCCCCCGCGGGCAGCGGCCGCCGGAACTCGGCCGACGCCATCGTCTCGCCGCGGCCCGAGAGCACGCAGACCGCGCCGCCCGTGGTGGCCGCCAGCGCACGGACGACCTCGTCCAGCCCCTTCTCCTCGAGCACGAGCCGCTCGAGCCGCTTGTGGATCGCAATGCCGCGCTGGAGCACGTCGTACTGCTCGTTCACCAGCTTCGTGAACGCCCGCTCGGTGAGCGCGATGAAGGGGAGCTCGTACGGCACCTCGAACACCGGGAACCCGAGCTCGTCGGCCGTCTTCAGGAGGTCGTGCGGGATCTCGGGGTGGTCGAACCCGGTGCCGAACCCGAGGCCGGCCAGATGGCTCGCCGACAGCAGCCTCAGGAACTGGCGGCGCCGGTCGGCCGTGTCGAGCTGGATGCCCGTCGTCAGCAGCAGCTCGCCGCCCGACAGCCACGGCGTCGGGTCGGGCAGCTCCGAGA
>JAFGJG010000044.1 GCA_016929195.1 Thermoleophilaceae bacterium
CCCACGACGCCGTTGAAGTTGAGCGAGTCGAGCAGCGTGGACTCCTGCGCGGAGAACACGCCCTGGCCCGGCTTGTTCGGGACCCTCCCGGTCTCGGCGAGGTACTGCACGTAGGCGGTGTGGACCGTCTCGTCGGGCACGTGGAACGGCGGCGTGACGAGCGACCACACGAGCGCGTTGACGAACGCCACGAGCGCGCACCAGCGCGCTGCGCGGGGGATGCGCCTCACGCGCGCAGCTCCCGGATCAGGAGCCGCCCGGCGGCCACCCAGGCGAGCAGGAGCAGCAGGCCCGCCACGAAGACCAGGGCCGAGCCGAACGGGTTCGCCTTGCCGTAGCCGAAGCGCCGCGCGACGACCGGCAGGATGTCGAGCCACGTCTCGCTGCCCGGGCGCAGGAACTCGAGCCGCACGGTCCCGCTCGAGCCGTAGAGGACCGTCGGGCCGCTGCCCCGGACCTCGACGCAGACGCGCCGCGCCCGCGTTTGCGCGTCGACCGGCGCGACCGGCACCGTCACGTGGCCCTCGCGCCCGCCGCCACGGAGCGTGCCCTGGGTGATCGTGCGGCCGCGGTCGGTGGCGCGCACGACGACGGTCGGCGTCGGCCGCCCGTAGGTGCCCAGCAGAAGGCGGACGCTGCTCGTGTCGGCTGGCAGCGTCACGCCGCGCTGGCAGCGCCTCCCGTCGCCCTCGACCTGGGCGACCGGCTCGAGCTCGGCCACGTAGTTGCTGCCCGACTGGCGCGGCTTCGAGTCCGTCAGGACGAGCGCGAGGACCGCGAGCAGCGCCACGGCGCCGGCGGCGACCGCTGCCGCCACGCGCATCCGGCTAGCGATCGCGGCGCAGGCCGAGGATCGAGAGGAGGAAGGACGAGAAGAAGATCTGGATCCCGACGATCAGCAGCGTCGCCGCGAGCAGCGCCATCCGCTCCTCGGACAGCGCGCCGAAGCCGCGGTCGAACCAGATGCCGACGATCACCGCGGCGATCGCGAGGCCCGCCACGATCAGGACGCCGCCGAGGGCGAGCCCGTGCTCCAGCCGGTAGCGGGCGCGCATCTTGTCGAACCACGGGTCGCGGTCCTCCATGAAGTACGTGCCGTACGCGTGCGCGCAGAGCCCGAGCGCCACGACCTGGGTGCCGACGATCATCAGCAGCGAGCCGGCGACCATCGTGTGGAGGTCCCAGGCACGGCCGAGCACGTTGATCTGGAGCAGCACCGTCAGCGCGATCAGCGTCCCGAGCACCGCCATCACGGCCCCGGGGATCACGAACAGGTGCGTGGGGCTGTGGACCAGCAGGAAGCGCAGGTGGCGCCAGCCGTCGCGGAAGCTCGACAGCTTCGACTCGCCCGCCCGCGGGTGGTACTCGATCGGGAACTGCCTGATCTCGAGCTCCTCCTTCGCCGCCCGGATCACCATCTCGGAGGCGAACTCCATGCCGGTCGAGCGGAGGTCGAGCCGCGGCAACACGTCGCGCCGCAGGGCGCGCATGCCGCAGTGGGCGTCCTTCACGCCGGTCCGGTAGAAGAGGTTCAGGACGCTCGTGAGCACCGGGTTGCCCACGTAGCGGTGCAGCCACGGCATGGCGCCCGGGTGGATGTTGTCCATCCGGTCGCCGACCACGAAGTCGGCGCCCTCCTCGAGCTCGCGGACGAACCGCGGGATCTCTTTGAAGTCGTAGGTGAGGTCGGCGTCCGCCATCACGATGTAGCGGCCCCGCGCGGTCCCGAAGCCCGCGAGGTAGGCGCTGCCGTACCCGCGCCGGCGCTCGTGCACGACGGTGGCGCCGGCGTTCCTCGCCAGGTCGGCGCTGCCGTCCTCCGAGTTGTTGTCGACGACGATCACCTCGCCGCGGTAGCCGCCCGCCTCGAGCCCCTGGCGCGCCAGCGCCACGCAGCGCTCGATGTTCTCAGCCTCGTTGAGGCACGGGATCACGACGGAGACCAGGGGCTCGTGCCCGGTCTCGGGAGCAGGACTGCTCGGGAGGTTCGTCGCCTGGGTGGAGCTCATGCGGGGCGCCACTGGAACACGCGAGACCTGCGGAAGGCTCGCCCGGGCGGTGATCGTAGCGAACGCCCAGGCGGGCTCAGGCGGCGTTTCGGAGCACGAGCGTGTCGTTCCGGAACGTGGCCGAGAAGGACGGGAGCGGCGGGGCGGAGCGGCGCTCCGTCTCGAGGAACACGACCCTCACGCGCTCGAGCAGGTCGGGCCGCACGGCCGCGAGCAGCTCGAGCTCGGTGCCCTCGGTGTCGATCTTCAGCACGTCGATCCGGTCCGCCTCGGCGAGCGCCTCCTCCAGCACCGAGTCGATCGCCACCGCCTCCACCTCGATCGTGCTGCCGGTCGACACGCCGATGCCGCCGTAGCGGCCGCTGTCCTCCACCCCGAAGGTCACCCGTCCGGGGGCGGCCGCCACCGCCGCCTCGCGCAGCGTCCAGCGCTCCTCGTAGCCGGCCAGGTTGGCGCGCAGCCGCTCGACGTTGCGCGGGACCGGCTCGTAGAGGCGCACGCGCGTCGCCGGGCTGCGTGTGAGGAAGTAGAGCGCGCTGATCCCGATGTTCGAGCCCACGTCCACGACCGTGCGGATCTCCGCGGCGGCGGCGTAGTCCTCGCGGCAGAAGACCTCGTTCACGGTGAACATGTCGTGGCTCGAGTGGATGGTGGGCGCCACGACGCCCGCGGGGGTGCGGACCGGGCATGCGTACGGATACGGGCCCTTCCCGAGGAAGTAGCGGCGCGCCGCCTCGGCCGGCCTCGGGTAGACGCGGGCCATGCGGGCGAGGGCGCGGTAGTTGCGAGGCCTGAGCGCCTCGCGCCCGACCATCGAGGCTCTTCGACCGCCCAGCATCGGCCGGTCAGGCTATATCTCTCGGATGCGGATCTGCCTCGTCTACGACTGCCTCTTCCCGCACACGGTCGGCGGCGCCGAGCGCTGGTACCGCAATCTCGCGGAGCGGCTGGCGGCCGACGGGCACGACGTGACATACCTCACCCTGCGCCAGTGGGACCGCGGCGAGCCACCGGACGTGCCGGGGGTCCGCGTGATCGCCGTGGGGCCGCGGATCGGCCTCTACACCAGGGACGGGCGCCGCCGCATCTGGCCGCCGCTCGTGTTCGGCGCGGGCGTGCTCGCGCACCTTGCCCGGCACGGCCGCCGCTACGACGTCGTCCACACCGCCTCGTTCCCCTACTTCTCCCTGCTCGCCGCCGCGGCGGTCAGGCGGCGGGGGCGCTTCGCGCTCGTCGTGGACTGGCACGAGGTCTGGTCGAGCGATTACTGGCGCGAGTACCTCGGCCGCGCGGGCCGGGTGGGGCACTCGGTGCAGCGCCTCTGCGCGCGCGTGCCGCAGCGCGCCTTCTGCTTCTCGCGGCTGCACGCCCGCCGGCTCGTGGACGAGGGGCTGCGCGGAGAGCCGACCGTGCTGGAGGGCGAGTACGCCGGCAGCCTGGAGCCGCCGGTCCCCGAGCGGGCGGGCACGAGCGTGGTGTTCGCGGGCCGCCACATCCCCGAGAAGCGGGTGCCCGCGCTCGTCGAGGCCATGCCGGCGCTCCGCGAGCGGGCGCCCGAGCTGCACCTCGACGTCTACGGCGACGGGCCGGAGCGCACGCTGGTCGCCTCGCGGGTCGCCGAGCTCGGCCTGGCCGACGCGGTGACGCAGCACGGGTTCGTGGACGCCGGCGAGGTGGACCGCGCGCTCCGCCACGCGGTCTGCATGGTCCTGCCGTCGAGTCGCGAGGGCTACGGCATGGTCGTCGTCGAGGCGGCTGCGGCGGGCACGCCGAGCGTGGTCGTGGCGGCCCCCGACAACGCGGCGGTGGAGCTCGTGGAGGAGGGCGAGAACGGCTTCGTCGCGCCCTCGGCACGGCCCGAGGACCTCGCCGCGGCGATCGTCCGCGTCCGTGACGCCGGGCCCGCCCTGCGCGAGTCCACCGCGGCCTGGTTCGCGCGCAACGCGCGGCGCCTGTCGCTCGGGTCGTCGCTCGACCGTGTGGCCGAGGCCTACGCCAGCTCGCGGAACAGCGCGTCCATCGACGCGAGGTAGCGCTCCGTCGAGAACTCGCGCAGGACGCGCTTGCGCCCGAGCGCGCCGAGCCGGGCGCGCTCGGCGCGGTCGCCCGCCAGCCGGGCCATCGCGGCGGCCAGCCCGTCCACGTCGCCGACCGGGACGACCACGCCGGCCTCGCCGGCGGCGTCCGGGTTGCCGGGGCCGTCCGAGACCACCACCGGGCGCCCGTGGGCCATCGCCTCGAGCACGGACATCGGGAGCCCCTCGCGCTCCGAGGGCAGCACCAGCAGGTCCGCGGCCGCGAGCAGCGCGTCCGAGTCGGAGCGGAAGCCGAGCGGCCGCACGGCGGGCCCGGCACGCTCGGCCACGGCGCCGGACAGCGGCCCCTCCCCCGCCAGGAGCAGAACCAGCGGCGCGCCGGCGGCCGCCGCGCGCTCGGCGGCCGCCACCGCGTCGAGCGGGCGCTTGCGCTCCTCGAGCTGACCAAGGAACACGGCTGCGACCTGGCCCGCGTCGAGCCCCAGCGCCGCCCGCGCCGCGTTGCGGGCCTCCGGATCGGCGGGCGCCAGCGGCGTGCCGTTGGGAACCAGCCGCAGGCTCGCCCGCGGGTCGAGCGCCGCAAGCTCGTCGAACTCCGTCTGCGAGCTGCACACCACGATCCCCGCCGCGCCCAGCACGCCGCGCATGCGGGCCCGCACCACGGCGCCCACGGGGCCGCTCGCCCTCCGCAGCAGATGGAGGCCGTGGGTGCCCACGAGCGCGGGCCGGCGGCGGAGGGAGGGCAGCGCGATCATCGCGGCGGCGTCGCCCACCACATGCAGGACGTCGGCGCGCTGCGCGCGGCCGCGGAGCTCGATCCTGCTGCGCGCGATCGACGGCGCTCCGCGGAGCGGCGAGCGGTCGGCGCTGAGGTGGATGCGCTCGTGCTCATAGCCCGCGAGGCGGCCGAGGAGGTCGACGAGCGCCTCGCCCCCGCCACCCTCGTGGGGAAGGATGTGGAGGACTCGCGTCATCCCTGTAGGGCAGGCTACCTGCGTGAGCGACGACGGAGGCGGCGGTTCCGGCGCGCGCGTGAGCATCGCGCGCGGCACCTTCATCGGCCTCCGGGCGGATGTCGCGACGGCGGTCTCGGCGCTTCTGATGAGCGTGATCGTGTCGCGGGGGCTCGGACCCGAGAACCGGGGCGTGTTCTTCCTCGCGCTCCTCGTGGCGTCGATGATCGCGCTCGTCGGGAACCTCGGGCTGAGCACCGCGAGCATCGTGTTCGCCGCCACGCGCGAGATCTCGCTCGCGCAGCTTCACGGCATCGCGATCCTGCTGAGCACCCTTGCCGCGGCGGTGGGCGCCGCCGTGCTGCTCGGCGCCGAGGGCTTCTGGACCTCCGAGGTCCTGAAGGGGCTCGACACCGTCACGATCGTGCTGCTCTGCCTGGGAATCGCGCCCACGCTCTACGCGCAGATCTCGCAGGCGCTCCTGACGGGACTGGGACGGATCCCGTACGTGTCGGCCGTCCGCGTGGCGGTGGCGATCGCGAACCCGCTGGTGCTCGCGCCGGTCGTGATCGTCACCAACGACCCGCAGTGGGCGGTCGGCGCCTGGCTCGCCGTGATGGCGGGGAACGCCCTGGCGCTCGCGGTCTACCTCTGGCTGCGCGTGGGCCGCCCGCTGCGCCCGCGCTGGTCCGTGCTTCGCGAGGTGGTCTCCTTCGGCATTCGCGGCTACGTCGGGACCGTCGCCCATCAGGGCTTCCTCCGGGTGGACGTGTTCTTCATCAGCGCGCGCTCCGGGCCCGGCCTCGTGGGCATCTACTCGCTCGCCTCGGTGTTCGCCGAGCAGATCTCGCTGCTCGGCAAGGCGGTCTACGGCGCGAGCGCGCGCAGCATCGGCGAGCTGGACCGCGAGAGCTCGGCCCAGCTCACGGCCCGGATCGTGCGGCTGCTGGTGGCCCTGATGGTGCCGGTGGCGGTCGTGGCCGGGCTGCTGGCGGAGCCGCTCTTCCCGCTCGTGTTCGGCGAAGACTTCGACCAGGCCGCGCTCCCGTTCGTCCTGCTGCTGCCGGGCACGATCTGCCTGGCGCTCTGGTACGTCGTGGGGCTCTACATCGTGTCCTCGCTGCGGCGGCCCGGCACAACGACTCTGATCCAGGGCGGCGCTCTGCTTGCCAGCCTGCCGCTCTACTACTTCGCCATCAAGGCCTGGGAGATGACGGGCGGGGCGATCGTCTCCTCCGCCACCTACGTGTCGGTGCTTGCCTGCGGCGTGGCCGTCCTGGTGGCGAACTCCGGCGTGCGTGTCCGCCAGCTCGTGCCGGGCCCCGCGGACCTCCGCTCGCTCGCCCAATTCGGCCGGACCGCGATCGGCAGGCAGAGTGGCTGAGCCGGCGCTCCTGCTGCTGCATGCGCTCGCGCCGCCCACGCCCGGCGGCACGCCCGTGATCCTCCACCGCCTCCTCGGCGGGCTCGACCACACCAGGCTCGAGGTGCTGACCGACAGGGCGCTGGAGGAGCGCGTGCGGGCGGGGGGCGCGCTCGTGCTGCCGGCGCGCTACCGCTGGTTCCGCAAGCTGCGGGCGCCGAGGGTGCGGCGGCTGGCCGGCCCGGTCGCGTACGCGAACGCCCTGCTGGCCGTGGTCGCGGGCGTCCAGGGCGGCCTCGCCGCGCGGAGCCGCGACACGCGCTGGATCCTCTCCGTGGTCGACGGCGGCTTCTCGCCGATCGCGGGCGCGGTCGCCGGGCGGCTGTCCGGCCGCCCCCACCTCGTGATGGCGTTCGATCTCTGGGAGGAGAACGCCTACGCGCCCGCGGAGCGCCGGCTGGCAGGCCTGCTCGAGCGGCGCATCATGCGCGAGGCGGCCTCGATCGTCGTCTACTGCGAGAACGCGGCCGAGCACTATCGCCGGAAGCACGGCGCGACCTGCGCCGTGATCGCGACCCCGATCGACGTGCCGGACGAGGTGGCCGACCCCGGCATGGCCGTCCCCGACCCGTCCGAGGTGCTCGTGGCCGGCGCCGTCTACTGGGCGCAGGAGGACGCCGTGCGGCGCCTCGTCCGGGCAGCGCACGCGGCGGGCGCGACCGTGACGATCCTCGGCGACGAGCAGGACCTGCGCCGGCGCGGGATCCACGCCGACCGCTACGAGCCGCCGCTCGAGGCGGGGGCTTTCCGCGAGCGGCTGCGGCGGGCGGGCACGCTCTTCCTGGGGCTGAGCCTCGACTCGCCGCACCCTGAGGTGATCCGCACGGCCACGCCGGCGCGGCTCGTGGAGTACATGGCCTCGGGCAGGCCGCTGCTCGTGCACGCGCCGCGCGGCTCGCACGTGGCCGAGTACGCGCGCTCGGAGGACTTCGCCGAGGTGGTCGACGTGGCGAGCGACGAGGCGCTCGCCGCCGGGATCCACGCGGTGATGGCGGACCCGCTGCGGGCGGCGGAGCGCGCCGGGCGGGCGCGCGGGCTGGCCGAGGAGCGGCACGCGGCGCCGGTCGTGCGGCGGCAGTTCCGCGAGCTGCTCGAGTGGCTCTGGGGCTAGGGGTCCTTCCAGGCCACGATCGCGTCCACCGGGTCGGCGCCCGCGCCGAAGGCCTCCACGAACGAGCTGTTCCAGGGCCCGTGCATCCCCTCGATCACGATCACGCTGTAGCCGCGCTCGCGGAAGTCCTCGGGCTCCCACGAGGAGCGGTGCCTCTGGAGCTCCTCGCCGCCCAGCTCGAAGGCGTCGTAGCCGCTCTGCGGGAAGTGGCCGCGCGGGGTGAACAGCGCCACGCGCCTGCGCGCGACGCTCTCGGACTGGCGGAGGAGCTCGAGGGCGTCGTCCTTCTCGAAGTGCTCGATCACGTCGATCATCGTCACGAGGTCCACGGCCCCGGGTACGAACAGCTCCTCGAGCCTCAGCGCCGGGGCGTTGATCGGCACCGCGCCGGGCACGCGCCGCTGCTCCAGGTAGGGGCGGTGGGCGTCCAGCCCGAGCCGCACCCTGCAGCGCGACTCCTCCAGCGAGTGCATGAGCCCGGTGCCCACGTCGAGGACGCTCTCGCAGCCGCCCTGGAGGCGCCAGACGATCGCGCGGTAGGCCAGGCGCGGGGCCTTCGCGATGCCCTCACGCTCGGCCTCCAGCACGGCCCGGCGCGCCGCCGGCCAGTGACGAAGCCTCAGCTGGGCCTGGCGGGACATCGGTCCCGACATTACGGAATACTGCGCCCGGTTGAGCGCGGCACTCGATCGAATCCTCGTGCTGGGCGGCACCGGGATGCTCGGCCACGAGGTGGTCCGCGGACTGGCAGAGCGCCACGAGGTGCACGCGACGGTCCGCGACGAGGAGGCGGCCCGGCGCCACGGCGTGGGCGGCGAGCTGCACACGTTCGACGCCGGCCGGCCAGAGGGGCTCGGCGACCTGCTCGGGGCCGTCCGCCCGGCGGCCGTCGTGAACTGCATCGGCCTCGTGAAGCAGCTCGAGGAGGCGGCGCGGCCGGCCAGCGCCGTGGCGCTGAACGCGCTCTTCCCGCATCAGGCCGCCGAGGCCGCGGCCCAGCACGGCGCCCGCTTCGTTCACGTCAGCACCGACTGCGTGTTCGCGGGCGACCTGGCGCCGCCCGGCCGCTACACGGAGGACGACGCGCCCGACGCGCGCGACCTCTACGGCCTCAGCAAGCTGCTCGGCGAGGTGAGGGCTCCCGGAGCGCTCACGATCAGGACCTCGATCATCGGCTGGGAGCTGGAGCGCGCCTCGGGGCTGCTCGAGTGGCTCGCCTCGCAGACCGGCAAGCCGGTGCGCGGGTTCGCCAACGCCTGGTTCTCGGGTCTCACGACACGCGCGCTCACGGGCGTGATCGAGGCGCTGCTCCGCGATCACCCTAGTCTCGAGGGCCTGTTCCACGTGGCCTCCGAGCCGATCAACAAGTACGACCTCGTGGTGGCGCTGAACGAGGCGCTCGGGCTCGGCTGCACGGTCGAGCGCTCGGAGGAGCCGCGCATCAACCGCTCGCTCGACCCGGCGCGCTTCCGCGCGGCCACGGACATCGAGCCGCCCTCATGGGCCGACATGATCGACAGCTACAGGACGGAGCGCGTGGCATGAGCGGGGACCTCGAGGGCGCCAACGTCCTCATCACCGGCGGCACCGGCTCGCTTGGCCAGACGCTCGTCCGGCGGCTCCTGCTGGGGGACCTCGGCCAGCCCGAGCGGGTGATCGTCTTCTCCCGCGACGAGGCGAAGCAGTACGCGATGAAGACCACCTGGAAGCACGCGTACGCGGCCACCGACGACATCATCTACAACAACTTCGACGAGGTCATCGAGTTCTGGATCGGCGACGTCCGCGACCAGAACAGCGTCGAGGCCGCCGTCGTGAACGCGGACGTGGTCTTTCACGCCGCGGCCATGAAGCAGGTCCCCACCTGCGAGTACTTCCCGGCCGAGGCCACCGCGACGAACGTGCTCGGCGCCGCGAACCTCGCCCGCGCCGTGCGCGGCTCCGACCGGACGCACACGCTGATCGGCGTCTCGACGGACAAGGCCTGCAAGCCCATCAACGTCATGGGCATGACCAAGGCGCTCCAGGAGCGCATCCTCGTCGAGGCGAACCTGCCGCTCGAGTCGGGCGGCTGCCGGATGGCGTGCGTGCGCTACGGGAACGTCGTGTCCTCGCGCGGCTCCGTGATCCCGCTGTTCCGCCGCCAGATCGCGAACGGAGGTCCGGTCACGATCACGCTGCCCGAGATGACGCGCTTCCTGCTCAGCCTCGACCGCGCCGTGGACACCATCTTCGCGGCCTACCGCGAGGCCCGGCCCGGCGAGATCTTCGTGCCGCACTGCCCGGCGGCCCGCATCCCGGACATCGCGGCGGCGATGATCGGCGAGCGCGACATCGAGATCGTGGAGACCGGCATCAGGCCCGGCGAGAAGATCCACGAGATCCTCGTCTCGGAGGAGGAGGCGCCGCGCACCACCGAGCGCGCCGGGCACTACGTGATCGAGTCGGTGCTGCCCGAGCTTCAGCTGGAGGACGCCCCGCGGCCGCTCAGCGGCGAGTACTCGTCCGCGGACGCGGTCGTGCAGGGACAGGACCTCCTCGACCTCGTCGCGCAGGCCGACTTCGTCGATCCCGCCGCCGGAGACGTTCCCGTGGGCACGTGAAGGTCATGACCGTGGTCGGGACGCGGCCGGAGCTGATCCGGCTGAGTCTCGTCTTCGAGCAGCTCGCCGCCGCGGGCGTGGAGCACCACCTCGTCCACACCGGCCAGAACTACGACCCGCGGCTGTCGGACATCTTCTTCGAGGAGCTCGACCTGCCCGCCCCCGACGCCTATCTGGGCATCCAGGAGACGACGGTCGGAGCTCAGATCGGCGCGGTCATCTCGCGCAGCGAGCGGGAGCTGCTCTCGTTCCGCCCCGACGCGCTCCTGATCCTCGGCGACACGAACAGCGGCCTCTCGGCCGTCGCCGCCGCCCGCAACGAGATCCCGATCTTCCACATGGAGGCGGGCAACCGCTGCTTCGACTGGCGCGTGCCCGAGGAGAAGAACCGCAAGCTGATCGACCACATCTCGGACTGGCTCCTGCCGTACACGCCGCGGTCACGCGAGTACCTGCTCGCCGAGGGCCTCTCGCCGCACAGGATCCTGACCTCGGGGAACCCGATCACGGACATCCTCGAGCGCTTCCGGCCCAGGTGGGAGGAGTCGGACGTGCTGGAGCAGCTCGACCTCGGGGAGCGCGGCTACGTGCTCGTGACGGCCCACCGGCAGGAGACCGTGGACTTCCCGGAGCGGCTGCGGGTGATCTGCACGGGCCTCGGCATGGTGGCCGACGAGACCGGCCTGCCGGTGGTCTGGAGCCTCCACCCGCGCACCCGCGGGAAGCTCGACGACGCGGGCGTCGATCTGCACCCCGCGATCCAGGTCCACGAGCCCTTCGGGTTCCACGACTTCGTCCGGCTCGAGTCGAGCGCGGGCATCGTGATCTCGGACAGCGGGACCGTGCAGGAGGAGTGCAGCCTCATGCACGTGCCGACCGTGACCTGCCGCGACACCACCGAGCGGCCCGAGACCGTCGAGTGCGGGTCGAACGTCCTCTGCGGCACGAGCGACCCGCAGCGGATGCTCGACTGCGTGCGCGTGGCGCTCTCGTTCCCGCCCGAGTGGGAGTCGCCCTACGAGGGCCCGGCCCACCGCGGCGTGGCCGAGAAGGTCGTGAAGTTCATCTTCGCGAACGCCTGAGGACCATCATCTCCGTCGAGGGGCCCTCGCGGACGGTCGACGCCAGGGCCAGCTCCACCGGGTAGAGCAGCGGGCCGACCACGCCTCCGAGCGCCGGGCGGCGCGTCAGGGCGCGAGTCGTCAGCCCCCAGGTGGAGCGGAGCACGCGGCTGTCCGAGTCGGCGGGGCCGTTCATCAGGAAGAAGACCGGCCGGCGCTCGACGACCTCGAGGCCCTGCGCGCGCACCAGCCCCTCGATCGTGGCGAGCGTCCGGCTGACCTGGCGCTCAGAGCGCAGCGGCTCGCCGTGCACGAAGTTCTCGGTGAGCACCAGCAGGCCGCCCGGCCGCAGCATCGCGGCGAGGTTGGCGATCGCCCGCTCGTACTTCGCGTCGTCCGTGATGTGGAAGAGCACGTCCATGGCGGAGATCGCGTCGAAGTCGCGGCCGTCCACGCGCGCGCCGGGCTCGCTCAGGTCGAGCCGGTGGAAGTCGAGCGCCGGGAAGCGCTCGCCCAGGCGGCCGACGGCCGTCTCCGTCAGGTCCGAGCCCGTGACCGATCCGGCGCCCAGCTCGAGCCAGCGCTCGACGTAGAAGCCGGTGCCGGAGCCCACGTCGAGCACGTCGGGCGCGCGGCCCTCCACGAGCGGGCGCAGCCGGCTGAGGAAGAGGCGGCGGCGGACCCGGTACATCCAGCGGTTGAAGGGTTCGCCGAGGCCCTGCCAGCCCACCCCGTCGAGCGAGTAGGCATCGCTCAGGCGGCCCTCCCAGTAGGTGCGCTCCTCGGACACGGCGGCGATTCTAGGTGTGCCCCTGGGACACTGCGGGCCATGCAGAACGCGGTCCGGGGCCGGGCGGTCCTCATGCTCCCGACCTGGTATCCGGGCCCCGGCGACCCGGTTGCCGGGGTGTTCGTGCGCGACCAGGCGCTCGCGATCGCCGCTCACAACGACGTGACGGTGCTGGTTCTGGAGGCCACGACGCCGTCCCGGGGGCGGAGCGAGGTGACGGTCGCGGACGACCACGGGCTGCGCACGGTGCGGGTGCGTGCCGCGCACGGCCCGCTGCGGAAGCTGTGGCTCACGCTGGCGCTGGCGCGTGGGCTGCGCGTGGCCGGCCGGCCGGACCTGGTCCACGGCCATGTCTTCCGGGTGGGGGCGGTGGCCGCCGTGCTCGGGCGGCTGATGCGGGTCCCGGTCGTGGTGAGCGAGCACCACTCGCTCTTCCCGCGCCGGCTCGCGACTCGCACCGACCTGCTGCTGGCACGGATCGCCTTTCGCGGCGCGCACGTGGTCGCGCCGGTGTCGGAGAGCCTGCGCGAGGCGATCGAGGCATACGGGATCCACGCGCGCTTCCGGGTGGTGCCGAACCCGGTTGACACTGAGCTCTTCCACCCCGGCCCGCGCGCGCCCGGCGACGAGCCCGTGCTGCTCTACGTCGGGCGCATGGCTCCGGTCAAGGGCGTGCCGCGGCTGCTCGAGGCCGCCGCCGAGCTCGCCCGCCGCGGGCGCCGGTTCCGGCTGGTCCTCGTGGGCGACGGACCCGAGCGCGCCCATCACGAGGCGCTCGCCGCGCGGCTCTCGCTGCCCGCCGAGTTCGCCGGATCGCTGGAGCGCGCGGAGGTGGCCGCCCGGATGCGCGCCGCCGACCTGCTGGTGCTGGCCAGCGACTGGGAGACGCTCTCCTCGGTGCTGCTCGAGGCGCAGGCGAGCGGCCTGCCGGCCGTGGCGCCGCGTGTGGGCGGTATCCCCGAGGCCCTGCCCGAGGCCGCGGGCGTGCTCGTGGCGCCCGCCGACGTGGCGGCGCTCGCACGCGGGATCGAGGAGGCGCTCGGCCGGGACTTCGACCGCGAGGCGATCGCGCGCGCGGTGCGCGAGCGCTTCGGCGCGGAGGCCGTCGCGGCGCGCTGGGACGAGGTCTATGCCGAGGCGGAGCGGGTCGCGTGAGCCGAGTGCTCGTCATCTCGTTCTCGGACCTCGGCCGCGACGCGCGCGTGGATCGCCAGATCGGCTTCCTGCTCGAGCGCCACGAGGTGGTGGCGGCCGGTCTCGCGCCGTCGCGGCACGCCGTCGACTTCGTGGACCTCGCCCTGCCACCCGCCACGGGGCTGCGCCGGCGCACGAACCAGGCCCTGCTGGCGGCGCGCCTCGCCGCGCGGCGCCGCGCCGGCGCCTACTGGGGCGTGCCCCTGCACTCCACGGCCGCTACGCGCCTGGGCGACACGCGCGCGGACCTCGTGCTCGTGAACGACGTGGAGGCGCTGCCGCTCGGCATGCGGGTGGCGGGCGGGGCGCCGGTGCTGTTCGACGCCCACGAGTGGGCGATCGCCCAGTACGAGCACATCGCGTGGTGGCGTCTCCTCGGGAGGCCGCAGGCGGACGCCCTGCTCCGCGCCCACCTGCCGCACGTGGCGGGGATGATGACCGTCGCGCCCGGGATCGCCGAGCTGTACGAGCGCCGCTACGGGGTGCGCTGCGCCGTCGTGACGAACGCCGCGCCGTGGGCCGACCTGGAGCCGTCGCCCGTCGGCCATCCGATCCGGCTGCTCCACCACGGCGCCGCCAACCCGGTGCGCAGGCTCGAGCTGATGATCGAGGCGGCCGGCCGCGTGGGCGCCGGCGTGACGCTCGACCTCGCCCTGCTCCGCAACGACCCCGCCTACCTCGCGAAGCTCGAGGCGCTCGCCGCCGCAGCGCCGAACGTCAGGGTGCTCGAGCCGATCGCGCTCCCGGAGCTCGTCACCGCGGCCAACGCGTACGACGCCGGGATCGTCTTCTTCCCCCCGCTCACCGCGAACCTGGAGCACGCCCTGCCCAACAAGTTCTTCGACCTGATCCAGGCGCGCGTGGCGATCGTGACCGGGCCGTCGCCGGAGATGGCCGGCATCGTGCGCGAGTTCGACGCCGGCGTCGTGGCCGACGGCTTCACGGTCGACGCGCTCGTCGCGGCGCTGCGGCAGCTCACCCCCGAGCGCATCGCGGCGATGAAGGCGGGCGCGGGCCGCGCCGCGGCGGTCCACAACGCCGAGCGGAACCGGGACACGCTGCTCGGCCTGGCCGAGGAGGCGCTGGCGCGATGACGACGCAGAGCTTCCTCGTGATCGTGCACCCCTACCCGCCCACGCCGTCGTCGGGCGCCCACCGCTGGGGAGCGATCGTGAAGTACCTGCGCCGAGCCGGGCACGACGTGCGGGTGGTCACGAGCGGCGCCTTCGGAGCGCTCGACCCCGAGCAGGAGCGCGGCGTGACCCGGACCGCGGACCTGATGGCCTCGGCGCGGCTGCGCCGTCTCGCCGGGATCGCGCCGCTGGCGGCGCCGGACGGCAGGGCCGGACCCGGCGCCGGCGCGGACCCGGAGCTGCCCGCCGTCCTGACCCGCGTGCTCGTGCCGGATGCCTTCCTCGCCAGCTGGGCGCCGATGGCGCTCCGGGCCGCCTGGCGCTCCCTGCGCGAGCGCCCCGCCGACTGCGTGATCACGAGCTCCCCGAACGAATCCACCCACCTGGTCGGGCTGGCGCTCCGGCGCAGGCTGGGCCACGCCTGGATCGCAGACCTGCGCGACGGCTGGACCTTCGAGCGCTTCCTGCCCGAGTTCCCGACGGCCGCCCAGCGGTCGCTCAACCGCGCCCTCGAGCGGCGCGCGCTCACCGGCGCGGACGCCGTGATGGCCGCGACCGAGCCGATCGCGGCCGACCTGCGGGGGCGGCTCGGAATCGACGTGGCGCACGTTCCGAACGCGTGGGACCCGGACCTGGACGCGGGCATCGCCCCGCCGGAACCGCACGACGGGGCCGGCGTGGAGCTCGTGCACACCGGCAAGCTCAGCGGCGGCTGGGGACGCGACCCGCGGCCGCTGCTGCACGGCCTGCGCCGCGTGCTGGACGAGCAGCCCGGGCGGCTGCGGCTGAAGCTGGCCGGCCGGCTCGACGAGGAGGACGCACGGCTGATCGCCGAGGCGGGCCTCGGCGACGCGGTCGAGCACGTGGGCCAGCTCGGGCGCGCCGAGGCGGTCCGCCTTCAGAGGGGCGCCGGCGTCCTCCTGCTCGTCACCTCGCGCCACTCGGGCGAGGCCACCGGCAAGCTGTTCGAGTACCTCTCCTCCGGGCGCCCGATCCTGGCGGTCGGCGGCATGAACGAGGCGGCGCGGATCGTGACCGAGACCGGCACCGGGGTGGCGGTGGACTCGCGCGACGAGGAGGCGGTCGCGGCGGCGCTGCGGACGGCCGCGTCCGGACGGCTTCCCTACGCCCCCCGCGGCCTCGAGCGCTACCGCTACCCGTGGCCGGCCGAGCGTGTGAGCGAGCTTGCGGAGGTCGCTGCGGCCCGGCGCGGGCGCTAGCTTGGAGGCGGTGACCGGCCAGGCCAACGCGCCCGCCGAGTGCGACCTGGCGGTCGTCGGCGGCGGCATCCTCGGGCTCGCCGTCGCCCGTGAGCTGAAGACCCGCCACCCCGGGCTCAGCACCGTCGTGCTCGAGGCCGCGGACCGCGTGGGCACCGGCCAGACCGGCAGCAACAGCGGCGTGATCCACGCCGGGATCTACTACGCCCCGGGGTCGCTGAAGGCGCGGATGTGCGTGGCGGGCGCCGGCGCGATGTACGAGCTGTGCGAGCGGCGCGGCATTCCATACGACCGCTGCGGCAAGCTGATCGTGGCCCGCGACGAGAGCGAGATCCCGGCGCTCGACGAGCTCGAGCGGCGCGGGCGCGAGAACCAGGTGCCGGGGCTGCGGCGCCTCGGCCCTGACGAGATCGCGGAGGTCGAGCCGCACTGCGTGGGCGCATCCGCCCTCCACTCGCCCGCCACGGGGATCGTGGACTTCGCGGAGGTGGCGCGGGCGCTCGCGGAGGACCTCGGCGAGCAGGAAGTGCCGGTGATGACCGGGGCTGGGGTGGACGGAATCGCCGATTCAGGCGGCCGTTTGAGGCTCAGCCACGCCAAGGGCGAGACGCGCACGCGCTTCGCGGTCTTCGCGGCGGGCGCCGCCGCCGACCGGCTCGCGCTCCTGGCGGGCGCTCCCGCGGACCCGCGGATCATCCCCTTCCGCGGGAGCTACCTGAAGCTGAGCCCCGAGCGCCGGCAGCTCGTGCGCGGGATGATCTACCCGGTGCCCGACCCGTCGCTGCCGTTCCTGGGCGTGCACCTGACCCGGCACATCGACGGCGAGGTCTCGCTCGGCCCAACCGCCCTGCTGGCGCCGCGCGGCGCGCTGGCCCGCACCGCCGCCTGGCCCGGCACGTGGAGGATGGCGCTGCGCTGGTGGCGGACCGGCCTGACCGAGATGCATCACGCGCTGAGCCGCCGCTCGCTGGCGAAGGAGGCCGCCGAGTACGTGCCGGAGCTCGAGCCCGGCGACTTCGAGCCCTACTTCTCGGGCGTCCGCGCTCAGGCGCTCGGCCGCGACGGCTCGCTCGTGGACGACTTCGTCGTGTCCGAGACCGAGCGCGCGATCCACGTCCGCAACGCGCCCTCCCCCGCGGCCACCTCGTCGCTCGCCCTGGCCGGCCTGATCGCCGACCGCGCCGAGCCGGGCCTCACCTAGCCGTAACTCACGTCACTGGGCCGTAACGGTCGCCAAGGGGGCTTCGTCACCTGTGCACCCTATGGATGCAGAAGTGACCGAACCCCCCGGCCGAGCGTCCCGAGGGCAGGCCGACCGTTACGGGAGAGCTCTCCCGTGACAGGACCCGGCCGCCTTCACTGCAAGGCAGTTCAGGCCGGCGCCCGCGCGCCGGCCTTCAGCGAGCTCTGCAGCTCCTCCAGCACGCGCACCACGCGCAGGCCGCTCTCGCCGTCAGAGCGCGGCCGCGTCCCGTCGCGGACGCACTCGAGGAAATGCGCGCACTCGAGCCGCAGCGGCTCGTCGTTGGGGACGCTCGGCGACCAGACGTCGCCCGAGCGGGCGATGTACTCGCCGTAGCTCGAGTAGGGCTGGTCGACGGTCTTGTCGTACACGGTCAGCTTCTGCTCGATCGCCATGTCGTCGAAGGTGGCCATCTTCTTCGAGCCCACGACCGTGAAGCGGCGCTCCTTGTGCGGGTCGAGCCAGGACAGGTGCAGATGCGCGGAGACCCCGGAGGGGAAGCGCAGGAAGCAGAAGACCACGTCCTCCACTCCGTCGCGCACATACGACTCGCCGAAGGCGTGGCACTCGGCCGGCTCCTCGCCCGCGAGCCGCAGCAGCACCGAGACGTCGTGCGCGCCGAGCGACCAGAGCGCGTTCTCGTCCGCGCGCACCTTGCCGAGGTTGACGCGGTTGCCGTAGATGTAGTGGACCTCGCCGAGGTCGCCGGCGTCGACCAGGTCCTTCAGCCGCACGAGCCCGGGGTGGTACTCGAGCAGGTGGCCGACCATAAGCGTGCGGTCGCTCGTCGCGGCCGCTGCCACGACCGCCTCGGCGTCTGCGACCGACTGCGCGAGCGGCTTCTCCACGAACACGTGCTTGCCCGCCTCTAGCGCGCGGCGCGCGAGCTCGGCGTGCGTGGGCACCGGCGTGGCGATCACCAGGGCGTCGAGGTCGTCGTCGGCGAGCAGCTCGTCGAAGCTCGAGCTCCCGCGGGCGCCCGGGAAGGAGGCGGCCAGCCGCTCGACCCGGTCGGAATCGCCGTCGCAGAGCCAGGTCACGCGCGAATCCGGCAGCGCCCCGAAGTTCCGCGCCAGGTTCGGGCCCCAGTAGCCGAGGCCCACCACGCCGACGGAGACGCTCACGCCGCCGCCCTCGCGCCGCAGGCCGCGACGACCGCGGCGGCCTGGTCGGCCCCGAGCTCGGGGCCCATCGGCAGCGCGATGATCGTCCGGGCCAGCTCGTCCGTGGCCGGCAGGTCGCCGGACGCGTACTCGCGCATCGGGGCCTGCCGGTGGCAGGGGGTGCGGTAGTAGCCGCGCGCGCCGATCCCGCGCTCGCTCAGGGCGGCCGCCAGGTCGTCGGCGTCGTCGCTGCGGGCGACGTACAGGTGGTAGACGTGCTCGGCGCCCTCGACCGGCCGCAGCGGAGTGACGAACTCGCCGATCCCGGCCCGCTCGTAGGCCTCGGCGGCGGCACGGCGGCGCTCGTTCCAGCCGTCGAGCTCCGGGAGCAGCAGCCGCAGGACGGCCGCCTGGACCGAGTCCAGGCGCGAGTTGTAGCCGACCTCGGTGTGCGTCTTCTTGTCGCGCGACCCGTGGAAGCGCAGCGTCCGGGCCCGCTCGGCCACCTCGTCGGAGTTCGTCGTGACCGCGCCGCCGTCACCGATGCAGGGCAGGTTCTTGGACGGGAAGAAGCTGAACGTGGCGGCGTCGCCGAGCGCGCCGGCCCGCGCCCCTCCGAGCGTCGCGCCGGCGGCCTGCGCGGCGTCCTCGAGCACCGGCACGCCCAGATCGCGCAGCTCGGGCACGGGCGCCACGTTGCCGAACAGGTGCACCGGCACGATCGCCTTCGTGCGCTCGCCGACCAGCGGCCGGACGGTCTCGGCCGTGACGCACGCGGTCTCAGGGTCCACGTCGCAGAACACCGGCCGCGCGCCCGCGTTCACGATCGCCTCGGCCGTGGCGTAGAACGTGAGCGACGGGCAGACCACCTCGTCGCCTGGGCCCACGCCGAGCGCGCGCAGCGCGATCGTCAGCGCGTCCGTGCCGTTGCCCACACCGATCACGTGGCCGACCCCGAGGTACTCGGCGAACTCGCGCTCGAACGCGTCGAGCTCGGGACCGAGGATGTAGCGGCCAGAGGCGGTCACCTCGGCCACGCGCTCGGCGATCCGCTCGTGGTAGGGCGCCAGGCTGGTTGCGAACAGGGGTACCTGCACCGCCGGAACCCTAGCTCCGCGACAAGAGGCCTCGGACGAGCGCGCGCTCGCCATGGTCGAGGAACACCGCGTAGTAGGCGATCCAGTAGCCGGCCACCCCCGCGAGCCCCGTGGCCGTTACCGCCGCGAGCCCGGTGGGGTCGGCCATGAGCCGCACCGCCACGAGCGCCCCGGCCAGCGCCGCGCCCAGCGAGTAGGCGGGGAGCCACGCCGCGCGGGCGAGCTCACCGAGCCGCACCGACGCAGTGGTCAGCCCCAGCCTGAGCAGGAACGGATAGGCGAGGAGGAATGCCGCGGTCGTGGCGAGAGCGGGTCCCTCGAGCCCCAGCCCGGGGGTCAGGGCGAGCGAGAGGGCGATGTTCAGCCCGGCCGCCGACGCCATGATCAGCGCCACCTCGCGCGCTCGCCCGGCGCCGACCAGGAACCCCGGCGTCACGACCAGCGCGCCGTAGAGCAGCCAGTACGAGACGAGCAGCGTGAGCGCGGTGGCGCCGTCGCCGTAGCGGTCGCCCAGCCAGGCGCGGAGCAGCGGCTCGGCCAGCGCCATCAGCGTCACGCAGACGGGCACGAAGAGCGCGAGCGTGTAGCGGCTGCCGCGCAGCACGAGCTCGCGGAGCCGGCGATCGTCGCCGGTCGCGACGTAGCGGGAGGCCGTGGGCACGGTCGGCACGGCGAGGGCCCCGTTCAGCGCGTACAGGAGGTTGTGGGCCCGCAGCGGCCCCTCGTAGAGCCCCACCTGCGCGGGCGACTTGATCGCGCCGAGGATCACCCGCTGGAACGCGTAGCTCACGAGGTTGGAGAGCTCGACGACCAGCAGCCAGCCCGCGGTCGGCACGATCGCGTGGACCCGGCCCGAGCCGGCCCGCAGCCGGAACGGGAGCCCCAGGCGGCGAACGGCGACGGCTGAGATCAGGCCGCTGAGCAGCGGCATCGCCCCGCTCGCCGCCATCACGGCCCCGAGCCCGGCGCCGCCGAGGATCAGGGCGAGCATGAGACCGAGCCAGATCGCAACGGCGGCGATCTCGTTGAGGGCGGCGCGCACGAGCAGCCGCTGCGCGCGCAGGCCGTCCAGGTAGACGCTCGCGGAGATGCCGGCCGCCGTCACGGCGCCGAGGCCGAGGCCCCCGATCCACGCGTCCTCGGCGAGCCGCCCGTCGAGCAGGAGCTCGGCGATCGCGAACGCGGCCGCGGCGATCAGGACGCCGGTGACCGCCCCCACGCGCAGGTAGAGCTGAGAGGCCGCGGCGAAGGTGCGGGACCGGTCCGCGACGACCGTCGCGCCGGCCATCGCCCGCACGGCCGCCGCGGCGACGCTGTTCCGCAGCACGAGCAGGTAGCCGGCCAGCGACGCGACCAGCCCGTAGGCGCCCAGCTCGGTCACGCTCAGGCGACGCGCTAGAACGGTCACGACCACGAGCAGGGCGATCAGGCCGCTCGCCTGGGCGGCTTGCTGGACGAGCGCGCCGGAGGCGAGCAGGCGCGCCTCGCCGGGCTCTGGCGCGCCGGACCCGGACTGCGCAACTCCGGCCAGAGTCACGAGTTGGGACCCTACGACACGGCACGGCGAACCCCCGTCGGGCCGGGTGCACGGCTAGTCTCCAGCGTTCTCGTGACGACACAACCCGAACCTCAGCGTCCCCTGACGGCTCGCCTGCCCCGCTCCGTCGGGGCGGTTCGGAGCCACGAGCTGCTCGGCGTGCCCATCTCCATGACTGACTACGAGGGGGCCATGGAGGTCATGGACAACCTCGTGGAGACGCGCGAGCGCGGGTACGTCTGCGCCACGCCGGTGCACGCGCTGATGGTCGCCCAGGACGATCACGAGATGATGTCCGCGCTGCACGGCGCCACGATGGTCGTGCCCGACGGCATGCCGCTCGTGTGGGCGTCGAACCTGCTCGGCGAGTCGCTCGAGGACCGTGTCTACGGCCCGGAGCTGATGCGCCGCTACTGCCAGCGCTCCGCCGAGCGCGGCCACCGCGTCTGGCTCTACGGCGGCCGCGACCAGGGCACGCTCGTCCAGCTCGCGCTGAGCCTGCGCCGCAACCACCCCGACATCCAGATCGTCGGGGGCTACTCGCCGCCCTTTCGCCCGCTCGGCGACCAGGAGGAGAGCGAGATCGTCGACCAGATCAACGAGGCACGCCCCGACGTGCTCTGGGTCGGGATCGGCGTTCCGAAGCAGGAGAAGTGGATGGCGCACATGCGCGACCGCCTCGACGTGCCCGTGATGTGCGGCGTCGGAGCGGCGTTCGACTTCCACGCCGGGCGGATCCCGATGGCGCCGCGCTGGATGCAGGACAACGGGCTGGAGTGGGCGTACCGGATCGCGCAGGAGCCGGGCCGGCTGCTGCCGCGCTACCTGTACTACAACCCGCGCTTCCTGGTCTCGTTCGCCCGCCAGTACCTCGCCGAGCGCTAGGCCGACCGGCCTGCTCGTAGACTGACCCGCATGCCCGGAAGCGTCGCGGTCGTGGGTCTCGGGCGCGTGGGCCTGCCGCTCGCCCTGTCATTCGCCGACCGCGGGCTCGACGTGATCGGGGTCGAGCGCGAGGCCGCGATCCTCGACGCCGTGAACGGCGGACGCATGCCGTTCCACGAGACCGGCACCCAGGAGCTGCTCGAGCGCGTCCTCCCCACGGGCCGCCTGCGGACCACCACGTCGGTCCCGGACGCCGCCGCGGCGGACCACATCGTCCTCACGCTCGGCACGCCCGCCTACGAGCACATTGAGATCGACATGTCGCAGGTGCGCGCGGTGATCGACGACCTGCTGCCGGTGCTGCGGGAGGGCCAGTCGGTGGTGCTGCGCTCCACGGTCGCGCCGGGCACGACGGAGTGGGTCGCCGGCTACGTGGAGCAGGCGCGCGGCTTCCGCGCCGGCGAGACGCTCTTCGTCTCGCACGTTCCGGAGCGGATCGCGGCGAACCGGTTCCTCGACGAGATCGACTCGCTGCCGTGCATCGTCGGCGGAGTGGGCGAGGAGTCCGGCGTGCGCGCCGCCGAGCTGTTCTCCGTGTTCGGCACCGACATCGTGCAGACCACGCCCGAGCAGGCCGAGCTCACGAAGATCTGGACCAACATCCTCCGCTACACGCAGTTCGCGCTCCCGAACCTGCTGATGATGGAGTGCGAGCAGTACGGCGCGAACGTGTTCGAGGTGATCGACCTGATCAACCACGAGTATCCGCGCGGCGGGATCGCCACGCCCGGGCTGACCGCCGGCGCGTGCCTGCGCAAGGACTTCGCGTTCTCGGAGGAGCGCTCGAGCGCGCCGGGGATGCTGCTCGCCGTCTCGAGGGTCCACGAGACCGTGCCGCTGTTCCTCGTGAAGGGGCTGCGGGCACGGCTCGGCGGGTCGCTGCGCGACCGCAAGGTGGCGGTGCTCGGGCTGACCTTCAAGCGCGACTCCGACGACGTGCGCGACTCGCTCTCCGGAAAGCTCGTGCGCCTGCTGGAGCGCGAGCTGGCGACGGTGAGCCGGCACGACCCGAACGTGAGCGAGGGGTCCGAGCCGCTCGAGTCCGCCCTGCAGGGGGCGGACGCCGTCGTGATCGCGACGAACCACACCGCGTTCGAGGGCATCGCGGAGCGGCTGCCGGCCGGGCTCCTGCTCGTGGACCCGTGGAACGTGTCCGGGAGCAGCGAGGTGTTCGCCCAGGTGCGGGCGCCCGCCTCCGTCCGGTGAGCGGGCGCGTCCTCGTCACCGGCGGCGCGGGCACGATCGGCGCCGCCGTCGTCCGCCGCCTCGCGGGCGATCCCGACTGGGATGTGCGCGTGTCGGACGAGCGCCCGGCCCCGGGCTGGATGCGCGAGGAGTGCGAGATCCACACAGGCGACCTGCGCGACGTGGCGGTCGCGCGGGCGGCGGCCACGGGCTGCAGCCACGTGATTCACCTGGCCGCGATTGTCGGCGGGATCGCGAACTTCCACCGGCTGCCGCACACGCTGCTCGAGGTGAACAACGGCCTCTACAACTCGGTCTTCCGCGCGGCGCTCGACGAGCGCGTGGAGCGGCTCGTATACGTGTCGTCGTCGATGGTGTTCGAGCGCGCCACCGAGTTCCCGACGACGGAGGAGCACGTGCTCGAGTGCCCGGCGCCGCGGTCCGCATACGGGTTCTCGAAGCTGGCGGGCGAGGTCTACTGCCGGGCGCTGCACGACGAGCACGGGCTGCCGTACACGATCTGCCGCCCCTTCAACGCCTATGGGCCGGGCGAGCTTCCCGACGCCGAGCCGGGCATCGCCCACGCGGTGCCCGACCTGATCCGCAAGGTGCTCTCAGGCCAGCACCCGCTGCAGATCTTCGGCTCCGGCGAGCAGACGCGCACGCTCACCCACGTGGACGACATCGCCGCGGGGATCGTCGCCGCGATGGCCCACGACGCGGGCGAGAACGAGGACTTCAACGTCTCGGCGTCCGAGGAGATCACGATCGCCGAGCTGGCCGCGCGGATCTGGGCCGCGTGCGGCGAGGACCCGGGTGCGCTCGAGCTCGAGCACCTGCCGAGCTTCGAGGTGGACGTCCAGCGCCGCTGGCCGTCGGTTGAGAAGGCGCGCCGCCTTCTCGGCTGGGAGACGCGGATCTCGCTGGACGACGGCCTGGCCTCGACTGTCGAGTGGCTGCGCGCCCAGGCCGCGGCGTCCTGACCGTGCGCATCCCGTAGCACTCGCCGCCGTCGGCCTCGAAGCAAGCCCGACTCAGGGGTGCATAGCACCCACAATCCCGGTTTGCCCGATCGCGCGACCGACGATTTTCACTGCGGCCGTTCGGCCGCGCCCGCATCCGCGTAGATGGCGAGCAGCCGAGCCACGTACGCCCGCTCCGAGTGCCGCTCCGCCGCGCGGGCGCGCAGCGCCTCCCCCTCCGAGCGGCGCAGCTCCGGGTCGTCCCAGAGCGCCCGCAGGCGGCGGGCCAGGGCCTCCGCGTCCCCGGTCGGGACGCAGCGGCGGGGCTCGATCAGCTCGGGCAGCCCGCCGAGGCGGGACGCCACCACCGGGAGGCCCGCGGCCATCGCCTCGAGCGCCGAGTAGGGCGCGAACTCGTGGTAGCGCGAGGGCATGACGAGCGCTCCTGCGCCTGCCAGGAGCTCCGACATCCGGGCACGGTCGGCGCGGCCCACCAGCTCGGCCGGGGCGCCGAGGCTCGCCGCCAGCTCGCGGAGCGCTCCCTCCTCCGGCCCCTCGCCCGCGATCACCAGCGGGACGCCGGACGCGGCCGACGCCCGGACGGCCGTGTCGATCCCCTTCTCGACCGACAGCCGCGACGCCACCAGCGCATAGCCGCCGCCGGCCCGCGACGAGGAGGCGAAGGCCTCCGCCGGCAGGTAGTGCGGGAGGACGTCGATCCGGTCCGCGGGCAGACCGTGCCGCGCAAGCTGGCCGGCGGCCCAGTGGCTCGGCGCGACGAAGCGGTCGACCGCGTCGAGCACGGCCGGCTGGTGCAGCGCCAGCGCGGTCGCGTAGGCGGCCGACTCGGGCAGCGAGCCGCGGCAGTTGAGCGCGAGGCCGGGCAGGGTGAGCCGGCCGCGGCAGCGGAAGCAGGGGCCCCCGTCGCGCGAGGCCACCCCGATCGCGCAGAACAGGCGCAGGTTGTGGAGGTGGAGCACCACCCGGGCGCCGGTGTCGCGCGCGGCGGCCAGCCCGCGCGGCCCGATGGACGGCAGCATGTTGTGCACGTGCACGACGTCCGCGTGCAGCGCGCCCGCGGCGGCCGCCAGGCCGGCGGGGTCGGCGCCGCCGCGGAGCAGCGCGGTGGCCGCGCGGGCGCGGCCGACACCGGACGAGCTGCGCTCGAACAGGCCGTGCTCCACCCCCGCGGCGGCGAGGGCCCGTACCTGGAGCTCGACCGAGCGCTCCTCGCCGCCCTCCACCCGGTAGCGGTTGTGAACGACGAGGACGCGCGGGCCCGGCATCGCGGGCACGCTAACGCGCGACTACCCTGTCAGCCCATGTCCGAGCCCCACGGGACCGCTGCGGGCAGCGACGCCGAGGAGCTCCGGCGCGAGCGCCTCGCGCTCGCGCGGCTCGAGGAGGCCGAGCGCGAGCTCGCGCTCGTGCGCCATCACCAGGACGCGAAGATCGCGGAGCTGGAGGAGCGCGTGGGCTGGTTCGAGGAGAACGAGCTGGACTTCAGGTCCGCCGCCGAGCGCCGGCCCTGGCTCGCGTCGGCGCTCCGTGCCTGGGCGCGCGCCGTGCGCTTCGCGCGGCGCGTCCGGCGCGTGATCGGTTGACGGTCTCCGTCGCCATCCCCGTCCTCGACGGCGAGCGCCACCTCGGAGAGGTCCTGACCGCGGTCTCCGCGCAGCGCCTCGACGACGCCGTCGAGGTGCTCGTGATCGACTCGGGCTCCAGCGACCGCTCCGTCGAGATCGCGCGCGCCGCCGGCGCGCGCGTCGTCGAGATCCCGCCCGCGGAGTTCGGCCACGGGCGCACTCGCAACCTCGCGATGGCCGAGACGAGCGGCGAGCTCGTGGCGTTCCTGACGCAGGACGCGACGCCCGCGGACGACGGCTGGCTCGCCGCACTCGTCGCGAGCTTCGGGATGGCCGAGCACGTGGGAGCCGCCTTCGGCCCGCACCTCCCGCGCCCCGGCGCGAGCCCGCTCACGAAGCGCCTCCTCACCGACTTCTTCGCCGAGTTCTCTCCCGACGGCCGCCCCGCCGTTCACCGGCGCGGCGACAGCACGTACCTCTCGAGCAACAACCTCTGCGTGGCGCGAGCCGCCTGGGAGCAGGTCCCGTTCCGCGACATCCCGTACTCCGAGGACCAGGCGCTCGGCGCGGACCTCCTCGCCGCCGGCTGGGCGAAGGTCTTCAACCCCGAGGCGCGCGTGGTCCACTCGCACGACCTCGGCCTGATCGCGGGCTTCCGGCGCTACTTCGACGAGTACCGCGGCCTGCGCGACAGCGTCGGCCAGAAGACCGAGGGCTCGGCCGGACGGGCGATCGGGATCGTGCGGAGGTCGGTGGCCGCGGACCGCGCCTGGCTCGCCCGCGAGGAGCCGTCCCTGCCCGCGCGGGCGCGCTGGACGGCTCAGAGCGCCGTGCACCACACCGGGCGCGTGGTGTTCGGCGGGCTCGGGGAGCGCGCCGACCTGATCGGCGGTCCGCTGCGCGCGGCGCTGTCGCTCGACCGCCGCGGCGACGGCGTGACCCGGCGGGTCGCTCCGGCGGGGGCGGGCGAGTACCGCGACGCGCTCCGGGTGCTGGCCGACGGGCCGGAGCCGCTCGCCGCTCCGTCACCGCTCGACGCCGATCGCGACCAGCTCGAGCTCGCCTGGGTCGTGCCCCCGTTCGGCGTCGGCAGCGGCGGCCAGATGACGATCTTCCGCGTGATGCGCGAGCTCGAGCGGCGCGGGCACCGCTGCTCGCTCTGGCTGCACGACCCGGAGGGCAGGGAGCCGCACACGAGCGCCGGGCTGCGCCGCCGGATCGCGGCCGAGTTCTTCCCCTTCGCCGGGCAGATCGAGGTGGGCTTCGACCGCTGGACCGGCTGCGACGTGGCCGTCGCGACCGGCTGGCAGACGGCCTACCCGGTGCTCGGCCTGCCCGGCTGCCGGGCGCGCGCGTATTTCGTGCAGGACCACGAGCCCGACTTCTACGCCGCCTCGACGAAGCAGCTGCTCGCCGAGCGCACCTACGGGCTCGGCATGCCGTGCATCGCGGCGAGCCCGTGGCTGGCCGCGCTGCTCGAGCACCGCCATGGCGCCTCGGCGGCGGCCTTCGAGCTCGGCGTCGACCCGGCGGAGTACCACCCCGAGCCGGGCATCCCTCGCCGCGCCGACACCGTCGTCTTCTACGCCCGCGACTTCACCCCGCGGCGGGCCCTCGAGCTGGGCCTGCTGGCGCTCGAGCGGGTGGTCGAGGAGCGCCCGGGGCTGCGCGTCGTGCTCTTCGGGACGCACAACCGCGTGCGCGCCCCGTTCCCGTTCGAGCAGCTCGGCGTGGAGTCGGCCGAACGGCTGCGGCGGCTCTACTCGGAGGCGACCGTCGGCCTCAGCCTGTCACTCACGAACTACTCGCTGATCCCCAACGAGATGCTCGCGTGCGGGCTCCCGGTGGTGGAGCTCGCGGGCCGCGCCGGCGAGGGCGTCTACGGGATGGACGGCTCGGTGATCACGCTCGCCGAGGCGGATCCGTACGCGATCGCCCGGGCGCTGAGCGGCCTGCTCGCGGACCCGGACCGCCGCGCGCGGCTCTCGCAGGCCGGGCTCGAGTTCGTGCGCAACCGCACGTGGGAGCGCTCGACCGACGCGATCGAGGAGGCGCTCCTCGGCGCGCTGCGGGCGCAACTTCCCGCCTGGGCCCGGGATGAACACGTTTAGAGACCCGGCGGAGCTGGAACACCGACAGAACGGCCGCGGCCAGGGGCGTTGCTAGCCTGCGCCGGGCCCGCCATCCGCGTTTCCACGCGCAGAGAGACACACGAAGTGGCTCGACTCCGACACCCAGTCGCATTGCTTGCAGCGCTCGCTGCGCTGCTCGTGCTGCCCGCGCTCGCCGCGGCCTCGCCCGAGGCCGTGATCCGCGACTGCTCGAAGGACGAGCAGCTCGACGGCACGTACTCGAACGCGGACCTGCGCTACGCGCGCGACCACCTGCCCTCGGACCTCGAGGAGTACAGCTCGTGCCGTGAGGTGATCGGTGCGGCGATCGGGGGCTCGGGCGACGGCGAGAAGGACACCGCCGCCGCGGCCGCCTCGAGCGGCAAGGCGAGCCAGAGCGAGAACACGGCTCGCGCGGGCGACCGTGCCGCGCTGGGCGAGATGGCGAAGGAGAACTCCGACCCCGGCTCGATCGCCGTCGGGGGCGACGAGGTGAGTCCCGGCTCCGACGGCCTGCTCGACGCCGCCAGCGCCTCCAACGGCATGCCGGTGCCGCTGATCCTGGCGCTCGTCGGTCTCGCTCTGCTGACGCTCGCGGGCACGTTCGTGGCCCTCCGCTCGCGGATCCCTCTGCTTGCGCGGATATCACTCCCTTCGCGTGTCCGCTTCCCGCGCTTCCGCCGCTAGTGCCATAGCCCTCGGGGGCGCGCTGGCCGCCCTCGCCTTCGGAGCCGCCGGCGGGACCTCGCTCGGGCGCACCGCGACGACCGAGGTCCTGGCCGTGCTGGCGGCCGGCGCCATCGTCGGCCTCGCGGCGTTCCGCGGCCTGACGCGCGGCGCGGGCGGGACGGCGGTGGCGCTGTTCGCGCTCTTCGCCGGTCTCACCGCGCTGTCGGTCACCTGGTCGATCGTGCCGGGAACGAGCTACGTCGAGGCGGGCCGGACGCTCACCTACCTGGCGATCTTCACCGCGGCTGTGGCCGCGGCCCGGCTGGCGCCGCGAGCCCCCGGGGTGGTGCTGGCGGGGATCGCCGCGGCGGCGGTCGCGGCGGTCGGGTACGCGCTGGCCTCACGGGTGTGGCCCGGCACGCTGGCCGAGAACGAGCTGTCGAACCGCATCGGCGCGCCGTTCCAGTACTGGAACGCCGTCGCAACCACGGCGGCGCTGGCGGTCCCCGCGCTTCTCTGGCTCGGCTCCCGGCGGACGGGCAGCGGGATCGGGCGCGCGCTCGCCTATCCCGCGATGGGCGTCTGCACCCTCGGCATGCTGCTCACGCAGTCGCGCGGCGCGGTCGCGGCGGCCGCCATCGCGGCGATCGCGTGGTTCGCCTTCGTGCCCCTGCGGCTGCGCAGCCTGCCGGTCCTGCTCGTGCCGGCCGCCGCGGCCTCCGCGCTCGGCGCCTGGGCGCTCTCGAAGGACGCCTTCTCGAAGACGCTTCAGCCGCTGTCGGCCCGGGAGAGCGTCGCCGGGGACTTCGGGCTTCTGCTGCTGATGATGCTCGTCCTGCTGCTGCTCGTGGGCGTCGCCGTGAGCATGGGGCTGGCGCGCGCGCCCGCGTCCATGGGCACGCGCCGGCGCATCGGAGTGGCCGCGGCCGTGCTGGCGGTCGCCGCGCCGCTCGCGGCCTTCACGTCGGCGGCCATGAGCGGCGGCGGCATCAGCGGGTCGATCTCCGACCGCGTGGACGAGCTCGTGAGCGAGACGGACACGGCGCCGGAGCAGGGCGCCGGCCGGCTGACGGCCGCCTCCTCCACGCGCGGGAAGTACTGGCGCGAGGCGGGCCGCGTGCTCGGCGACCGGCCGGTTCTCGGGGTGGGCGCCGGAGCGTTCGAGGTGGCGCGGCTGCGCCACCGCACGGACGCCGCGAGCACCCGCCACGCCCACGGCTACGTGATGCAGACGCTCGCCGACCTCGGGATCGCCGGCCTCGTGCTGTCGCTTGCGCTGCTGGGCGCCTGGCTCGTGGCGGCGCTCCGCACCACCGGCCTGCACCCGCGCAGGCTGCCCTTCCAGAGCCGCGCGGGCCCGCTCGGGCGCCGCGACTGGGACGGCGAGCGGGTTGCCTTCGTGGCGCTCTTCCTGGTGGCCGTGACGTTCGGCCTCCAGTCCGCGATCGACTGGACGTGGTTCGTGCCCGGCCCGACGGCCATGGCGCTCGTGGCCGCCGGCTACGTCGCCGGCCGCGGCCCGGTGGCGGCCCTCGCCGCGCCCGGCGTTGGCCCCGTGGCCACCCGGCGCCCGCCGCTCGACGCGGCGCGCGTGGCCGCCACCGCGGGCGTCGCGCTGGCCGCGCTCCTCGTGGCCTGGGCGATCTGGCAGCCCGAGTCGTCGGCCAATTCCGTCGGCCGGGCGCTCGATCTCGCCGACCAGGGCCGCTACGAGGAGGCCTACGAGAAGACGGAGGACGCGGCCGGCGCGGACCCGCTGTCCCCCGCTCCGCTGATGGCACGCGCGCAGGTGGAATCGCAGGCCGGGCTCGACCGGCAGGCCGCGCGGACGCTCGAGCGGTCCGTCCTCGAGTTCCCCGGCGACCCCGACACGTGGACGGAGCTCGCCCGCTTCCAGCTGTTCACGCTCGACCGGCCGCGCCGGGCGCTCGAGACGCTGCGCGGCGCGCTGTATCTCGACCCGTACTCGCCGCTGGCGGGCGCGCTCTGGCTGCACGCCCGCTCGGCGGTGCGGGCCGCGGATCGCGAACGCGGCTAGCCGACGGCCGCGGCCGCGTGGGCGGCCTGAAGCGCGAGGCCGTCGGGCAGAGCGGTGACCGGCTCCCAGCCGAGCTCGACCCGGGCGCGCGTCAGGTCCGCCCCGGTGCTGCGCGGGTCGCGGCCGTCGGCCGGCAGCCGCTCCAGCTCCGGCGTCCGGCCCAGTTCGTGCGCCAACAGCGAGAACGCCTCGGCCAGCGTCGCCGGGGCGCCGCCGGCCACGTTGAAGGTGGCGCCGTCGCGGCCGCTCTCGAGGGCGAGCGCGGTCGCCTCGGCGGCGTCGCCGACGTAGGTGAAGTCGCGCACCTGACGACCGTCGCCGAGCAGCCGCATCGGCTCCCCGCCGAGCGCCGCGTCCACGAAGCGGGCGAAGGCCATGTCCGGCCGCTGGCGCGGCCCGTAGACGGTGAAGTAGCGGAGCACCACGAGCTCGATGCCGAGCGCCGCGGCCTCCACGCGCGCGAGCCGCTCGGCCGCGCGCTTCGAGCGGCCGTACTCCGACAGCGGCCGCAGCGGCGCGTGCTCGGGCACGCGCCCGTCGGTGCGCCCGTAGACGGACGACGACGACGCCAGCAGAACGCGCCGCACCCCGGCGCTGTGGGCCGCGCCGAGCACGGCCGCGGTGGTCTGCACGTTGCCCGCTGC
This sequence comes from Thermoleophilaceae bacterium, assembly GCA_016929195.1. GTDB lineage: Bacteria > Actinomycetota > Thermoleophilia > Solirubrobacterales > Thermoleophilaceae > JACVRW01. Next base: position 30,654 of record JAFGJG010000044.1, read on the forward strand.
GTAGACCTCTGTCGTCCCGCGCCTCACGCCCGGCCGGCCGGCCAGATGACAGACGGCGTCGAGCCCGATCAGGGCGGGTGCGAGCCCGGTCTCGTCGAGCACGTTCAGCTCGACCAGCTCGAAGCCGGGGGCCGAGCGGAGCGCGGCCACGTTCGCCTCCTTCAGCTCGCGGCCGTAGAAGCGCGTGAACGCGTCGATGCCGACCACCTCGTGACCGCGCGCGAGCAGGCGCTCGCACACGTGCGAGCCGATGAAGCCGGCGGCTCCGGTAACTCCGATCCGCATGGTCGGATTTCTATCGGGTCGCGAGCGCCAGCAGCGTGCCTGCGCTGCGGCGCATGATGCGGACGTCGAATCCCATCGCCTCGAGCAGGCCGCGCAGCGAACGGCGCGTGAGGAAGCGGAGATGCGGCGAGAGCGGGTCGAACGCCTGCTCGAAGCCGCGCGTGAGGATGGCGAGGCCGTCCGCGCGCCCGTGGGCGGGGGTGGTGATCGCGAGCGCGCCGCCCGGCCGGAGCACGCGGCGCGTCTCCGAGAGGAGCAGCTGGACGTCGCGCACGTGCTCGAGGACCTCGGCGCAGAGCACGAGATCGAAGCTCGAGTCCTCGAAGGGGAGCGGCGCGTCGGGCGTCAGCTCGGCCCGCTCGGCATGCGGCACCTGCCGTGCGGCACGCTCGAGCGCCACCGCGGACACGTCGGCCACGGTGAGCTCGCGTGCCCGGAGGAGGCCGGACACGAGCCCGTCGCCGCAGCCCAGGTCCAGCGCGCGATCGACGGGCTCGAGCGATCGGACGAAGCCGGCTCTCGGCTCCGGCGGACCGTGCGAGTGGCCCGGCGCGAGCTCCCAGAGCTCGTCGTCGTAGCGGCTGGCTACCAGGCGCCCTTCGCCCTGATGACCGCGGGCACGGTCTTCAGGAGGATCGAGAGGTCGAGGAAGACCGACCAGTGCTCGAGGTAGAGGAAGTCGAGCCGGACCAGCTCGTCGAAGTCGAGCTCCGATCGGCCGGAGACCTGCCAGAGGCCCGTCATGCCGGGCAGGACGAGGTAGCGCTTGCGGTGCCAGTCCTCGAGCCTCGCGTAGTCGCGCTGCGGCAGGGGCCGCGGGCCCACGAGCGACATCTCGCCGCGCAGGACGTTGAGGAGCTGCGGGAGCTCGTCGAGCGACCAGCGGCGCAGGAAACGGCCGACCGGGATCACGCGCGGGTCGGTGCGCATCTTGAAGATCGCGCCGCCCACCTCGTTGCTCGGCTCGAGCTCGTCCTGGAGGTCGTCGGCCCCCTCGACCATCGTGCGGAACTTCACGCAGGCGAAGGGCTTGCCCCCGATGCCGGGCCGGATCGACCGGTACAGCACCGGCCCGCGCGAGGTGACCTTGATGACGATCGAGACCAGGAGCAGGAGCGGCGACAGCAGAAGCAGGAGCAGCGTGGCCCCCACCAGGTCGAAGGTCCGCTTGATCGCGAAGTCCACGCCCTCGAAGACCGGCGGCTTCAGCTCGAACAGGGGCAGCGACTGGCCGGGCACGAACTCGACCCGGTCCATGAGGATCTCCATCGTCGACGGGGCCACGCGCACGCGCACGCCGTGCCTGTGACAACGATCGACCAGCTCCACGGCCTCGTCCTGCGGGAAGTCGGCGTCGGTGATCAGGACCTCGTCCACGGCGTCGAAGTGGCGCTCCAGCTGCTCGAGCGAGCGGAAGTCGAGCAGGCCGTTGGCGTCGTGCCCGGGGGTGCGCGCCACGAACCCGTAGGGCTCGATCGCCTTGCTGTCGCTCAGCGCGTCCGACACCGCGGCGATGTTCGCCGAGGAGCCCACGAGCACGGCCCGGCGGCGATAGCCGGCCGCGCGCAGGACCACTCCGCTGATGCGCTCGAACACCCAGCGCGCCGCCGAGACGTACACGAGCGCGAAGACCAGCGAGCCGTAGAAGATGTAGTACGAGTTGAACGAGTGGCCCTCGATCTCCGCGTAGATCAGGACCACGAGCACCACCTCGAAGAGCGCCGAGATGATCTTTGCGAGGCCGGGGCGCTGCGCCCGGTCGCGGTAGAGGCCCGAGCGCGCGAACAGCAGCACCATCACGAGGCAGGCGAGCGGCGCGTACTCCTTGGCCGTGCCCCAGGCGTGCTGGAGGGTGTCCGGGTTCTGGATCGCGGCCTTGAGCGCGAGCGCCGTCCAGATGGCGAAGACGAGGCACGCGATGTCCAGCGCCGCGAGGATCGCGATGCGGCTGAGCGTCCGGATCGTGTCGAAGCGGAGGACGCTTCGGAGCAGGAGCGGCTTGGCCGCGCGCACGTCGCGGTCGGGGAGGGAGAGCGGCTGTACCTCCCTCAGTTCTTTTACTAGGCCGTTCGGCACTTCGATGGGGCGGTCTCCGGCGGATGTAAACCGCGACCGGGGCGAATGTAGCGGGGTGTCGGGTCGGTCGCTCACAGGAGGCGCGACAGCACCGGGAACACGTCGGCGATCACGTACGCGCGAACAGTCGTGGGAAGGATTGTGCCCGCCGGGACACGCAGGCGCACCTCATGCAGGTTCCCACGCGCGTCGGAGCGGGTACGAAGCGCCCGTCTGTAGTCCAGCGAGACGGGCGCGCCGGTGGCGGCATCGGTGAGCAGGATCGCCAGCGAGTGGCTGCGCGCGGGCAGCCGTGCGCCCCGCGCGAGCCGCAGCCGCGCGACCGCCTCGCCGGGCGCGGCCGGCGTCGGCCGCGTGAGCTCGAGGCTCGCCACGCCGACGCCCTGCGGGCGCTCGCCGGCCCGGCCGCGCCGGTCGTATCGCCGTGTCACGAACGTGCCGCTCGCGGGCAGCGTGAGGCTGTCGTTGCAGAGCCCCAGCGCGATGAAGGCCTGCCCGTACACGGGCACGTCGGGGCAGCTGACCTCCACGAACAGCCCGCCGCCTCCGCGCGAGCGGAGCCGCCGGTCGAGCTGCATGCGGAGGTCGAAGCGCCGCAGCGGCACGTCGCCGAAGCTGAAGGTCAGGTTCAGCCCGCGCTGGGACACCATCACGGCGTCGTCGCGGTAGCGGCCGGCGAGCGGGAAGGCGAACGCGCCGCGGCGGTCCGCCACGGGCGCCCCGTTCGGCCCGCGCTTCGTCGAGACCGCCCAGAGAAGCAGGGAGCCCTCGCCGTCCGCGTCCGGCTTCGAGACCGACAGGGCGCCCACGACCATGTCGTAGCTGTCGAAGCCGATCTGGTTGAGGCTCGGGATGATCGGCGGGAGCGGTACGGCCAGCCGGCTGAGCTCGAAGGCGGACACGCGGTTGCGCCCGGTGGCGAGCGGCGGGCCGCGGCGGAGCACCGGAGCGGTGCGGAAGCGGATCGCGCCGTCGACGGTCCCCCGGGCGCCGTCGGCCTCCCACGGGCCGGCCACCCGCACCGTGTAGGCAGTGTCGGGGCGGAGGAAGCCCTCCGGCACGACGTGCAGATACCCCCCGTCGCCGGACAGCTGCGTTGTGCTCGCGAACGGCGGGTCGGCGCTCACCGCGGGAGCGGCCAGGCCGGCCCTCAGCGTCCGGCCGCCGCGGCGCACGAGCAGGCGGGTCCCCAGCGCGGTGGCGGCGGGCACGCGCCCGCGCGGACCCGAGAGGCGGGTCGAGCCGCCCGGCGTGACGAACGCGATCGTGGTGAGACCGGGAGCGAAGGCCTGGCCGGGCCGGCGGTCGCAGCGCGGGTCGCGATGCCGGAGGCACCAGTCGTAGGGCACGTGGACGATCAGGCCGTGCTCGCCGCCGACGTAGATGCCGCGGCGGCCCAGCGCCGGCGAGCCGTTCACGTCGTTGCGGTCGCGCAGGACGGGGTCGCGCGGGGTCGTGTCGTACGACCAGCGCCGTCTGCCCGTCTCGGCGTCGAGCGCGTAGAGGCTCCCGTTGGACGAGCCGACGTAGAGGATCCGCCCCGGCCCCCGCGGCGCGCGGCCGAGGACCGGGGACGAGCGGACCGGCTCCCCGGTCTCGTAGCGCCAGCGGAGCCTGCCCGCGCGGTCGAGCGCGTACACGGACCCGTCCGTCGAGGCGAAGTAGACGAGCCGTGGGCCCAGCGCCGGGGAGGAGTACACGTGCTCGTCGGTCTGGAAGCGCCAGCGCACCTCGCCGTCGTCCGGGTCGAGCGCGTACAGGGCGCCGTCGAACGATCCGATGTAGACGGTGCCGTCGCTGCCGAGGGCGGGCGACGACGCCACGAAGTGCCCGGCGCCCCGCTGCCACCTCAGCTTCCCGCGGGGCGTCACGGCGCGCACCGACAGGTCGAGCGAGCCGAAGTAGACGGTGCCGTCGTCGCCGATCGCGGCGTTCGACCAGACCGAGTTGCCGGCCGGGTGCACCCAGCGGAGCTTCCCACGCGGGGTGAGCGAGTACTCGGCGCCCCCCGTGTTGCCGGCGAACAGGTTCCCGCCGAAGCCCATCGTCACGTTGCCCTCCCACCAGTTCACGAGCTGGCCCTCGGCGGGCCTGCGGGTCGCGCGGAAGCGCCATAGCGTCCGGGCGGAGCGGCTGAGCGGGCGCGCGGCGCTGCGCAGGCGGTAGATGTGCTCGTCGCCCGACCCGAAGGTCACGGTCCCGCGGCCGAGCACTCCGGCGGAGTCGATGATCTCGCCGGTCTTGTAGCGCCAGCGGAGCCGGCCCCCGCGGCCGAGCACGTAGAACCACGTGTCGGCCGACCCGGCGTAGACGGTCTCGTCCCGGCCGATCACGGGCGTGCTGAACACGCCCTTGCCGGTACGGAACCGCCACGGGCGGTCGCCGCGGTGGTAGCGCCCGCGGACCGGGCTGCTGCCGGTGTTGCGGCGGTCATGGCGCATCGAGGGCCACGGCGAGCCGGGCTCGGTCGGCACCGCGCGGCTCTTCCCGGGCGCGGCCACGGCGGCCCCGGCCGGCAATGCGAGGAGGGCTACGAGCGTGGTGGTGACGGCCGCCCTGCGCACCCGCCGAGCCTATCCGCGGCCGCTACCCCTTGTTCGAGCTGTCGGTCAGGCTCGCGGGAACCGTGAGGACGTCGTCGACGACGGCTCCCTCGAACCAGGGATAGCCGCCGGGGACCGGCGCCGCGCGGTCCGCCACCCGGTAGACCGCGACCGTCGCCGGCGCGATGTCTCCGCCGCGGTCGAAGCGGAACGTCCCGAGGAGGCCGTCGCGGACCCGGGCCGCCCTGAGGTTCTCGAGCACCGACTCGCGCGACCCGTCGGAGCGGGCGATGGCGCGCATCACGACCTCGGCGGCCTGTGCCGCGGCAAGCGCGAACTGGGCCGGATCATCGAGGGCGCCGAAGCCGCGGGCAAAGCTCTCGCCGGCCGGGCTCAGTTCGCGGGCGGCGGGCGGGACGTCGGCGGCCCCGATGTAGATGCCGCGGGCGGCCGGGCCGAGCATCTCGATCAGCTCGGGGACGGACGCGAAGGGCTCCATCAGCATGATCCGGAGCCGGTCGCTCCGAGCGCGGAGGGCCTTCACCAGCCCCGCCCCGCCGTCCCAGGCGGTGCCCGCGACGAACACCGCCTGCGCTCCGGAGCGGGCCACGGCGTCGGCGAGCGCCGCGTAGCTCTCCGCGGCCGGATCGAACAGCTCCGGGCCGACGACGTCGAGGCCGAGCCGCTCGGCCGCCCTCCGGAACGGGTCGGCGTGCTCCGCCCGCCAGTCCGAGCGGGGCTCCTGGAGCACGTTCACGCGCTCGAGCCCGATGCGCCGCGCATGCAGGGCGAGCGCGGCGGCCTGGACGTCCTCGCGCGGCGCCACGCGCACGAAGTTCCTGACGCCGGTCGGGTAGTACACGCCCGGCTCGCCCCTCTTCAGCGCAAGCGGGCCGCCGCGCGTCAGGCCGGACCCAGTGTTCGACGGGCTGATCATCCCGAGCGGCCCGCCGGGCGCGCGGTTCAGGATCGGGATCTCCACCTCGGCGCAGAACGACGAGTAGGTGCCGATCACCGCGACAAGCTCGGTCGCGTGCGCGTACGCGTTGGCGTTGGCGGCGCACCTGCGGAACTCGAAGCCGCCGGTCTCGACCGTCGAGACGTCGCACGACTGGTAGCCCACCACGTGATCGCCCGCCCTGAACCGGCGCCGCTCGAGCACGTAGCGGATGGCGCCCGCCAGCGCGCGCGGGTCGCCGCTGTTCGGCCCCTGGAGCGGGAAGTCCGACGCGATCAGGACGTCGGGCCGGGCGCCGCCCGAAGCGACCTCGCCGCACACGGATGCGCGCAGCGGTCCCTCGGTGGTCCGGCCCGCCACGCTCACCCACGCGCCGCCGGGGCCGGCGGCAAGCGCCTGCGGCGCGCCGATCGAAGTTCGCCTCGTGACGTCGTTGGTCCTCGGATCGATCCGCGAGACCGTCCCGTCGATGTAGTTGCCCGTCCACACCGCCCCTCCGCCGGATGCCACCGCGGTCACGCCGGTGCCCACGTCGATCGTCCGGCTCACGGGATTGCGGCCGGGCTCGATCCGCCAGAGCAGGCCGTCATCGCGAGCGGTCGCCCACACGGAGCCATCGCCCACCGCCAAGCCCCAGAGGCCCTGTGTGCCCACCCGCACGGTCTGCCCGACACGGTTCGTGCGCGGGTCGATGCGGGTGACCGTGTCGCCGAAGCTCAGGAACCAGACCCCCTCGCGACCGGCCGCGAGGGTCCAGGCGGCTTCCCGGAGCTCGATCCGTGCCTCGATCTCGCCGGTATCCCGATCGATGCGCGAGATACTGCCGTCAGGGTTGATCGCCCAGACCGCGCCGGCGCCCGCGGCCACCCGTGGCAGGCCGGCGGTCGGGAGCACGCCCTTGCCGCCGCCGGGCAGCCGCGCGGTGGCGGTGACCCGCCCGGAGCGCGGGTCGAGGCGCGCCACGCCCACGAGCGAGTTCGTGTCGCCGCTGCCGCCGACGAGCCCGACCCAGACCGCCCCCTCGCCGGCCGCGATCTCCGCCGGTAGACCGCCGGTCTCGAACGTGCCGGTCAACTCGCCCGTACGGGGATCGATGCGCGACACGGTCCGCTCGCCGCCGGTGTTGAGGACCCAGACGGCGCCCTCCCCGGCGGCCACGTTCCCGGGGACCGCCTCCGTGTCGGTGAACGAGGCGACGTCGCCGCTCGCCCTGTCGAGCGCGGCGATCCCGTCGCCGAGCGGATCGGAGCCGGACCCGTCGCCGCCGTCGATCGCGATGACGGCCGCGACGGCCGCGGCCAGCAGCACGGCACCTCCCGCGACGACGAGCCCGCCGCCGCGCCGCCGGCGCCCGACCAGCGCCGGCCCGGGCTTCGTGGGCGCACCGAGCGCGGGATCCTGGCGCAGGATCGCGGTCTCGAGCTCGCGCAGCGCGGGCCCGGGCTCGAGGCCGCGCTCGTCGAGCAGCGCGCGGCGGCCGGCCTGGTAGGCATCGAGCGCCTCTGCCTGGCGGCCCGAGCGGTAGAGCGCGAGCATCAGCTGGGAGCGCATCCGCTCACGGAGCGGGTGCTCGCCCACGAGCCCGGTGAGCTCCGCCACGAGATCGGCGTGGCGGCCGAGCGCGAGGTCGGCGTCGATGCGCTCCTCCACGGTGGCCAGCCGAAGCTCCTCGAGACGGCCGATCTCCTCCTGTGCAAAGTCCTCGTAGGCGAACTCGGAGAGGGCCGGGCCGCGCCAGAGGCCGAGCGCCTCGCGCAGGCTCCGCGCCGCTCCGGCGGCGTCGCCCTCCGAAAGGCTCCGCCTGCCCTCCTCGAGCAGGTGCTCGAAGCGCTCCGAGTCGGTGCGCGAATCGCCCGGGACGAGCACGTAGGCCCGCCCGCGCGTCTCGACCACGCCCTCCCCGAGAGCCTTCCGGAGGCCGGACACGTAGACCTGAAGGCTCTTCGCCGCGGCCTGCGGCGGCTGGGCCCCCCACAACTCGTCCACCAGCCGATCGCTCGGCACGACCTCGCCGCGGTGGAGCAGGAGGAGCGCGAGCACCGCGCGCTGCTTGGGCGCGCCGAGCTCGAGGCGCTCGTCGCCGCGCCAAGCCTCGAGCGGACCGAGAAGGCGAAACTCGAGGGCCTGGGGAGCCTTCACGAGGCGAATTTACCGCCACTTAGGCGTTCTTTGCCGGTCGCGAACCAACCGCGCCCATGCTGCCCCGCAGATCGATCCCGATCCCCACCGACAGGAGGCACGCAATGCGCAAGACCAAGCTGACCACCGGACTGCTGATCGCAGCGGCCGCGCTCCCGGTCGCGGCCCAGGCAGCGACCCCGCCGTACCACACGGACCTGCGCTCGCCCGACGCCCGCGACGCCGCGGCCAATCCGCAGTACGTGAACGAGGCGCGCCACTACACGGACCTGCGCTCGCCGGACGCTCGCGACGCCGCCCTGGCCTCCGCTCGGAACGAGCCCAACCGGGTGCCGCCCGTCGCACGAGTCGCGACCGCCTCGGACGGCTTCGACTGGGGCGACTCGGCGATCGGCGCCACGGCGATGCTCGGCCTGCTCGCCGTCGGCACGGGCGCCTTCGTGGTGCTGGGCGGCCAGCGTCATCGACGGACCGTCACGCCGAGCTAGACGCGACCGCAGGCGAGGAGCGCGGGGGACGCCGGCGACCAACAAGCCGGCGGCCCCCGCGCTCGTCTGCGGCGCGCCGATAGCCTGCCGCCCGTGATCGGGCTTGCCCGATGGAGGCTCGCGGCCGGCGCGCTCGCGCTCGCCGCTCTGGGCGTGCCGAGCGCCCTCGCCGCCGCCCCCGCGCCGCTCTCGGGCGACCGGTCGCCGGCGGACGTGGACTCGAGGTTCGGCAGCGGGGCGTTCGGCCGCTGGACCGTGGACCGCCTAGGCCTGCCGGGGTTTCGCTACGTAGTGGACCAGGAGACGTTCCGGCCCGCGCGGCAGCCGGAGCTCGCCGGGGGCACCGAGGCCCAGCACCAGCTGGGCAACGACAGCATCGTGGCGGCCGCCTTCAACCACGGGTACACCCAGCTCTGGAGCCAGGCAAGGCTGGCGCAGTGGGCCAACCGGTGGGACCCGGCGGGCGGCCACTACGGGGGCGGCTTCGGATACCTGAACGTGGACGGGCGCGTGCTCAGCACGCTCTACCTCGACCGCCCGCGCGGGGGAAGGACCGAGCGGCTGTTCGGGACCGGCTACTTCGCGCACCGGCTGCGCGCCGCCGGGCTCGACGTGAGCGAGCGGGTGTACGCCCCGTTCGGCGACGACCCGCTGCTCCTCCACGACGTGACGATCCGCAACCGCGCGGGGGCGCCGAGGCGGGTGTCGTGGTTCGAGTACTGGGACGTGAACCCGTGGCTCGAGGCGGCCGACCGGAGCAGGGCGACGGGAGCGGCCGCGTGGCGCCCGGCCTCGCGCACGCTCGCCGTGCGGCAGGCCTCCGGCGACCTCGGCGACCGGCGGCCGCTCAGCATCTTCGCCGCGGCGCTGCGCGGCCCCGTGGCCGGCCGCGAGACCTCGGCGGCAAGGTTCTTCGGCACCGGCACGCGAGCGGCGCCGGCGGCCGTCGCGGCCGACCGCCTGGGCGGAGGCGCCGCACCACCGGGCCCGAAGCTGTTCGCGTTCCGGGCGCCGCTCCGGCTCCGCCCCGGCGCCTCGGTCACGCTGCGCTACGCCTACGGCATGGCGCACGCCCGGCGCGTGGACGGGCTCGTGCGCAGGTACCGGCGCGAGCGCGATCCGTACGCACGCAGCCAGCGCCGCTGGGCCGCGTGGCTCCCGCGGGCGGACTTCGGGCGGCGCAACGCCTGGGTCGCGCGCGAGCTCCAGTGGGACTCGTACCTGCTGAGGTCGGCGGCGGTCTACGAGGAGGAGTGCGGCCACCACACGATCACGCAGGGCGGCTACTACCAGTACAGCTCCGGCGCCAACCTCGGCTCGCGGAGCTGGCTGCACTACCTCCTCCCCATGGTCTACGCCGAGCCCCGGCTGGCGCGCGAGATCCTGCGCTTCACGGTGAGCGTCCAGTCGAAGGCACGCGGCGACCTCCCCTACGGGCTCAGCTCACTGTGCGAGCACTTCGATGCGCTCGGCACGTCCAGCGACCTCGACTTCTGGCTCCTTCTGGCCGCCGCCGAGTACGGGCTCGGAGCCCGCGACGTGCGCTTCTTCGGCGAGCCGCACCCGTTCGCCGACTCGCGCGAGCGGGCGAGCGTCTGGGAGCACGTGAAGATCGCCTACCGCCACCAGGAGTCGCTGCGCGGGCCGCACGGCGGCTACCTGTCCGGCACCAACGGCGATTGGTCGGATTTCGCGACGGAGTTCCTGAGCATGTCCGAGACCACGCTCGTCGCCGCCCAGCTCGCCTACGCATACCCGCGGCTCGCCGACCTGGCGGAGCTGCGCGGCGATCGCGCGTTCGCGGCGCAGCTCCGCCGCCGGGCGCGCGAGCTGCGACGTGTGGTCGCCCGCGAGTGGGTCGGCCGCGGCTGGTACTCGCGCGGCTACGACGGCGGGTCGCAGATCGGCACCGGCGCGATCTTCGGAGAGCCTCAGCCGTGGGCGCTGCTGGCCGGCGTGCCGGGTCCGCGCCGGTCGCGCACGCTCGTGGCGAACATCCGCCGCTTCCTCACCGGCGTGGGCGCGCCCGCCGGTCTCGGAGGGCCGGCGCGGATCGGGTCGGCGATGTCGCCGGCGGAGCGCGACCCGCTCGTGACCGAGGCCCCCACCAGCCCGGGGCTGAAGTCGGACGGCGCGTCCCAGTGGCCGGGAGGGGTCTGGTTCGACATCAACGGCTGGCTGACCTGGGCGCTCGCCGACCTCGACGGGGTGGTCCCCGGCGCGGCCCGCCACGCCTGGGACGAGTACACGCGCAACACGCTCGCGGCGCACGCGAACGCCTTCCCCCGGCACTGGGACGGCACGATCTCGGTCGACGACGCGTGCAACGCGTTCTACGCGCGGTCCCCCGCCCGCTGCGGGATAGCCCTCTACGACGACTACCAGGGCCAGATCACCGAGCAGCCCACCTGGATGCTGATGAACGCGGTGAACCTCGCCGGCGTCCGGGCCACGCGGACCGGCTTCGAGGTCGACCCGCACCTGCGCGGGCGGTTCTCGCTCCGCCTGAGGCGCGTGGGCGTGGCCCGCGGGGCCGGCGCACTCCGCGGCTACCTGCGCGTGGAGCGCCGCGAGCGGCTGCGGCTCAGGGTGCGGGTGCCGGCCGGCGCCCGCGGGGTGACCGCCTGGGCCGGCGGACGAGCGGTGGCCCACCGCCGCGCGGGGCGATCCGCGGTGTTCACGCTGCCGGCGCGCCCCGGGCGGGCCGCCGACTGGGCCCTCACGTGGCGCTGATGGGTAAGACTCTGGCCATGCGCAGGCTCCTGCTCCTCCTCGCCGGCGCCGCCTTGCTGGCCGGCTGCACCCTCCCCGCCCCCCCGGGCGCCGCCCCGCTTCGCTACCGCGACGTCGTCTTCAGCTCGGCCACCAAGACCGCGGACGTTCAGTACGGGACCGCGCCGGACCTCCAGGGCAACCAGGTGGCGCTCCGGTTCGACGTCTACCGGCCGGCCGGCGACACCGTGGCCCGCCGCCCGGCGATCATCTGGGTGCACGGCGGGGGCTTCAGCGGCGGCAACAAGGGCGACGGCACCGACTGGGCGTCCGCCTTCGCCCGTCGCGGCTACGTGGCGGTCTCGCTCGGCTACCGGCTGCTCGCGACGGGCCCGTGCGGCGGCACGGGGCCCGTGCCCGAGTACTGCTACACGGCGGCGGAGGCTGCCCAGCACGACGCCCAGGCGGCGGTGCGCTACCTGCGCCGAAACGCGGACACGCTCGGCGTGGACCCGGAGCGGATCGCGATGGCCGGCGAGTCGGCCGGGGCCGTGACCTCCCTGCTCGTCGGGTGGCGCCGCGACGACCCGGGCACGAGCGGCAACCCGGGCTACCCGTCCGACATTCGCGCCGCCGTCTCGGTCGCCGGCGGCCTGCCGGTCAACGACTACATCGGCCCGGGCGACAGCCCGGCCTTCTTCTTCCACGGGGACGCGGACACGACCGTGCCGTTCTCCTGGGCGACGTCCAACGTGAACGCGATGGCGCAGGACCACCTGGTGGTCGGCATCCATCCGTACAGCGGAGCGGGCCACAACCTCTTCAACTCGTATCGCAACGAGATCCACCAGCAGAGCTCGTACTTTCTCTACTTCATGATGGATCTCGAGCACGCCTCGCGCTGAGCGCAATTTGCGGGCAAACGGTCGCCCGCGGGGGCGAATCCGTGCAGTATCGGCGCTGAACGACGTGTCGATGGCGGGGACGAGAGCACCGCGAGAGGAGCGCGAGGTGGCCGCGCTCGCGATCGTGCGCCGGCACGGGCGCGCCGTGATGGCCACGGCGCGCCGCTACTCGGCCACCCCGGAGGACGCCGAGGACGCCTACCAGCGCGGCCTCGAGATCCTGCTGACGAAGGCGCCGACCACCGACGAGGACGAGCTGGTCCCGTGGCTGCGCACCGTCGTGAAGCACGAGGCGTTCGCGCTCCGGCGCCAGCGCGAGCGCCACTCGCCCGTGACCGACGACGGCGAGCTGTCGGACACGGGCACGCCGGCGGGCGCCACGCACGAGCAGGCGGAGCGCTGGGAGCGGCTGCGCCACGGAGCCGAGGCGATCCGGCGGCTGAAGCCGCAGGAGCTGCGCGCGCTGCTGCTGAAGGCCGAGGGGTACTCGTACCGCGAGATCTGCGAGATCACCGGGTGGACCTACACGAAGGTGAACCGCTGTTTGACGGAGGGCCGCCGCGCCTTCTCCGAGCGGCTCGAGGAGATCCACGCCGGAGCGGAGTGCGAGCGGCTGGCGGGGACGCTTTCCGCGCTCGCCGACGGTGAGGCGAGCGCCGAGGACCTGGCGCTGCTGAGGCCGCACCTCCGGAGCTGCCTGACCTGCCGGACGCGGCTGCGCGAGTTCCGCGCGACCCCGGCTCGCGTGGCGGCGCTCGCGCCGCCCCTTGCGGCCGCCGCGTCGGACGGTGGCGGCCTGCGCGGCTTCGTCGAGTCGCTGCTGGGCGCGGTCCAGCACAAGACCGCCGCGCTGGGCGAGCGCGCGCACGCGGCCGCCGAGCTCGCGGCGGGCCAGAAGGTCGCCGCGGTGGCGGCGTCCGCGGCGGCGCTCGCCGGCGGCGGCGCGGCGGTGGAGCAGCTGGCGCTGCCCGAGGCGCGCCCGCGGCCGCCCGTCGCGGCCGACACCCGCCCGGTCGCCGAGCGCGTGGCCGCGTCCGAGCCAACGCCCGCCCCGCCACCGGTCGAGGCCGCGCCGGCGCCGGCGCCCACACCGGTCTCCGAGCCGGCGCCCGAGCCCGACCCGCCCGCGCCCGGCCCCGCGCCGGAGTTCGACCCCGTGGCCGCCCAGGGCCCCACGCCGGAGGCCGCGCCGGCCGACGCCGCCTTCGCACCCGGCGGCGCCCCGGCGAGCGGCGCCTCCGGGAACGGGGGCGGCGGCGAGTTCGCTCCCTAGCCCCGGCCGGTGCGTTAGGTTGCCCCATGGCCTCTCTCCTGGCCCTGGCCATGGTGCTGGTCCTCGCGACCGCAGGAACTGCGGCGGCCCATCACGGTGACGCCGCCGCGGTGGCGGCCGGCCCGGGCACGAAGGTCTCGCTGCGCAGCTGCTTCCTCACCGCCGTGTTCGTCCCCCGCGAGGCCGCCGCGCTTCAGCCGTTCCTCCGCCGGCCGGTCGACCTGAGCATGACCTTCTACGGGCCCGATCCGCTGCTCGGGCTGTGGGGGTTCTCGTGCGAGGGCGCGCGGGTCGCGGGGAAGCCGGTTGGCCGCGTCACCGCCTCGCTCGTGAGCGTCCCCACCGGCCTCACGAGCGCCGAGGCGCTTCCGCTCGCCAACAACTTCGCCAGCGCGCTCGTCCGGATGGACACCACGTCGAGACCGCTGGCGCGCGCCTTCAGGAAGGCCCGGCTGCGGGCGCGCGTGGTGCGGAAGGCCTCGTACCGGCACTCCCCCGCGGCGGCGGTCCCGTGGCACGGCCGGCTGGCGGTGCGGGACGGCTACACGATCGCGGTCAGGGCCCGCGAGCTCGACCCCACGAACCCGCACGACCACGCCAACCGCTTCGACCACCTCTCCGCGCAGGGCCGGGCGGGCACGATGAGCCTCGCGATCCAGAACGCGCTCGACCGCTTCTGCCTGCCCGAGGGCGGTTCGTGCACCGCCTCGGTGAAGGCCGAGCGCGGCTCGCTCGTCGCGCGTCTGATCGGCGGCCGCGAGGCCCCGGTGCGGGCCGGGTTCGACCATTCGAAGCTGCCGCGCGTGACGCTCGTGCTGCGCCGCTAGACGCCGCCGCGGCGACGCGAGCCTGGCTTCAGGCACTCGCCGGACGGGTATCCGGTTCACGTGACCGGTCGGGGGTCCCATCCGTGGGGCGCGGCGCTCGCCGTGGCGGCGATCTCGCTCTTGCTCGCGGCCTGCGCGCCGGGACCGGCGGAGGAGGACAGCGAGCGCGTGGTCGGGCGCTTCCAGCACGCGCTCGCCGACGGGGACCTGTTCGAGGCCTGCGACCAGCTGACCGACCACCTCAAGGACTCGCTGGCCCGGGAGGACGGCGACACCTGCCCCGAGTCGCTCGCCGAGCTGCGGCTGAGCGGCCTCGGGCGGCCGCAGCGCAGCCGCGTCTTCACGACCTCGGCGATCGTCACCGTGCGCGGCGGCGGCGATGCCTTCCTCGACGAGACGCCCAGCGGCTGGCGCATCTCGGCCGCCGGCTGCACGCGCTCGGGCGACCGTTACGACTGCCGGCTGGAGGACTGACGTGCGCGTCCTCTTCTACGGCTACCTGGCGCTGATCTTCGGGGGCATCGCGCTGTTCATCGTCATCGGCCTGCTGCACGGGTGAGCATGCGCCGCTTCGTCCGCGAGAACAGCCTGGCGCTCGCGTTCCTCGCGCTGTTCCTCGCCGCGGTCGTCGCCCAGGCGATCGCCGGCCACGCCGAGTTCAACAACGACCAGGCCGACCACGGCGGCTCGCCCATCTCCTTCTGGCGCTACGTCGTGTCGTCGTCGTACGGCGTGGCGGTGATGGAGAACTGGCAGTCGGAGTACCTCCAGTTCACGCTCTTCATCCTGCTGACCGTCTTCCTGGTCCAGCGCGGCTCGCCGGAGTCGAAGGAGGTCGGCAAGGAGGGCACCGAGTCGGACGCGGCCCAGCGCGTCGGCCCGCACGCGACCGAGCACTCGCCGCGCTGGGCGCGCGACCGGGGCCTGAGACGGCGGATCTACGAGAACTCGCTGCTCATGGTGATGGGCGCCGCCTGGGTCGGCACCTGGGTGGCCCAGGCCTTCACCGGCGTCGTGGAATACAACGCCGAGCGGCTCGACCACCTGTCCGAGCCGGTGTCTGTCGGGCAGTACGTCGGGACCGCCGCGTTCTGGGAGCGGACCCTCCAGAACTGGCAGTCGGAGTTCCTCGCGGTGGGCTCGATGGCGATCCTCGCCGTCTACCTGCGACAGCGCGGATCGCCTGAGTCGAAGCCGGTGGGCGCGCCCCACGACGCCACGGGCGTCGAGGGCTGAGCGCGGCCAGGCGCAACGACCTAGGCGCGATGGCGCCGGAAGAACCGCCGACGGCCGGCGCGCGCATTGCGGCGGGCCTGTTCAGGGTCCGCCATCAACGACACGAGCAGGGCCCCGGGGGCTGCTCCAAGCCCTGGTGAGGGTCGTGAGGTATGCGGGCGCTGGCCGTCGGACATGTTCTCTCCTCCTGTGCGAGTCCTGCGGTTGGCTGCTGGGAGACAGTCAACCGCCGCGGCGGCCATGCGTGTGTGCGCTTGCGCACGCGCGCACAGAGAGCTCGCCGCGGCGCGCCCCGAAGCGCGCCGACAGGACGCCCCGGGCGGCGTCGTAGCTCCACGGAACGCGCCTTCCGTCGAGCCGGACGTCGCACGGGCGGAAGGGACGGCGGAGCGTCGAGAGCGAAGCCTGCAGGTCCCAGCTCACGTGCGAGCGTGCCCGCAAGGACAGGCGCCAGCGGCCGTGGCGCTCCGACGAGCGCAGCTCGCCGCCGTCCTCGAGCCGGGCCGAGGAGTCCCCGCGCGGGAACGCCACCAACACCCGCCGGCCGGCGCGCTCGGCCAGTGAGGTGACCGGTGCCGAGTCCCCGTACGAGGCGAGCGTGTCTACTTCCGGAGGCAGCAGGGTGAGGAGGGTCCCGGCCCGTGCGAGCAGCGGCAGCTCGCC
Organism: Thermoleophilaceae bacterium; assembly: GCA_016929195.1. Classification (GTDB taxonomy): domain Bacteria; phylum Actinomycetota; class Thermoleophilia; order Solirubrobacterales; family Thermoleophilaceae; genus JACVRW01. Next base: position 46,759 of record JAFGJG010000044.1, read on the forward strand.
CAGCGGCGCGGGCAGCGTCACGTCGCGCCCGCCCGAGAGCAGCCGCGCCCTGCCGAGCGTGAGGCCACCGTCCGACTCGCGGTACGAGGCCGAGCGCCAGAGGTCCACCCAGTCGCCGCGCGGCAGGTAGACCGAGCGTTCCGCGGCGCCCTCGTCGAGCACCGGCGCGGCCAGCAGGTCGGGCCCGAACAGGAACGCGTCCTCCACGGCGGTCGCGGACGGGTCGGCGGGATACGCGAGCACCAGGTGGCGCATGATCGGCAGGCCGCTCCGGCGGTACTCGGCGTCCGCCGCGGCGAGATAGGGATATAGCTGCGTGCGCAGCTTCGCCCAGCGGCGCCAGTGCGGCAGCACGTCGTCGTCCCAGATCTGCGCGCGCGGCGCGTCCGGGATCACGATGCCGTTCGCCTGCGTCCGCATCACGCCGGACACGGCACCGAGCTCGATCCAGCGGACCAGCAGCTCGGGCGTGAGCTCGTTGCCGAAGAGCGCGAAGAAGCCGCCGATGTCGGAGCCCCAGGTGCTGACCCCGGAGAGGCCCATCGTGAGGCCGTTCGTCACCACCGAGCGCAGCCCGTCGAAGCCCCAGCCCACGGTCGGGTCGCCGCCCCACACGATCGGCGAGCAGCGCGCGCTGCCGGTCCAGCCCGAGCGCACGAAGCGCGCGAGGCCGCGCGGCGATCCCGCCACGCCGCCGAAGGCGCTGCAGTGGTACTGGCGCGGGTAGGCGTTGTGCAGGGCCGTGCCGGTGGTGCCGTCCGCGGCGCGCGCGTCGAGCGGCGTGTACTCGCCGAAGTCCTCCATCCAGCCGTCGTGCCCGTGGCTCACGGCCTCGCGCAGAAGCGCGCCGTAGAGGTCGCGCCCCGCGCGCGCCGTGAAGTCGAACTGGGCGACGTCGAAGCTCGTGAGCGTGCTGTAGCGGTACTCGTACGGGTCCCCGGCGGGGTCCTTCGCCAGTGCGCCGGAGGCCGTCGCGTCGGCGTAGCGCGGGTGGGTCGTGCAGATCATCGGGTTGAAGTAGGTGGTGATCGCGACGCCGGCGTCGTGGAAGCGCCGCACCCGCGCACGCTCGGCGTCCTCGCGGCCCGTCTGGGAGGCGCAGGGCAGGTAGTGCGTGTAGGTCTGCGCGACCGACAGCGGCGCGTCGCGCGCCACGAGCCGCGTGAGCACGTCCTGCTCGTCTGCGCCGGTCGGCTGGTACCAGGGCCCGAAGAAGAACGGCTCGGCCGCCGCCGGCTGCCGGCCCACGCGCTCGCTGAAGCGCCGCAGCACGTCGGCCGGGCGGGGGCCGGCGAACACGCGCAGGTCGATGCGCGCCGCCTCGACGGCCACGCTCCAGGTTCCCGAGCCGTCCTGGTCGAGCCTGAAGAAGCTCGTCTCGGGGTTGTCCACGAGCACGCCGTAGCCGGCCGTCGAGAGCAGCCAGGGGATGGGGAAGTAGGTCGCGTCGGGGCGCGGGTGGTAGCCCCACGGCGGGACGAAGACGGGGATCACCGCCTGATCGTCTTCCTCGTACGGGCCCTCGGCCACGTAGCTCTCCACCTCGCCGCCGCGCTGGTCCACGCGGTTCGAGCGCTCGCCGAAGCCGAGGTAGCGCTCCCCCGGGCGGGCCCGGAAGCCGATCTCCGTGGACGTCACGGGATCGCCGCCCGAGCCCACCACCTTGACGTGGAGCTCCGTCACCCCGCGGCCGTCGGGCTCGCTCCACACGGCCAGCCGCCGGCCGTCCGGGTCATCGGTGGCGAACAGCGTCCGGGTGATCGCCCGGGTGGCGTGGAAGCTCCCGGCCTCCGTCGTGAAGCCCAGCTCTCCCGGCACGCGCTCGGGCACCGTCGCGGCGGCGCTCGCCGGAAGGGCCAGCGCGAGGGCCAGGGCGGTCGCCGCCAGGCGGGGGAGCACGGCCGCGACCATATACCCCCCGGAGGCTTCACCCGACGATCGTGCTCTGCTCGCGCATGAACTGCGGCAGGTAGTACGGGCCCAGCCCGCCCTTGCCGGTCGAGCCGTGGCGAAGGCGCTCGGCGCCGGGCTGCCCACCGGCTGTGGCTGGCCAACCGCGGCATCTTCACGACGCCGGGCCGCGAGCAGGAGTGGAACGTGACGGTCGCCCACGACGAGGCGGCCG
>JAFGJG010000045.1 GCA_016929195.1 Thermoleophilaceae bacterium
GGCGCGCAGCTTCCCGGACTTGGAGCGCGGGTTGTCGGCCACCTCGCCGGGCGTGGGCCCCACGGCGCGGCGGTTCAGCAGCTCGGCCTCGGGCTCATGCCCGCACACGCACACGGGGAAGTCCGGCGGGCAGACGCAGCCCTGCGCCTTCCCGGCGAGGAAGCGCTTGACGCGCCGGTCCTCGAGCGAGTGGAAGGAGATGACCGCCAGCCGGCCGCCGTCGCGCAGGACGTCCCACGCGAGCGGGAGCGCGCGGTCCAGTGACTCGAGCTCGTCGTTCACGGCGATCCGGACCGCCTGGAAGACGCGCTTGGCGGGATGGCCGCCACCGAAGCTGCGCCGCACGGCGGCGGGCAGGGCTGCCTCCACGGCGGCCACGAGCTCGCCCGTCGTGTCGATCGGCGCGCGGTCGCGGCGCCTGACGATCTCGCGCGCGATGCGCCGCGCCGAGGGCTCCTCGCCGTAGCGGCGGAAGAGCTGTGCGAGCCGGCGCTCGTCCCAGCCGTTCACGATCTCGCGTGCGTCGAGGTCCTGGCCCGGATCCATCCGCATGTCGAGCGGCGCGTCGTACGAGTAGGAGAAGCCGCGCTCGCGGGCGTCGACCTGCATGGACGAGATCCCGAGGTCGAGGTAGACGACGTCCGCCTCGAGGCCCTCGTCGGCCAGCACGGCCAGGCCCTCCGCGTAGTCCATGCGGAGGAAGCGCAGGTCGCAGGTGGCCTCGCGTGCGAGCTCGTCGAAGTGCTCCTCGGCGGCCGGGTCGCGGTCGATGCAGACGAGGGTGCCGAAGGGCCCGAGCCGGTCGGCGACGAGGCGCGCATGGCCCCCCGCGCCGAACGTGCAGTCGACGGCGGTCTCGCCGGCGGCCGGAGCGGTCAGGTCGATCAGCTCCCCCGCCAGCACGGGTACGTGCGTGCGGGTCATGTCAAGAAGCATGGCCAAGCCGCTCGGTCACCTCCTCGATCTCCGCGTCGAGGCGGCGCTGCTCGTCCTCCCACCGGGCGCGTCCCCACACCTCGAGATGGTCCCCTACGCCCACGACGACAACCTCCTTCTCGATCGCGGCGTGCGCCAGCAGCGGCGGCGGCAGCGTCACGCGGCCCGACGCGTCCAGCTCGATCTCGAACGAGTTGCCCTGGTAGAAGCGCGACAGCTTGCGGTACTCCGAGCCCATCGGGTTCAGGCCGCCCAGCGCGCGCTGGATGATCGACTCGTGCGTCTCGGGCGTCCACACCGCGACGCAGGTCTCGGGGTCCTTGGCGAGAACCACTCCGCCCGAGAAGGGCGTGCGAAACCGGGCCGGGATGCTGAGCCGGTTCTTCGCGTCCAGCGAATGCTCGTAGTGCCCTCGAAAAGCTGCCAAGACTCATGGGAAGAGAGTCGGACCGGAGTGGCGGAGTGGGAGGAGCCCCGCCACTCCGGTCGCTTGATGGCCGCCACATTACCCCACCAGCTCCCACTGTGCAACACCGCGCCCCACTTTCGTGTCCGATCGAGGGGGCGCCCCGTGCGTTTCCGCCTGTGGAGCGGGATTGCGGCTCGCTGATGGCGGGCGCTGAATCGCCAGTGCTCTCCCACCGGCGCGATCTGGGCGCAATCGTGCGTGCAGACGGCACGCCTGCAAGCCCGCTTGCGGGCTCGGAGTGGGGCTAGGTGGGAAGGAGCGTGCCGCCCGAGCCGGCGAGCGCCGACAGCAGTGCCGCCGCCACGAGCAGCAGCACCGACGGGACAAGCAGGAGCGCCACCACGAGCTGGATCTTCGGGGCCGCGCGCGCCGCGTGCTCGCGGGCCTCGCGCGACAGGCCCGCCCGCGCCTCCCTCGCCTGGCCCCTGAGCGCGTCGGCCAGCGGCACCCCGTGGCGACGCGACCGCTCGAGCGCCGCGCCGAGCGCGGCCAGCTCGGGCAACGGCAGGCGGCGTCGGAGGTCGAGGAGGGCCTCCGGCAGCGGCGTCCCCAGCGCGGCCCTCCGCCCGGCGGCGCGCCACTCGGCCGCGAGCGGGCCGCGCCCCTCCGCCCCCACCGCCCGCAGCGCCTCCGTCAGCGACGTGCCGGACTCGACGGTCACGCGCAGCAGGTCGAGCAGCGCGGGTAGCTCGCGCCGGGCGGCCCCGGCCCTTTCCCGCGCGAGGCGTGCGAGCCAGAGATCCGGAGCCAGGAACCCGGCCGCGGGCGCGAGCGCCGCCAGCAGGAGCCCGAGCCGCCCCGGCGCGGCCGCGGCGGCGATCGCTCCGGCCACGGCGCCCGCCAGGGCGGCCGTGAGCTTGGCGGCCATCGCCTCGCGCTCGCCGAGCCCGCCCGGCCGACCCGCGGCGTCCAGCCGGGCGCCGAGATCGCGCGGAGCGGGCAGCTCCCGGACGCGCAGGCCCACGCGCGCCAGCCGGCGCAGAAGCGGAGCGTCGGCGCGGCGGGCGCCCGGCGCCGTGAGCAGGCCGGCCGCGCCGGCCGCGAGCGCCGCCGCCAGGAACGCGAGCGCACCCGCGATCATCGCGCCGGTCGTCCGAGCCGGTGGATCAGCACCGCGGCCACGAGCTGAAGCCCGAGCGCGAGCAGCACGAGCCAGGCCGTGAGCAGCGAGCCGAGCAGCCCGGCGAGCCAGCCCGGGCTGGCCAGCTCCGCCAGCAGCGCGCCGCCGGCGGGCAGCAGGACCACGAGGGCGCCGGTGAAGCGGGCCTGCGCCGTGGCGGCGCGCAGCTCCCCGTCGAGCCGTCCCTGCTCCTCCATCGCCGCGGCGCAGTCGCGCAGCAGCCGAGCCAGGTCGCCGCCCGCCCGCCGCTGCAGGGCGCAGGCCGCGACAAGCACGTCCATCCGCTCCGATCCGGCGCGGTCGCGGAGCGACCGCAGCGCCTCGTCGGTTCGGGCGCCGGCCGCGAGCTCCGCGGCGGTCCGCCCCAGCTCGTGCCCGGCCGCCCCGCCGACCCCCGCGGCCGCGGCCGCGATCGCGGCCCGCAGCGAATGGCCCCCGGCGAGCGCGTCCGCCAGCGCGACCGCCACCTGGGCGCAGCCGTCGTCCACGGCGCGCCGGTAGCGCTCGCGGCGCGCCCGCAGCACTCGCGCGACGCACCACGGACCCGCCGCTCCAGCGAGCACCCCGGCCACCGGGCCGGCCACCGCGGCGCCGGCGAGCGCCGTCCCCGCCGCGCCGGTGAGGAGCAGCCGCCGCCGGTCCGCGGCGCCCGGGTCGCGGCCCTCGCGCCCCTGGACGACGAACGCGTCGGCGAGCTCGCCGGCCGCGCTCATGACCCGCGGAGCCCGAGCGGCCGCCGCGCCGAGCAGGTCCGCGATGCCGAACGCCGCCCCCGCGGCCGCCAGGAACGCGAATGAGCTAGCGCCCACCGGCGATCCCCAGCGCTCCGAGCCGGCCGGCCAGCGGCCCCGGGCCGGGCGACCGGACCCCGGCGCCGCGCCGGTACAGCTCCCGCGTTGCCGCCCCGCCGGCCACGCCCACCACCTCGGTGACCGACTCGACCACCCGCTCGCCCGCCGGAAGGCGCGCCTGGTGCACCACCACGTCGAGGGCGCTCACCACCTGCTCCCGCACCGCCGCGTGCGGGAGGCCCACGCCGGCCATCAGCGCGAGCGTCTCGACGCGGCGCAGCGCGTCGCCCGGCGAGTTGGCGTGGACCGTCGTCAGCGAGCCGTCGTGCCCGGTGTTGAGCGCCTGGAGCATGTCGAGCGCCTCCGGGCCGCGCACCTCCCCGACCACGATCCGGTCGGGCCGCATCCGCAGCGCGTTCTTGACGAGCTGACGGATGGTGACCTCGCCGCGGCCCTCCAGGTTGGCCGGCCGCGCCTCGAGCCGGACGACGTGCGGCTGGCGCAGCCGCAGCTCCGCCGCGTCCTCGATGGTCACGATCCGCTCGGCGCCGGGGATCGCGCCCGAGAGCGCGTTCAGCGTGGTGGTCTTGCCCGAGCCCGTCCCGCCCGACACGAGCACCGAGGCGCGCGCCGCCACGCAGGCGGCCAGCAGCTCCGCTGCGCCGGCCGGCAGCGTCCCGGCGCACACGAGGTCGCGCAGCGAGAAGCCCTCACGCCGGAAGCGGCGGATCGTCAGGCACGGGCCCGAGAGAGCCAGCGGCGGAATCACCACGTTGACGCGCGACCCGTCCGCGAGCCGCGCGTCGCAGAGCGGCGAGGCCTCGTCCACCCTCCGCCCCAGCGGCGCGAGCACGCGCTCGATCGTGTGGAGCAGCTCGGCCTCGCCCGCGAACTCGACCGCGGCCGGCTCGATCCGCCCGCGCCGCTCGACGAACACCTCGCGCGGCCCGTTCACCATCACCTCGTCCACGGCCGGGTCGGCGAGCAGCGGCTCGAGCGGCCCCAGCCCCGTCGCCAGCAGCATCATCCGCCGGCAGAGCTCGCGGCGGTCTGCCTCCGGGAGCCCGCCGGCCTCGGCCTCCACCACCCGCCGGACATCCGCCTCGAGGCCCTCCCCCGCCTCGCCCGCGCGCGCCCGCTCGATCAGCCGCCCGCGGAGAGCGACGGCGAGGTCGTCCAGCGGGTCCATGCCACGGGAAGCGCCCGCGGGCCTCGGCCCGCCCCCCTAGCCGGCGAGGATCATGCAGGTCGACGTCCCGTGCGCGAGCAGCTTCCCGTCCGCCTCGCGCACGACGCGGCCCTCCGCCGTCGCGACACGCGAACCGCGGTGCACGACTCGGCCCTCAGCCAGCACGGTTCCGCCGTCCGCCACCATCGGGCGGACCAGGTTGAACTTCGTCTCGAGCGTCGTGTAGGCCGAGCCGAGCTGCAGGGTGCTGTGGACCGAGGCGCCCATCGCGCTGTCGAGCAGCGTCGCCGCGAGCCCGCCGTGGACCACGCCGATCGGGTTGTAATGCTGCTCGCCGGGAGTGGCCCTGAACGCGACGCGACCCTCGTCGACCTCGACCAGCTGGAAGCCCATCAGTTCCTGGATCGGGGCGGGCGGCAGCTCGCCGTCGCGGATCGCCCGGAGGAACTCCAGGCCCGGCATCGAGCGCGCCCGCTCGGCCAGTTCGGCGGCAGCCATGGGCGCATCATGCCTCAAGCGCGCGTGTTCGGGGCAGAGCAGGATGCAATCGACGGGAGGTAGTTCTCTATGAAGCGCTTCATGCCCTCACCGGCAATGGCGGTGGCCTGCACCGCTCTGTTCGTGGCCCTCGGCGGCGTGTCCTACGGGCTCGCCACCGGCTCGATCAGCGGCCGGGAGATCAAGAACGGCACCATCCTCAGCAAGGACGTGCGCGACCGCGGGCTGCGAGGCCCGGACCTCGGGCGGGACAGCATCGGGGGCAACTCCGTCAAGGAGGAGTCGCTCAACTCGCTGAAGATCGGCGGCGTTCCTCTCTCGCTCACGTCCCAGGGCAGCGCCCATCACGCCGTGATCGCATCGGGCGGCGCGGCGGTGCGTGCGCGCGGGCTCGCCTCGTCGGCGCGGACCGGCACGGGCACCTACCAGGCGATCTTCGACCGGGACCTGCGCCAGTGTGCCTACGTGGCCACGCTGGGAGACGAGTCGGCGGCCGCGCCCGGCACGGGCCAGGTGTCTGTCACGTCGCTCCCGAGCAACGTGAACGGGGTCCGGGTGCTCACCCGCAACAGCGACGGGCAGGCGGCCAACCGCTCGTTCCACCTCGTCGTGTCCTGCTGACGGGGATTGCCTAATGTCAGGGGGGTGAGCGCCCTCCAAGACGAAGCCCTCGAGTCCGCGTCCTGGGACCTCGAGCCGCTCGTCGAGCGGCGCGGGCCTGCCGGTGTGGAGGACCTCCTCGGCCAGGCCCGCGAGCGCTCGGCGAAGTTCGCGGAGCGCTACCGGGGCCGGGTCGCGAAGCTCGGCGCGGGCGAGCTGGCGGAGGCGATGACGGACCTCGGCGAGATCTCCGACATCGCGGGACGCGCCGGCTCCTACGCGATGCTCGCGTTCACGCTCGACACGGCCGACCCTGAGCGCGGCGCCCTCATCCAGCGCGCCCGCGAGCTCGGCGCCGAGATCGAGACGCTCCTCCTGTTCTTCGAGCTGGAGTGGAACGAGGCTCCGGACGAGCACGTGGACGAGGTCCTGGCCGACGAGGCGCTCGCCTTCTGCCGCCATCACCTGCGGACGCTCCGCCGCTACCGCCCGCACCAGCTCACGGAGCCCGAGGAGCGCATCCTCACCGAGACGTCCGTGACCGGCTCGTCCGCGTTCCGCAGACTCTTCACCGAGCTCACGTCGGCGCTGCGCGTCGATCTGCCCGGCACGGACGAGCCGGCGTCGCTCGAGGAGGCGCTCAGCCGCCTCCAGGACACGGACCGCGGGCGCCGCGAGCAGGCGGCGGAGGCGATCACCGCGGCGCTCCGGCCCGGCATCCGGACGCGCGGCTACGTCTTCAACACGCTCGCCCAGGACAAGTCGGTGAAGGACCGCCTGCGCTCCTATCCGCACTGGCTGGCCTCGCGCAACCTGGCGAACGAGGCCAGCGACGAGTCCGTGGAGGCGCTCATCGAGGCCGTCCAGTCGCGCTACGAGCTCGCGCGGCGCTGGTACCGGCTCAAGGCGCGCCTACTGGGGGTCGACCGGCTCGCGTACTGGGACCGCATGGCGCCCGTCGGTGACTCGGACGAGCGCATCCCCTACTCCGAGGCCGAGTCGATCGTCCTCGACTGCTACTCCGAGTTCGCCCCCGAGCTCGGCCGGACCGCGCGCGAGTTCTTCTCGGGCGGTTACATCGACGGCCCGCCGCGGCCCGGCAAGCGCGGCGGGGCGTTCTGCTCCTACACGGTGCCGAGCGCGCACCCGTACGTGATGCTCAACTACACGTCGCGCCCCCACGACGTGCTGGTGATGGCGCACGAGCTGGGCCACGGCGTGCACGCCTCGCTGGCCCGGCCGCAGGGCATCTTCCAGTTCACGACGCCGCTGACGCTCGCCGAGACCGCGTCGATCTTCGGCGAGACGATCGTGCTCGAGCGGCTGCTCGAGCGGGCGCCCGACGCCGCGGGCCGCCTCGACCTGCTGGCCGGCTCGCTCGACGGCGCCGTGGCCGCGGTCTTCCGGCAGGTGGCGATGAACCGCTTCGAGCATGCCGTCCACACCGAGCGGCGCGAGCGCGGCGAGCTGTCCACGGACCGCTTCGGCGAGCTCTGGCTGGCGACCCAGGGCGACCTGCTGGGCGACTCAGTCGACCTCGCGGACGACTACGCCCTCTGGTGGTCCTACGTGCCGCACTTCATGGACACCCCCGGCTACGTCTACGCGTACGCGTACGGCCACCTGCTCGCACTCTCCGTATACCGGCGCTACGAGGAGGCCGGCCCGGACTTCGTCCCGTCCTACCTCGACCTGCTGAAGGCGGGCGGCTCGCTGCCGCCCGAGGAGCTCGGCGCGATCGTGGGCGTGGACCTCTCCGACCCAGGCTTCTGGTCATCCGGCCTCGACCTGATCGAGCGCCAGCTCGAGGCGGCCGAGGCCGCGGCCGCCGAGGCGGGTCGCACTTGAGCGACACCGTCGCCGAGCGCATCGCGCTCCCCAGCGGCGAGATCGAGGTGAGCAGGCCGCGCGACGTCGAGGCGCTGCTCACTGAGGAGGCCTTCGAGCACCACGAGTTCCTGCCCTACTGGGCCGAGCTCTGGGCGAGCGGGGTCGCGCTTGCGGACGACCTGGCGCGGCGCTCGCTGCGCGGCGCCCCGACGCTCGAGCTCGGCTGCGGGCTCGCACTGCCGAGCATCGCCGCGGCGCGCGCCGGCGGGCGCGTGCTCGCCACCGACTGGTCGCCGGACGCGATCACCGCGGCGGCCGCGAACGCGGAGCGCAACGGCGCGGCGGTCGAGACGCTCGTCTGCGACTGGGCCGCGCCGGAGCCTGTTCTCGCGCGCGCGCCGTTCGCGCTCGTGCTCGCCTCCGACGTGCTCTATGAGCAGCGCAACGTGGACCTGCTGCTCGGGCTGCTGCCGCGGCTTGTCGACGAGCGCGGCCGCATCATGCTGGCCGACCCTGGCCGGGCGGCGGCGGAGCGCTTCCTCGAGGAGGCGCGCGCCGACTTCGACGTGACCACCACGATGAGCCCCCGCCTCCCGCGGGTGGCGATTCACCGGTTGAGGCTGAGGGCTCCCAGCGCCAGGTAGATCTCGCGGGTCGAGGCCTCCCCGAGGCGGAGGCTCTCGACGCGGTAGCTCTCATTGGGCGCGTGGAACGCGTCGCCGCCGGTCGCGAAGCCGGTGGCCACCGTGTCGATCCCGCGCGCCGAAAGCTCGGCCAGGACCGGGATCGTCCCGCCGCTCCTGATCAGCGCCGGGCGGGTGCCGCAGGCGCGCTCGATCGCGTCGGCCGACAGCCGCACGGCCGGCGACGCCGGGTCGAACACGGCCGGCTCGGCGAGCGAGATCTCGAGGGACACGTCGGCGCCCTCCGGGGCCGCCGCGCGAAGCAGCCGCTCGAGCTCGGCGCCGATGGCCGCGGCGCTCTGGCCGGCGGCCAGGCGGACCGTCACGTGTCCCGTCGCAACGGCGGGGACGATCGTGCGCGGCTCGCCCACGGCGATCATGTTCACGTCCACCGCGGTGCTCGCGCCCGTGCGCTCGTAGAACTCCACGCCGGCCTCCGGCACGACCGGCCGCGCGCCGGCCTCGGCGAGGACCTCGCCGCCGGGCTGCAGCGCTCGCCAGGACTCGCGCTCCTGCTCACTCGGCGGCTCCACCCCGGCGCTCAGCTCGGGCCGCACGCGCCCGGCGGCGTCGGGGGCGACCTCGGCCAGCATCCGCATGAGCGCGTGTGCCGCGTTCGGCACGGCGCCGCCGTAGACGCCGGAGTGGAGATCGCGCGCCCCGGTGCGCACCTCAATGTCGGCGACGACCAGGCCGCGGGTCGCGACGGTGATCGCGGGCGTCTCCTCGTCGGCCATCATCAGGTCGTAGACGAGCGCGGCGTCCGCGCCCCGCTCGTCTTCGCGGATCCAGCGCATCGCCGACTCCGAGGCCACCTCCTCCTCGCCCTCCACGAGGAAGCGAACGTTCACCGGCAGCTCCCCCGCGCGCGCCAGCTCGCACGCCACGTGCAGCGCCGGCAGGAAGTTGCCCTTGTCGTCGGCCGCGCCGCGCGCGTAGAGGCGCCCGCCGCGCTCCTCGGGCTCGAACGGGGGGCTGTCCCAGGCGTCCGGGTCGCCCACGTCCTGCACGTCGTGGTGGCCGTACGCCAGCACCGTCGGGGCGCCCGGGCGCGCCGAGCGGAGCTCCCCGATCGCCATCGGGTGGCCGCCGTCGAGCGACACCGCCTCGGCCGTGCCGCCGGCCGCCTCGATGCGCTCGCAGACCCACTCGGCGGAGCGCTTCAGCGCCGCGGCGTCGCCGCCGCCGGTGGACACGGACGGGATGCGCAGCCAGTCGATGAGCTCTTCGAGGATCGCGGGCACGCGCGTGATTGTGCACGACCGCAGGGCGTAGCCTCTCGCGGATGCGACGCCTGTTCCCTCTCGTCGCCGCGGTGGTGCTGGTGGACACGATGTTCTTCGCGGCGGTCGCGCCGCTGCTGCCGCACTACAGCGATGAGCTCGGCCTGTCGAAGTCGGCGGCCGGCGTCCTCGCGGCCGCCTATCCCGCGGGCACGCTCGTGGGCTCGCTGCCGTCCGGCTGGCTCGCCGCGCGCGTGGGGGTCAAGCCGACGGTGCTGCTCGGCCTCGGCCTGCTCGCGGCGACGAGCGTCGTGTTCGCCTTCGCCAACAATGTGGTGCTGCTCGACGCCGCCCGCTTCGCCCAGGGACTGGGCGGCGCCTGCTCATGGGCCGGCGGCCTCGCCTGGCTCGTGTCGGTGTCGTCGCCCGACAAGCGCGGCACGGTGATCGGCTCGGCGCTCGGCGCCGCCATCGTCGGCGTGCTCCTGGGACCGGCGCTCGGCGGGCTCGCGACGCTGCTCAGCCCGGAGGTCGTCTTCAGCGGCGTCGCGGTGCTGGCGGTCGGCCTGGCCGGATGGGCCTGGACGATGCCGGGCACGCCGCCCGAGCGGAGCGCGGGCATCCCCGCCGCCGTGCGGGCGCTCGGGCGGCCGTCGGTGCTCGCGGCGTTCTGGCTGTTCACGCTGCCGGCCGTGTTCGGGGGCGTCATCGAGGTGCTCGGGCCGCTGCGGCTCGACGAGCTGGGGGCCTCGGGGGCCGCGATCGGCGTCATCTTCCTGCTGATCGCCGGGATCGAGGCGGTGCTCAGCCCGTTCAGCGGGCGCCTGTCGGACCGCCACGGGCGGCTCGCACCGATCCGCGTCGGGCTGGCGGGGGCGGTCGTGATGGCCGTGCTGCTGCCATTGCCCGAGTCCGTGGTCGTGCTGGCCTTCGTGCTCGCCGCGTCGGTGGCGGCGCTCGGCGCGTTCTGGGCGCCGGCGATGGCGCTCCTCTCCGACGCGTCGGAGAGCGTGGGACTCGATCAGGCGCTGGCCTTCGGGCTCTCCAACCTCGCCTGGGCGGCCGGCCACATGACGGGCAGCGCCGGCGGCGCCGTGCTCGCGGACGCGACGACGGACGCGGTGCCCTACGCGCTCCTCGGCGTGGCCTGCGCGATCACGCTCGCGGGCGTGATGCGCAGCAGGATGCGCGAGCCCGCCGGGGCCTAGCCGCCGCAGGTCGGCCAGGGAGTGGTGCCGCTGCGGCGGTAGAGCTTCAGCGCGAGCCGGTCCTGGGTGGCCTCGTCGGCGGCCGCGGGGTCGCCCTTGCCGCCGAGCGCGCGCCAGGTGGCGCGGGTGAACTGGAACTTGCCGCGGTAGCGCCCGTTGGGCGAGACGACAGTCGGGTCGCCGCCCGACTCGCACTTGGCGATCCTGCGCAGCACGCGCGGGAGCCGCACGGTGCTGTCCGGCGCAGCGGTCGCCACGCTCGCGGCCTTCAGCCCGAGAGCCCGGCGCGTCTGCGGCCCGACGATGCCGTCGGCGGTCAGGCCGCGGCGGCGCTGGAAGCGCTTGACGGCGCGATCGGTGGCGGGGCCGAACACGCCGTCGGCCGGCTCCACGTCCAGCCTGACCTGCAGGCGCTTGACCGCCTTGCCGCGGTCGCCGCGCTTCAGGACGACCTCGCTGCTCGAGGGCGCGGTTGCCTCACCCTGCGCCAGCGCGACGCCGGTCAGGCTCAGGACCATGACGAGGAGGACCGTGAGCACGCCCAGCGGGCGGCGTGCGGCACCAGCTCTCGATTGCAAGTCGTACTTCCCCTTTCCGGTGCCTACGGGGTGAGCTGACGGGCTCGCGCTGGAAAGTGCGCTACGCCGCTCGATGCGCGGCGATTCGCCCCTGCGGCCGTGAGACCGCGTTGGTTCCCCCGCTTCCGGTCATCGGGACGACCGGAACTCGGCAGTTCGACAGACGAAGGCGGGAATAGAAGCAGATTCGGCGGCGGGTTGCGCCGCGAATCGCCGAATCCCGCTTTCTACTGCTGGTCTTCCGAGGTTTCCGGCTCGATGAGGTCGTCCACGACGGACACGATGTCCACCTCCGCCGTGTCCTGCTCGTCGTCCGCCGTGACCTCCGGCTCGGCCTCCTCGACGAACGCCAGCTCCTCCTCCAGTGGAAGGGGGATCGCGTTCATCTCGTCGGTGACCGGGCCGATCGGGCCAGGGCCCGACGCGGCGGCCGGGAGCGAGGGCGGAGCGGGTTCGAGCCAACGGCGGAGGAAGACCCCCGCCACACCCGCGGCGACCATCAGGAAGAGGATGCGCCTGATTGCCGACATCGGGACGGACCATACGACCGGCGCCGGATAGCCTCACCGGCGTGGACCTCGGGCTCGAGGGCAGAACGGCGCTCGTGACCGGCGCCTCGCGCGGGATCGGCCTCGGCATCGCCCGCGCGCTCGCGGCCGAGGGCGCGAGCGTTGCGCTCAGCTCGCGCACGCGCGAGTCGATCGACGCGGCGGCCGCCGAGGTGGGCGGGCGCGGATATGTCCACGACACGAAGGACCTCGACGCGGCGCCCCGCCTCGTGGAGCAGGTGGAGGACGACCTCGGGCCGATCGACGTGCTCGTGACGAACACCGGCGGGCCCCCTCCCAGCCCGGATTCGCTCGACCTCACGCGCGAGCAATGGGAGGCCGCCTACCGTGAGCTCGTCCTCTCCCCGCTGGCGCTCATCACCGCCGCAATCGGCGGCATGCGCGAGCGCGGCTTCGGGCGGATCCTCGGGATCACCTCCAGCAGCGTCGTCGAGCCGATCCCCGGGCTGATGCTCTCGACCGCGCACCGCGGCGGGCTCACGGCCGCCTTCAAGCAGCTGTCACGCGAGGTCGCCCGCGACGGCGTGACGGTGAACTCGATCCAGCCGGGCCGGATCGCTACCGACCGGCTGAAGCAGACCTACGGCTCCCTGGAGGCGGCACAGGAAGCGGCCGCCGGGCAGGTGCCCAGCGGCCGCTTGGGGACCGTCGAGGAGATCGGCGCCGCCGCCGCCTTCCTCTGCTCCGAGCCCGCGAGCTACGTGACCGGGGTCGCGCTGCTCGTGGACGGCGGGCTCACACGGTCGGTGTAACCACCCGTTCCGGCTCCAAGGCCAGCTCGAGCACCTCGCCGATCGTCATCACAGGGTGGAAGCTGAGCTGCTCGCGCACCTCCTCCGGCACGTCGTCCAGGTCGGCGCGGTTGCGCTCCGGCAGGATCACGTCGGTGAGCCCGGCGGCGTGGGCAGCAAGCACCTTCTGCTTGAGCCCGCCGATCGGAAGCACCCGGCCCTGGAGCGTGACCTCGCCGGTCATGCCCACCGTGTGCCGCACCGGCCGTCCGCTCAGGAGCGA
>JAFGJG010000004.1 GCA_016929195.1 Thermoleophilaceae bacterium
CTTGACCGGATGGCCGGCGTTCTTCCAGGACTGGCCCCAGAGCGTCACGAAGCGGGCGCCGTTCGACATCCCGATGCCCACCAGCGGCGTCGTGGCCGCGACGGGGGTGGTGTTCACGAGGTGGGTGTAGAGCCGCCCGAGGCGCGCCAGGTCGGGGTTGGATGTGAGCGAGGCGTTGGAGACGTCCCAGCGCCTGTCGCCGGTGCGCTCGGTGCTCGAGGTGGACACGAACCCGTACCCCTGCCCGATCAGGCGGTTGAGCACGTCCACGGATTCCAGCCGCTCGGCGAAGGCGGCGCTGCCGTTGCTCCCGTGGAAGAAGAAGACGAGCCCGCGCGGGTTGTCCGGCACGTACGAGACCACGTCGAAGCCCTCGAAGCTCGAATGCTGGAACGGGACCGAGGGCGTGACGGCGCAGCCCGCGACCACCGCCGAGACGAGGAGGGCAACCGCCGCCGGGACCAGGCGCTTGGTCATCGCGCCGACCATAACCCGTGCGCGAGCGCGGAGTTGCGCTTCCCCGCCGAAGTGTCCTGCCCTGTGGTTGCTATGCAACCGAAAGTCAGGACGCTTGCTGGCCGGGCGGGGCTCAGCGCGTCCGGTAGAGGCGCGTCGTGAGCGGCATGAAGACCGCGGTCAGCGCGGCTGCCACGGCGAGCACGATCGTGATGTCGCTCGCGTCCGCGTTGCCCTCCATCAGGCCGCGGGACGCGTCGGCGAGGATCGAGATCGGGTTCACGTTCACGAACCACTCGAGGCCCGCGGGCAGGGTCTCGGGCTCCACGAACACGTTCGAGAGGAACGTGAGGGGGAAGATCCCCATGAAGCCCGCGTTCATGACCGCGTTCGGCGAGCGCATCAGCAGCCCGAGCGTGGTGAAGATCCACGAGAGCCCGAAGGCGAACACCACGGTCAGCGCCATCGCGGCCACGACGCCGCCGACGCCGGCCTCGGGCCGGAATCCCAGGATCAGCCCGAGCACGACGATCACGGTGCCGGCAACCACGTAGCGAACGCTGTCCCCGAGCAGGGAGCCGACCAGCGGAGCGGGACGCCAGATCGGCAGGGAGCGGAAGCGGTCCACCACGCCCTTCGTCAGGTCGGTGTTGATCGCGATCCCCGAGTAGACCGTCGTGAACAGCACCGACATGACGAGGATGCCGGGAAGGATGTAGTCGAGGTAGTCGCCCGTGGAGCCGGCGATCGCGCCGCCGAACAGGTAGGTGAACATCAGGACGAACATCACCGGCGTGATGGTCACGTCGAGCAGCTGCTCGGGCACGTGCTTGACCTTCAACATCCCGCGCCACCCGAACGTGAGCGCGGCGTCCAGCGCGCTCGCCCTGGGAGGCCGCGGGGTGGAGGCGAGCGCCTTCTGGATGGCGGCGTCCCGGATCTCGGGGGTGGGGGTGGTCTCGACGCTCATGCCGGCTGCTCCTCCTTCTCCTCTTCCTCCGCGGGGTGCCCGGTGAGGGCCAGGAAGACCTCGTCGAGGCTCGGCTGGCCCAGCGAGAAGTCCGCGACCTGCACGCCGCCGCGGGCGAGCTCGGCCAGCGCCTCGGCCGCCTTGTTGCCGTCCGCGCATCCGACCGACAGCGCCGCCGGGTCCGGCTCGAGCTTCACGCCGCCGAGGTTGCGCAGCAGCAGCTGCTCGGCCTCGGGCCGCTGGTCGGGGTCGAGCAGCCGCACGTGCAGCGCGCCCGAGCCGACCGATGCCTTGAGCTGGCCCGGCGTGCCCTCGGCGATCACCCGGCCGTGGTCGATCACGGCGATGCCGTCCGCGAGCTGGTCCGCCTCCTCCAGGTATTGGGTGCAGAGCAGGATCGTGGTGCCGGACGAGCTGAGCGCCCGGATGATGTCCCAGACCTGGTTGCGCGAGCGCGGGTCGAGCCCGGTGGTCGGCTCGTCGAGGAACAGGAGCTGCGGGGTCACGACGAGGCTGGCGGCGATGTCGAGCCGCCGGCGCATGCCGCCCGAGTAGTTCTTCACGAGCCGCGCGGCGGCCTCGGCGATTCCGAACGCCTCGAGCAGCTCGGTCGCGCGCTCCTTGGCCGCACCGCGCTTCAGCCCGAGCAGCCGCCCCAGCAGCACGAGGTTCTCGCGTCCGGTCAGGTCCTCGTCCACCGAGGCCATCTGTCCGGTGAGGCTCACCGCCGCCCGAACGGCGTCTCCCTCCTCGACGACGTCGTGGCCGAGCACGCGGGCGCTGCCGGCGTCGGGCCGCAGCAGCGTGGCCAGCATCCGGATGGTGGTCGTCTTGCCGGCGCCGTTGGGACCGAGCACGCCGTAGACGGAGCCGCCGCGGACGGAGAGGTCGACCCCGTCCACCGCCTTCGTCTCGCCGAACGACTTGACGAGCCCTTCGGCCTCGATCGCGAGCGCTTGGGGTTTGGGTGAGGTCATGTCACTGGGACCGGGACAACCACTCAAACTAATCGCTCGCGCGCCGAAGAGGTCCTGTGAGGCTCCGCGCACTGCTGACACTCGCTCTGGCGTTGCCGGCCGGCTGTGGCGACGGTGCGAGCGAGAGCTCGTCCCCCTGCGGCGCGGTCCGGCTCGAGCCCGCGCAGCTCGGCGACGCGGGCACGCGTGCGCTGACGCTCTGCCTCATCAACGCGGAGCGTGCGAAGCGCGGCCTGGCGCCGCTGGTCCGGCGCGACCAGCTGGAGCTCGCCTCGCAGCGGCACTCCGAGGACATGGTCGCGCGCCGGTTCTTCGAGCACGACACGCCGGAGGGGACGGATCCGCAGCAGCGGATGCTCGCCGCGGGCTACCCCGCGGACAACGCGTACACGGGCGAGAACATCGCGTGGGCGGGCGGCCGCCGCGCCTCGCCCTGGGAGATCGTGGACCTCTGGATGCACAGCCCGCCGCACCGCGAGAACATCCTGCGCCCGGGGTTCACCGAGGTCGGCATCGGGCTGGTCCGCGGCGCGCCCGAGCCGCAGCGCTCGGACGGCGTGCCCTGGACCTACACGACGGACTTCGGCGGGCCGCCCCTCAGCCAGTAGGTGCGCAGCGGCCGCAGCGCGTTCTCCGAGCAGATGAGGCGTGCGTCGTCGGCCCCGTAGCGGCCGGTCAGCGCCGCCTCGAGCGGCGCCATGTCCGCCATCGTCTGGAGCCCCGGGAGCGTGGGCTTCACGAACCCGTCCAGGTCCGAGCCGATGCCGACGTGCCGGTGCGAGCCGGTCAGCGCACGGATCCGGTCGATGTGCCGCGCCAGCACGCCGACCGAGTCGGCCAGCGAGCGCGGCCTGCGGCGGCCGAGTCCGTCGAGGATCTGGTGGTTCGCGAAGATCAGGCCGATCACGCCGTCGCGCCGGGCGATCGCCCGGACCGTCTCGTCGCTCAGGTTGTACTCCTGGCGGCCGAAGCGGCAGCCGGCGTGAGTGCAGACGACGGGCACCGTCCGCCCGGGGTCGATCCGGTCGAGCTCCGCGAAGGTGTCCGCCAGCGCCCGCTCGCCCATGTGCGCGACGTCGATCAGGAGCCGCCGCTCCACCATCGCTCGCACCGCGACCCGGCCCAGCTCGGTGAGGCCCTCGCGCGGCTGCGGGAACACGAGCCTGTACAGCCAGTCCGGGATGAACGGGATCGCGGGGGCGTTCGTGGCGACGCGCCGGAAGAAGAGGTGCGCGAGCGTCACGTAGGTCACGCCGCGGGCGGCCAGCGTGCCCACCGAGCGCTCCACCTCCTCGGCCGTCGAGCCGAGCTGGAAGCCGCCCTCGACCGAGTGCACGAACACGACCCGGCCGGAGCCGAGGAGGCCGTCGAGCTCCGCCGGGCCGCGGGCGACCGCGGCCGTGCCGGAATGGTGCTCTCGCAGGTCCGCCTCGACGAGCTCGAGCTGCCGCACCAGCGTGGCCGGGTACTCGGGCTGGGGCGGCGCCCCGTAGGGCTGGGCCAGGTCCATCTCGTCGAAAGGCGAGTAGAGGACCGAGAACACGAGCCGCACGTCCCCGGCCTGGAGCGTGGACAGCGTCACGCGCGGGAGGGCGTCGGGCGTCGGGTAGTTCGCGAAGCGGCTCAGCACGCCGACGACCGCTGCCCGCACACGGTCCCTGCGGCGCAGCCGGCGCGGGTCCGGGCCGAGCAGCTCGAGCGTGGACGGCTGGTCTTCGGGGGCCAGGTGCATCGCGTAGTGGGCGTGAAGGTCCGCTACCACGATGCGCCCCGGCGCTAGGTCGGGATGCTCCGTTCGAACACGGGTCGCTCGTGCTCCCCGGCCAGCCAGGGCTGCGCCCGCGAGTGCCAGACCTCGAGCTGCGGCGCGAGCCATGACGTGTCGTCGAGCGTGCCCGCCTTGATGATCGCCACGTCCGGCATCGCGTCGGAATAGCTCACGACCGGTGAGCCGCAGGCACCGCAGAAGTTCCGGTGCGTGTCGAGGTCCGAGTCGCCCCCGAGCGTGGTGTGCACCGACAGCTCGCCCTTCACCTCGAAGCCGTCGCGCGGGACCCCGACCACGACCGAGAACGCGGTGCCGGTCTGCCGCTGGCAGTCGGCGCAGTGACAGACGGCGGTGAAGAGCGGTTCGGCGGAGCTCGTGTAGGTCACGGCTCCGCACAGGCAGCTGCCGCTCAGGTCGGGCACGGTGCGCCGATCATAGGCGCTTGAACTCCCACTGGAAGAGCAGGTCGATGCCCGTGACCGAGTAGCCCTCGACCCGCGGGTCGCCCTTGCGCGTGTACGGCCAGTAGCCGGTGAGGAGGGGCGTGCCCGTGTCGAAGCCGCCCAGCACCGGGCCGATGCTCAGCGGGAGCGTGCCCGGGCCGACCGCAGTGAGCGCGAGCCCGTCGGTGGAGTGGATCCGGAGACGGAGCCGCTTCGACCGGACGTCGTAGACGCGCACCTTGACCTTCTTCGTCGTCACTCGGTTCGCCCGTGGGCGGAACGGCTTGCCGACGAAGCGGGCGGTGCAGCAGGTGTAGGTCCCGGGCAGGTCCCGCCCCGTGAAGGTGTCCACGCGGCTCGACCCGGTCAGCACCGTCAGCCGCAGCTTCGCCGGGCTCGGGCCGGACTTCACCTTGATGCGGGTGATGCGGCCGGACCGCGGCGCCAGGAACGTCGGGCGCTGCTGGAACAGGTAGCCGCCGTGGCGGTAGGTGCAGGACGTCTGGTTGGTGGGGGCGAGGACGAAGCCGCCGAGCGGGGCGCTGACGATGGCCGACTCGCAGCCGTAGGTCGCGTTGGGGGCGCCGCGCAGGTTGCTCCCGTACCAGCGGGCGGACGCGGGGGAGGCACAGAGGACGCAGAGGAGCGCTGTCGCGACGACCGCCGCGGCGCGGAGGAGGGCCATGGCTCGACAGTAGGTGCGTTCGCGGCGGCCGGCGCAGGTCGGCCGCAGCATTCGTTGCATGGACACATAACCATCGCGATCGAGAGGAGAGCCGGAGCGGGACCTGAAGCGGGTAGTCGTGAAAGCCCTTTTCGTACGACCCCTTCTGGGGGCCATCGTCCTGTCCGCCCTCGTCCTCTGCTCGTCCGCGAGCGCGAACGTCACGCGCACGGTCGTGACCGGGGAGTCCCTCTGGTCGATCGCGGAGGCCAACGGCGTGTCGGTCGCCGAGCTCGCCGCCGCCAACGGCGTTGCCGCCGACGCGTATGTGATCGAAGGCACCGACATCACCATCCCGCCCGCCACGGGCTCCGCCCCCGCCGGCTCCGGCGGCGCGCCGCCCGCGCTCGGGTCCTACATCGTCCGCCCGGGCGACACGCTGACCCACATCGCGCAGCGCAGCGGCCTGCCGATGGGCGCGGTCGCGGGCATGAACGGCATCGACCCCGCCGAGCCGCTCCTGATCGGCACGGTCCTCAAGCTGCCGACCGGCGCGAGCGTGGAGACGAGCGCGCCCGTGCCCGAGCAGCGCGTCGTGCCGGACGCGGCGCCCTACCCGACCGACGAGAGCGTGGACTCCGCGACGATCGCGCAGGTGGCCGCCGAGCACGGCGTGCCCGGCTCGCTCGCCGCCGCGATCGCCTGGCAGGAGAGCGGCTTCAGCAACTCGGTCGTGTCGACCGCCAACGCGCGCGGCGTGATGCAGCTGCTGCCGGGGACATGGACCTGGGTGAACGGCAGCCTGGCGAGCGCCCCGCTCAACCCGAGCTCGGCGCTCGACAACGTGCGCGCCGGCGTCCTCTACCTCCAGCAGCTCCTGCGCGACACCGGCTGGGACATCCGCTCGACGATCGCGTCCTACTACCAGGGCCTCGGCTCGGTGCGGAGCATCGGCATCCTGCCCGAGACGCAGAGCTACGTCGAGGACGTGATCGCGCTCCAGCCGCGCTTCGGGGGCTAGCCCTCCCCGCGGAACGCGCAGCCGGCCAGGTGGTCGTTCACCAGGCCGGCTGCCTGCATCAGCGAGTACGCCACCGTCGGCCCGACGAACCGGAACCCGCGCGCGCGGAGCTCCTTCGACATGGCGGCCGACGCGGGCGTGCTCGCGGGCAGCTCGGCGCGTGACCCCGGCGCCGCGCTCGGCCCGGGCGCGAAGCGCCAGAGAAGCTCGCTCAGCGTGAGGCCCTCCTCGCGCTGGGCGACGGTCGCGCGGGCGTTCGCGAGGGTCGCCTCGATCTTGCCCCGGTGCCGAACGATCCCGGCGTCGCCCAGAAGCCGCTCGACGTCGTCGTCGCCGTAGGCCGCGATCCGCTCCACGTCCCAGCCCTCGAACGCGGCCCGGAAGCCGGCGCGCTTGCGGAGGATGGTGAGCCACGAGAGGCCCGACTGGAACGCCTCGAGCGTGAGCAGCTCGAACAGGTGGCGATCGTCCCGGCTCGGGCGGCCCCACTCCTCGTCGTGGTACGCGACGTACTCGGGCGCGCCGAGACACCACCAGCAGCGCGCGCGGCCGTCGGAGCCGGGGAGGACGTCGTCCGAGGCCGCCACGGCGCGGAGACTAGGGTGTCGGCATGGCCCAGGAGCGGCGCCCGGCGATCGTTGCGGTGGACGACGAGCCCGCCGTCCTCGCGGCCGTGGCGCGCGACCTCCGGCGCGGCTTCGGGGAGCGCTACCGGATCCTGAGGGCGGGCTCCGGCGCGGAGGCGCTCGAGCTCCTCGGTGAGACCCGCATGCGCGGCGACCAGGTGGCGCTGCTGATCGCCGACCAGCGCATGCCCGGCATGTCGGGCACCGACTACCTGGTGGAGGCGCGCACGATCGTCCCGGACGCGAAGCGCGTCCTGCTGACCGCGTACGCGGACACCGAGGCGGCGATCTCGGCGATCAACGACGTCGCGCTCGACTACTACCTCCTCAAGCCCTGGGCCCCGCCCGAGGAGCAGCTCTACCCGGTGGTCGAGGACCTCCTGACGACGTGGGAGGCCGGCGCCGCGGCCGACGCGGGCGGCGTGCGGCTGATCGGGCACCGATTCTCGAAGGAGTCGCACGACCTGCGCGACTTCGTGGCGCGCAACCGCGTGCCCGCGCGCTGGCTGGACGTCGAGCGCGACGGCGAGGCGCGCGAGCTGCTCCAGGTCGCGGGCGTGGATCCCGCGGGGCTGCCCGTGGCGTTCCTCGAGGACGGGACGGTGCTCGAGCGCCCGACGGTCCTCGAGCTGGCCGAGCGGCTCGGGGTGGCGGGGCAGCCCGCCGAGGAGCACTACGACCTCGTGATCGTCGGCGGCGGCCCGGCCGGGCTGGCGGCGGCGGTCTACGGGGCCTCCGAGGGCCTGCGCACGATCATGGTCGAGCGCGAGGCGCCCGGCGGGCAGGCCGGCCAGTCGAGCCGGATCGAGAACTACCTCGGGTTCCCGGCCGGGCTCAGCGGCTCGGACCTGGCCCGGCGCGCCACCGATCAGGCGCGGCGGCTCGGAGCGGAGCTGCTCACGGTCCAGGACGCGGTCGGCCTGAGCGCGGAGGGCGCCGGCCGGATCGTGCGGCTGAGCGGCGGCAGCGCGCTGAGCGCACACTGCGTGCTCGTGGCCTCGGGCGTCTCCTACCGCCAGCTCGACGCGCCCGGGTTCGCGGAGCTCACCGGGGCCGGCGTCTACTACGGCGCCGCCCTCGCCGAGGCGAAGTCCTGCGAGAACCAGCACGTGGTGGTGATCGGCGGCGCG
Source organism: Thermoleophilaceae bacterium (assembly GCA_016929195.1). Taxonomy (GTDB): domain Bacteria; phylum Actinomycetota; class Thermoleophilia; order Solirubrobacterales; family Thermoleophilaceae; genus JACVRW01. The sequence goes on from JAFGJG010000004.1 coordinate 8,056, forward strand.
AACTCGGCGGGCCAGGCCGCCGTCTACTTCAGCGGCTACGCGGACCGCGTGACGATGCTCGTGCGCGGCGACTCGCTCGAGAGGTCCATGTCCCACTACCTCGTCGAGCAGATCGGGCGGCTCGAGCACGTGACGGTGAGGACGCGGTCGTCGGCGGTCGCGGCCGAGGGCGAGGAGCGGCTCGCGGCGCTCCGGCTGAGCGGCCCCGACGGCGAGGAGCGCCTCGAGGCCGATGCCTGCTTCGTCTTCATCGGCGCCTCGCCGCGCACGGACTGGCTCGAGGGCGTCGTCGCGCGCGACGAGCGCGGCTTCATCCTCGCGGGCACCGACGCCCAGGCCGACGGCTGGCCGCTTCAGCGCGATCCCTATCCGCTCGAGACCAGCGTGCCCGGCGTGTTCGTCGCGGGCGACGTGCGCGCCCGCTCGATCAAGCGTGTGGCCAGCGCGGTCGGCGAGGGCTCGATGGCCGTCTCGCTCATCCACCAGTACCTGGCGGCGCCGTGAGCGAGCCGCCGGTCACGCTCGCGGAGCTGCGATCGATCGACCTCTTCGACGACCTCGACGACGAGCAGCTCGCCGAGTGGGTGAGCGTCGCGAAGCCCTTCCACGCCGAGCCCGGCGAGGTGATCGCCGAGCACGGACGCCCCGCGGCCGGCGTGGTGCTGCTGATCGAGGGGCGTGCCGAGGCGCTGCTGGTGGACGGCGACCGGCTCGAGCCCGCCGGGCACCACCAGGCGCCCACCTGGATGGGGGCGATCAGCGTGCTCACGGGCGGCCTGCTCGGGGTCAGGATGCAGGCCGAGACCGTCTGCCGCTGGGCCCGCGTCGAGCGTGACGACTTCCGGCCGCTCGCCTTCGCCCAGCCGTCCGTGCACGAGCGCGTGATGCGCCAGGTGGCGCCCGTGATGTCTCGGATAACAGCCATGGAGCAGAACCGCGAGCGGCTGGCCTCGCTCGGGACGATGGCCGCAGGGCTCGCGCACGAGCTCAACAACCCCGCCGCGGCGGCGCAGCGCGCGGCGGCGCAGATGGCCGACGCCCTCGAGGTCGTGAGCTCGACGATCGACCGGTTCGTGCACTCGGGCATCGAGCGCGCCGACGCCGAGCAGCTGGTCCAGCTCCAGCGGCAGGCGGTCGAGAACGCTCAGGAGCGCTCCGGGCTCGAGGCCGCCGACGCGGAGGACGAGCTGCTCGACCGGCTCGAGGCGCTGGGCGTGCCGCGGGCGTGGGAGCTCGTGGAGCCGCTGGCGTCGGCGGGCGTGGACGAGGCCTGGCTCGACCGCGTGGCCGAGCTGGCCGGCCCGGCCACGGACGCGGCGGTGGGCTGGGTCGCGGCGACGCTGACCGCGCGCGGGCTCGCCGAGGAGCTTCAGGAGTCCACGCAGCGCATGTCAGACCTCGTCAAGGCGGTCAAGACCTACGCCTACATGGATCGCGGCGAGCTCGTGGAGGTCGACCTGCACGAGGGCATCAACACGACGATCAAGGTGCTGAAGCACCGGCTGAAGCACACCGACATCCAGCTCGAGCGCCACTACGACGAGAGCCTCCCGAAGCTCACCGTGCGCGGCTCAGAGCTCAACCAGGTCTGGACGAACCTGATCGACAACGCGATCGACGCGCTCGGCGACAGCGGCACGATCACGATCACCACGCGGCACAACGGCCAGTGGGCCGAGGTCGAGGTGGCCGACGACGGGCCGGGCGTCTCCGCGGACGCACGGGAGCACCTGTTCGACTCGTTCTACACGACGAAGGAGATCGGTCAGGGCACCGGGCTCGGGCTGGCGACGGCGCTCCGGATCGTGGCCGACCGCCACGACGGCACGCTCACGGTCGAGTCCGAGCCGGGCCGGACGGTGTTCCTGGTCCGGCTGCCACTCACACGAACCTGAACGGAAAGGGGCTCCCATGGCCACATGCACTCACCTCGACCAGGTCACGATCACCGAGATGCCGGAGTCCGTGGAGGGCTGTGAGGACTGCCTGAGGACGGGCGACAAGTGGTTTCACCTCCGCATCTGCCTGACATGCGGCCACGTGGGCTGCTGCGACACCTCGCCCAACAAGCACGCGTCCGGCCACTGGCGGGAGAGCGGCCATCCGATCATGCGCTCGCTCCAGCCGGGCGAGGAGTGGTCCTGGTGCTTCGAGGACGAGCTGGGGATGATCATCAGGGAGGTGACCGGCGCGACCCGGATCCCGCCCTCGCCGCTGGGCTAGCGGATCAGCGCCAGCTGCGCCTCGATCGCCTCCGTGAGCTGGGGGAAGGAGGCCGACCCGAGGTGGATGACGTCGTTCACGAAGAAGCGCGGGGTGCTGGGCACGCCGCTGCCCGCGCCGCTCCGGAAGTCGGCCGCGACCCTCTCCGCGAGCGCCGGGTCGGCGAGATCGGCCCTGAAGCGCTCGGCGTCGAGGCCGAGTGCCTCCGCGTGCCCGAGCAGGTCGTCGTCGCCCAGCTCGAGCTGGTGCTCGAAAAGCCGGTCGTGCATCTCCCAGAAGCTCCCCTGGACGGCGGCGGCCTCGGCCGCCAGCGCCGCGGCGTGAGCGCGCGGGTGGAGGTCGTCGAGCGGCATGTGGCGGAACACGAACCGCAGCGAGTCGCCGAAGCGCTCGGCCAGGTCCCGCACGACGGGGTAGGCGTCGCCGCAGTAGGGGCACTGGAAGTCCCCGTACTCGACTAGCGTCACCGGCGCGGCGGCCGGACCGCGCACGTGGTCGCGTTCGGGATCTACGGGCGGGTTGAGCGTGGCGACGCCTGGATCCATCATGCAGCTAGCTTACCAATCGTAAGTGTCGACGCCCACGATCTCACTCTCGGCCCTCCGCCGCCACGTCGTCTCCCACCAGGGCTTTGCCGGCCGCCCGCGGCGGGCGCGCGCGGGCCGGGTGGAGGAGGAGATCCGGCGGCTCTCCTGCGTGCAGCTCGACTCGATCTCGACCGTCGAGCGCAGCCACCGGATCGTGCTCACCTCGCGCGTGGGCGTGTACCCCGCGGGGACCGTCTCGCGGCTGCTCGCCGAGGGGCGCGTGTTCGAGTACTGGGCCCACGAGGCGAGCCTCGTGCCGGTCGAGGACTTCCCGCTGTTCCGCTGGCGGATGGACGGGCGCGGGCACTGGGGCACGCACGAGCGCGCGCTCGCCGAGCATCCGGAGGTCGTGGAGCACGTGCTGGAGGAGATCCGCGAGCGCGGGCCGCTCGGCTCGCGCGACTTCGACGGCGAGGGCGGCACCGGGATGTGGGCCTGGAAGCCGGCCAAGCAGGTGCTCGACTCGCTCTGGGACCGGGGCGACCTGTCGATCGCCGGCCGGCGCGGGGGCTTCCAGCGCCTCTACGACCTGACCGAGCGCGTGATCCCCCGAGCGGTGCTGGAGACGCCCGTGCCGACTCAGGCCCAGGCGCTTCGCGCGCTCGTCCTCCGGGCGGTCCGCGGCCGCGGCGCGCTCACGGAGAGCGGCATAGCGGAGCACTACCGCGTGCCCGGGCGGACGGCCTCCGTACGGCCGCACGTGGAGGCGCTCGAGGCCGACGGGCTGCTGCGGCGCCTCCGCGTGGAGGACGGGGGCCCGGACGTGCTCGTGCCCGGCTCCGCTGAGCTCGGCGAGAGCGTGCCGTCCGGCGCGACCCTGCTGTCGCCGTTCGACAACCTGCTCTGGGACCGGCCGTTCGCCGAACGGCTCTTCGGCTTCAGCCACGTGATGGAGATCTACAAGCCGGCTCCGCAGCGCGTGTTCGGCTACTACGTGCTGCCGGTGCTGCGGGGCGACCGGCTGGTGGGCCGCGCGGACGTCAAGTCGGACAGGAGGGCCGGCCTGCTGCGCCTGGTCGCGTTTCACCGCGAGGCGGGCGTGCGCGACTCGGCCGCGCTGCACGACTCGCTCGACCGGGCGCTGGCGCGCCTGGCGCGCACGGCGGGCCTTGAGGGCGTCGCCCGCTAGGTGCGGTGTGAACCGGGCGCGAGGCCGCTCCGGTCGTGGTTCAATGGTCGGGGGAGTTGTAAAGGCGGCTCCCCGGTGGGGTCTAGGGGGGCGCACGACTTGCAGTCCGTGAAATCCGATCTCCGGCTTTGGGAGATCGATCTGGATCAATCTCCTGAGTGGATCGAGGCCGCGTCCGCGCGGGTCCTCGCCGCGGATGAGCGTCCGCGCCCCGGCGAGGCCGAGGATCAGGTGCGCCGCCGCCGGCTCGTGGCGCGGATCGCACTGCGCATCGCGCTGTCCCGGGCCCTGGATCGCGCGCCCGGCGAGCTGCGGCTGCGGCGCGACGGCAGCGGCAAGCCGTGGCTGGAGCCTCACGATCCCCGGGCACCGCTCCACTTCAACCTCTCCCGGACGGGGGACTGCTGCCTCATCGCGGTCGCCCGCGGCGGCCCCGTGGGCGTGGACGTCGAGCACGTGGTTCCCCTGCCCGAGGCCGACGACATCGTCCGGACCCGCTTCGCGGCCGAGGAGGCGCGCGCGATCCTGGCCCGGGAGGGGGCCGACCGCGTGCGGGCCTTCTTCAACTGCTGGACGCGCAAGGAGGCCTATCTGAAGGCGCGGGGCCTCGGGCTGATGGCGCCGCTCGACCACGTCGTGGTGACGGTCGGCGACGAGCCCGGATTCGTCTCGCTGCACGACGACGATCCGCGCGCGTGGCGGCTGTTCGCCGTCCCCCTCGGCCCCGACAGGGCCGGGGCGGTGGCCGTCAGATGTGCTGGCTCGCGCGGCGGGGGGATGCTCCGGCCGGAGGCCCTGCCGCTGGACCGGGGCGGGTGAGTCACTCGATCTCCCAGAACCGAATCGATCCGCGTGCGCTCGAGTTGTCCGACGGGACGACGACGCAGCTCTCCCAGTTCATCGCCTTCTGCGAATCCCGGACCGGCGGCCGGCTCGACGACGAGCGCGCCCTCCACGAGTTCTCCGTCGCGGATCCCGGGCGCTTCTGGAGCCTGTTCCTCGAGTGGTCCGATCCAATCGTCGCCGGACGCCGGGAGCCCGCGCTGGCCGGGCGGGACTGCGAGACCGCCCGGTTCTTCCCGGGCCTCCGGCTGAACTACGCGGAGAACCTGCTGCGCCTCGGTCCCGAGCTCCCGGCGGAGGCCCCCGCCGTCGCGGCCCACCATCCGTTCCGGGGGCCGGAGCGCCTCACCCGTGGCGAGCTCCTCCAGCGCACGCAGCGCCTTGCCGCGCGCCTGCGGGCGCTCGACGTCGGCGAGGGGGACCGGGTCATGGCGGTGGCGGGGAACAACGCGGCGCTGGCGGTGGCGGGCCTCGCCGCGGCCGCCTGCGGGGCCACGTTCTCGAGCGCGTCGCCGGACATGGGCATACCCGCGCTCCTGAGCCGCTGTCTGCAGCTCTCGCCCAAGGTGCTCTTCGCGAACCTCGTGGACGACGCGCAGTCGGGACCCGCGGCACTCAGCGCCCGGATCGGTGATCTGGCGCGGGAGCTGCCGTCGCTCGCCGCGGTCGTGGGTCTGGACGAGGGCCCCGAGCCCGAGCGCCTCCGCGTGCCGTTCGAGCGCCTCGGCGAGATCGTCGACAGGGCCCCCGAGGGCGGCGCGACGGACTGGCCGCGGCCGCGGTTCGACCACCCGCTGTTCGCCCTCTTCTCGTCGGGCACCACCGGGCCGCCGAAGGGCATCCTCCACGGCACCGGGGGGACGCTGCTCGAGCATCTGAAGGAGCACCGGCTCCACGTGGATCTCCGGCCCGGCGACAAGCTCTTCTTCCACTCATCGGCGGCCTGGATGATGTGGAACTGGCAGCTCTCCGCCCTCGCGACGGGCTGCGAGATCGTCCTCTACGACGGGCCGATCAGCGGCCCGGAGACGCTGTGGCGCATCGTCGGGTCCGAGGGAGTGACCGTCTTCGGGACGAGCCCCTCGTACCTCCAGCTGTGCGAGGACAGCCGGTACGCCCCGCGGACGGACACGGACCTCGGCAGCCTGCGCACGGTCCTCTCGACGGGCGCGATCCTCCACGACCACCAGTACGACTGGTGCCGTGACCAGGTCGGGGAGGTGCCGCTCCAGTCGATCTCGGGCGGGACCGACATCATCGGCTGCTTCGTCCTCGGCAACCCGAACCGGCCCGTGCGGCGAGGCTGGATCCAGTGCCGGAGCCTCGCGATGGACGTGCAGGCGGTCCCCGAGGACGGCGGCGAGCCCACCACCGGCGCTGTCGGCGAGCTCATCTGCCGGACCCCGTTCCCCTCGCGGCCTGTCGGCCTCATCGGCGACGACGGCCGGGCGTTCCACGACGCCTACTTCAGCGAGAACCCGGGCGCCTGGACGCACGGCGACCTGATCGAGTTCGACGAGGACGGCCAGGCCCGCATGCACGGGCGCTCCGACGGCGTCCTCGAGATACGCGGCGTGCGGGTCGGGCCGGCGGACATCTACCGGGCGCTCGCGGCCGTGCCCGAGGTCAAGGAGGCGCTGGCGGTCGAGCAGCGCGGTGCCGACCCGCGCGGCTACTCGCGCTCGGTCCTCCTGCTGGTGCTGCACCCCCCGCACCGGCTCGACGGCCGGCTGACCGTTCGGGTCCGCCGCGAGATCGTCACGCAGATCGCCGCGACGCACGTGCCGGATCTCATCGTCCAGGTGCCGGAGCTGCCCGTCACGCACAACGGGAAGCACTCGGAACGCGCCGCTCGCGACGCCCTCGGCGGGACCGGCGTCGCCAACCTGGACGCCCTCCGGAACCCGGAGTCGCTCTCCAAGATCCGGGAGGAGGTCGAGCGCGGGCGGTCCCGGCGCGAGCAGGCGGGCGACGGGGCGCGCGCCGGCGGGCCCTCGACGGAGGCGACGCTCAGGGCCATCTGGGAGAACGTCCTCGGAGTCGCGCCGCTCAGGCCCACGGACAACTTCTTCGAGCTCGGCGGCACCTCGCTCGCCGCGGTGCGGGTGTTCCAGGCGATCCACGACGAGCTGGGGGTGGACCTGCCGCTCTCGACGCTGATGCGCGCCCAGACCACGGCGGAGCTGGCCGCGATCGTCGACACCTTCGAGGACAGCGAGATCCCGTGCATCGTCCCGCTCCGGGCCGCCGCCGGGGGCCGGCCGCTCTTCCTCGTCCACTCCCTCACCGGCGACGTCCTGCAGATGCGGGCGCTCGCGCTCTCCCTCGGGGGCGACCGCTCGGTCTACGGAATCCAGGCGGTCGGGCTCGACCCGGTCCGCGCGCCCCAGGCGTCCGTCGAGGAGATGGCCCGCACGTACGTGGACGCGATCGTGTCGCTCCAGCCCAGCGGGCCGTACGACCTCGCCGGGCATTCGTTCGGGGGGCTCGTCGCGTTCGAGATGGCGAGGCAGCTGAACGCGCGTGGGCTGACCGTGGGCTGGCTCGGCCTGATCGACGCCAACGTGCACCCGGGCTGCCTGCCGCCCGCGCGGCGGCTCGCCTTCCGCGCCTCCCAGCCGTTCCGCTTCGTGCGCGCCGCGCTGCACGCGCCGCGGACGCGGATGGAGCGCTACTTCCGCAAGGCGCTCCTCAGGGTCGTGCCCTCACTGCCGATCGCGCCGCCGGCGCCGCTCTGGCCCTTGCCGCCGCTGCTCCGGCGCATCGAGGCGGTCAACCTCGACGCCTACGCCGCGTATCGCCCGGGCGCCTACGGCGGTCCGGCCACGCTCTTCCTCGCGGAGCAGCGCGAGCCGAACGCCTGCAACCCGGTGCCCGTCTGGTCGAGCGTCGTGGACGGCGGCCTCGAGCTCGAGCGCGTGCCCGGCGGGCATCTCAACCTGGTGGTCGAGCCGCACGTCGGCGTCCTCGCCGAGCGGATGACCGAGAAGCTCGCCTAGGGCCGCACGAACGTGTCCGGGTCGGGGCCGATCCGCTCGCCCCGGTCCAGCGCTTCGATCTCCTCCATCTCGGACTGGCTGAGGTGGAAGTCGAAGATCCGGAGGTTCTCCTCGATCCGCTCGGGCGTCACCGACTTCGGGAAGACGACGTTGCCGAGCTGGACGTGCCAGCGGAGCACCACCTGCCCGGGCGTCCGGTCGTGTGCCTCGGCGATCCGGGCGATCACCGGGTCGTCCGCCACCGCGCCCTGAGCCAGCGGGCTCCAGGCCTCGGTCACGATGCCGCGCTCCTCGTGCTCGCGGCGCAGCCCCGCCTGCTGGAGGTACGGATGGAGCTCGACCTGGTTCACGACGGGCGCCACGCCGGTCTCGTCCACCAGGCGGCGCAGGTGGGCCGGCTGGAAGTTGGAGACGCCGATGGAGCGCACCAGGCCCTCCTCCTGGGACTCGATGAAGGCCCGCCAGGTCTCCACGTACCTGTCGTGCGCGGGGACCGGCCAGTGGATCAGGTACAGGTCGACGTAGTCGAGCTCGAGCCGCTCGAGGCTGGCGTGGAGCGCGTGCTTCGCCTCCTCGTAGCCCTGGTCGGTGTTGAAGCACTTCGTCGTGACGAATACCTCGTCGCGGTCGAGGCCGGACGCCCGGAACGCCTGGCCGACCCCGGCCTCGTTGCGGTAGGCCGATGCCGTGTCGATGTGCCGGTAGCCCGTCTGGAACGCGAGCGTCGTGATCTCGGCGGTGTCCTCGGGCGGGATCTGGAAGACGCCGAAGCCGAGCTGGGGGATCTGCACGCCGCCCGCAAGCGGTACGAGCGGCACCTGGTGTGTCGAAGAGCTCATGCCAGGTGCCTTGCCCGCGACGGGGGGTCCCTAATCTTCCCGCCCCTTGAAGCGCTCCGAAGCAGATGTGATCGTGGTCGGCGCCGGCCTGGCCGGGCTGACCGCCACCGCCGAGCTGGCCGACGCCGGCAAGAGCGTGCTGCTCCTCGACCAGGAGCCCGAGGCCTCGCTCGGGGGCCAGGCGTTCTGGTCGCTGGGCGGGCTCTTCCTCGTGAACACGCCGGAGCAGCGGCGCTGGGGGATCAGGGACTCGCTCGACCTGGCGTGGCAGGACTGGCTCGGGAGCGCCGGCTTCGACCGCCCGGAGGACGAGTGGCCGCGGCGCTGGGCACGCGCCTACGTGGAGTTCGCTGCGGGCGAGAAGCGCGAGTGGCTGCGCGGCCTCGGCGTGCGCGTGATGGCGAACCCGGGCTGGGCCGAGCGCGGCGGGAGCCACGCAACCGGCCACGGCAACTCCGTTCCGCGCTTCCACATCACCTGGGGCACGGGCCCCGGCCTGATCGAGCCGTTCGTGCGGCGCGTGCGGGAGGCCCAGGCGCGCGGCCTCGTGACCTACGAGCCGCGCCACCGGGTGGACGAGCTGGTCGCCTCGAACGGCGCCGTCACCGGCGTGAGGGGCTCGGTGCTGGCTCCGAGCGACGCCGAGCGCGGACAGGACAGCTCGCGTGAGGTCGCCGGCGAGTTCGAGGCCGCCGGTCAGGCCGTGCTGGTGTCCTCGGGTGGCATCGGCGCCAACTTCGACCTCGTGCGCAGCAACTGGCCCGAGCGGCTGGGACCGCCGCCGAAGCGACTGATCTCGGGCGTGCCCGCCCACGTGGACGGGCGCATGCTGGGGATCGCGGAGCGCGCCGGGGCGAGCATCATCGGCCGCGACCGCATGTGGCACTACGTAGAGGGGATCCGCAACTGGAGCCCGATCTGGAGCAACCACGGAATCCGGATCCTGCCCGCGCCCTCGTCCCTGTGGCTGGACGCCACCGGCAGGCGCCTCCCGGTGCCGCTGTTCCCGGGGTTCGACACGCTCGCCACGCTCGAGCACATCGGCAGGACGGGCTACGACCACACGTGGTTCGTGCTCACGCGCAAGATCATCGAGCGCGAGTTCGCGCTCTCCGGCTCCGAGCAGAACCCCGACATCACCGGCCGCAACCTCCGTGAGGTGATCCGCCAGCGCGTGCTTCCGGGCGTGCCCGACCCGATCCAGAAGTTCATGGACCACGGGCCGGACTTCGTCGTGGAGCGCGACCTCCGCGACCTCGTCCGCCGGATGAACGAGATCAGCGACGAGCCGCTGCTCGACTTCGACGCCGTCGAGCGCGAGATCGTGGCGCGCGACCGGGAGATCGAGAACCCGTACTCGAAGGACGCCCAGGTCACGGCCATCAGGGCCGCCCGCCGCTACCTCGCGGACCGCATCAGCCGGGTCGCGGCCCCGCACCGGCTGCTGGACCCGAAGGCCGGGCCGCTGATCGCGGTGCGGCTCAACATCCTCACGCGCAAGACGCTCGGCGGCCTCCAGACCGACCTGGACGGACGCGCGCTGACCGCCTCGGGCGATCCGCTCCCGGGCCTCTACGCGGCGGGCGAGGTGGCCGGCTTCGGCGGCGGCGGGATGCACGGCTACAACTCGCTCGAGGGGACCTTCGTCGGCGGCTGCCTGTTCTCCGGCCGCACCGCCGGACGGGCGCTGGCCGCGCGGCTGTAACCGCTCAAGCTTCGCTCTGGCGCTGCCGACGAGCGAACTGACATGGATCGTCGCCCCGAGCCGACACCGGAGGTGGCGCGGGCGCGGCGGTACGCGGCGCGCGTGCGGATCGCGGTCGCGCTGACCGGAGGCGCGCTGCTGGTCGTGCAGCCGGAGGTCGCGCTTCACCCCGCGGCGGCCGCCGTGGGCCTGGCGGTCATCGGGCTCACCGGGCTCGTGGAGTGGTTCGACGCCCGCGCGCGCTGGCTTGCGGTCGAGGAGACGCTCTCGTGCGCGGCCGTGATCTCGATCGTCGGCGTCAACGAGGGCTCCGTGGACATCATCTGGGTGCTCTGGCTGGTCGCCGCCGCGACGGGCGTGCTGGCGCGCGGTGGCCGCGTCGCGCCGTTCGGGCGCCTCATCGTCATCGGCACGCTCCTCTCGCCGCTCGTGACGACCGGCGGCATGAGCGCGGAGGCGGTCGGCTTCGCGCTCGCCTCGACTCTCCTCTTCCTCGCGGCCGGGCGCATCTCGCGCGAGACCGGCGAGCTGCTCGTGCGCGCCCGCCACGACGCCGACCACGACGCGCTCACCGGCCTGCTCGCCCCGCGCGCGTTCCGCGCCGAGGTGGACCGCCTCAGCGGCATCGCCTCCCACGACCGGCCGGTGGGCCTCGTCGCGCTCGACCTCGACGGCCTCGGGGCGGTGAACAAGCGGCTCGGGCATGCCGCGGGGGATCGCACGCTCGTGGAGACCGCCGAGGCCATGCGCTCCGTCCTGCGCGATGCGGACGTGCTCGGGCGGCTGGGCGGCGACGAGTTCGCCGCGCTCGTGCACTCGGACGATCCCCACCGCATCGCCCGCCGGCTGATCGCCGCGGTCGGCGAGCGCGCCGAGGGCTGCACGGCCTGCGCCGGGGTGGCGACCGGACCGCGCGACGGCATCGGAGCCGAGGCCCTGCTGGCGGCGGCCGACGTGGCGCTGCGGGTGGCGAAGCGCTCGACGGCCGGCACGGTCGGCGTCTACGACGGCATGCCGATCTCCGAGGGCGCGGACGGCGCGCGCCCGGCGCTCGAGCGCCTGAGCCGCGGCGAGGACGTCTGGATGGCCGCCCAGCCGATCGTCGACGTGCGCGACGGGAAGGTGCACGCCTTCGAAGCGCTCGCGCGCTTCTCCACGCGCGGGGCCGAGGGCCCGCTCCACTGGTTCGCCCTCGCCGACGAGTTCGGGCTGCGCGCCGACCTCGAGCTCGCGTGCCTCCGAGCGGCCGTCGGGCTCGCGCCCGCGCTGCCGCGCGACGCCCGGCTGAGCGTGAACCTGTCGGCGCCGCTCCTCGTGGACCCGCGCACGACCGAGATCTTCGAGGGCCTCGATCGGCCGGAGCGGCTGATCGTGGAGGTCACGGAGGACACGCTCGTGCGCCATGGCGAGGCGATCGACGAGACGCTGAGCTCGCTGCGCGAGCGCGGCGTCCGGTTCGCCGTGGACGACGTGGGTGCCGGCTACTCGGGCCTCAGCCAGCTGGCGGCGTTGAGGCCCACCTATCTGAAGCTCGACCGGGCGCTCGCACGCGGGATCGACCGGGACCCGAGCCGCATGGCGCTGATGCGCTCGCTGGCCGACTACGCCCGCGCCACCGAGGGGCTGCTGGTGGCGGAGGGAGTGGAGACGGCCGCGGAGCTCGCGCACGTCCGCGCGGCCGGCGCGGCGCTCGTGCAGGGCTTCCTGATGGCGCGCCCGGCGCCGCCCTGGCCGAGGGTGAGCGTGGCCGGGCTCGAGGCCCTGCGCTACGGCGCGCCGGTCAACGCCTGAGCGCTACGAAGCGCCGTGCCTGCTGCGGCGCGCCGCCAGCGCGATCAGCGCGGCTCCGCCGCCGGCCACGAGCAGGCCGCCCACGAGCGCGGCGACGCCGGCGCCCACGAGCCAGCCGACCTTCGCGCCCACGTCGGCGTCCACGACCACGCGGCTCGAGCCGTCCGCGTTCATGGCCACGACCGACCACTCCCCGCCCTCCACGTCCCAGTCGGCGCCCTGGCGCCCGCGTCCCTCGGCCGAGGCCACCCAGAAGGTCTCGGCTCCCGGCGTCCGGCGCGGGGCGCCGCCGCGGTGGAGCTCGTACTCGGGCGGGTCGAGGTCGGTCACCTCGGCCCGGCGCACGCCCTGGAGGTACCTGTCCAGGTCGTCGTTGCGGGCGATCCCGACGAACACGGGCCGGCCGCCGGGCCGCTCGGCGCGGATGCGGACGCGCCCGAGGAGATCCTCGGGCACCTCGCTGACGGCGTCTCCGCCGAGGTCGATGTTCTCGACGGTGAGCGCGTGCGCGCCGGTGGCGAGCCGCTCGGTGCCCGTCGTGTAGTAGCCGTCGTCGTCGCGTGTGGCGCCGTGGAAGATCAGGAGCGCGATCCCGCTGACGAGGAGGGCCAGCCCGATGAAGGCGATCACGATCCCCGAGACGAGCGCGGCGACCCTGCCGCCGGTCCAGCGGACTGCCTGCGAGTCGTGAGCCTCCATGGGTCTGCAACCAGATCACAGTGGCCGCCCGCGAGGCAAGTGGCCGGCGCCGGGCCGACAGCCGCGCGACCCCGCCAAACTGAGTCGCGCGGCCGCCGACTGTGCGAAAGTGCCGGGCGGCGGCTCGGCCGAGCCGTCACATACGTGTGAGCTGAGGAGGAGAGCCTTGCTCGTGGGTCGTTCGCTGAAGTCAGTCGTCGTTGCCCTGGCCGCGCTCATGCTGGTGCCGGCCACGTCCCTCGCCGCGGGAGATGTCGCGCGCTACATCCTTCCGCCGGGCAACTACGGCGGGCTGCCGTTCACGAACGAGTCCACCGACCAGCTGCCGCTCTACGACGGCCTCACGCCGCTGCGCCGCAACGTGTCGCTCACCGACGTCAACCGGCTCTTCCTCCCCGAGAACTTCAAGCCGGTCGGCAAGACCACCACGATCGACACCGGCCGCAAGGGCACGCGGCTCGTCTACGACGAGTACGGCGTCCCGCACGTGTACGGCAAGACCCGCGCGGACGTGGCGTTCGGCGCCGGCTGGAGCACCGGCCGCGACCGGGCGCTCCTGATTCAGCTCGGGCGCTGGCCCGCGCGCGTGGCCGTCGCCGACGTGCCGGGGATCGACGCCTTCGGGCTCGTGACCAGCGGGCAGCAGTTCGTGCCGAGCCCGCAGGCGGAGGCGCTCGTGACGAAGCAGCGCAAGCTGATCGTCAAGCGCTTCGGCAGCAAGGGCCGCCAGATCCTCCGCGACGCCCAGGCCTACGCGGACGGCCTCAACGCGTACGCCAAGTCGATCAACGACCCGCAGCCGCCGGCGACCATCAACGACGTCATCGCGGTCACCGGGTTCATCGGCTCGATCTTCGGCGCCGGCGGCGGCGGGGAGGCCCGGAACTCGGACCTGCTCGCGAAGCTCCAGCAGGGCCTCGGCAAGGTCCGCGGGTACAGGGTCTGGGACGACGTGATGCTCGCGGAGGACCCGGAGGCCCCGACCACGATCCGCAGGCGCTTCAACTACCCGCCGCTCACCGGCGGCCGCGTGACCGGCTCGGTCACGGTCGACCCGGGCTCCGTGCAGGCCTTCGACCCGCTGGCGCCGGGGACCTCGAGCGCGTCGGTCAACGCCGCCTCGGCCCCGCCGCGCAAGCAGGCCTCGAACTTCCTCGTGGCCTCGCCGCAGCGCTCGCGCACCGGCAACTCGCTGGCGGTGATGGGCCCGCAGCTCGGCTACTACTACCCCGAGATCGTGCAGCAGATGGACCTGCACGGCCCGGGCATGAACGCGCAGGGCGTCGCGGTCCCCGGGCTCGCGATGTACATCCTGATCGGGCGGACGAAGAACTACGCCTGGAGCCTCACCTCCGCCGGGCACGACGTCCGCGACGTGTTCGCCGAGAAGCTCTGCAACCCGAACGGCTCGGCTCCCACCCGCGCCTCGACCCACTACGTGTACAAGGGCAGGTGCATCGCCCTGAAGGACTTCGACGCCGGCCAGCTGAACGGCAAGGCGCTGAAGTACAAGACGTCGGTGCACGGCCCCGTGATCGGGACGGCGACCGTGGGCGGCAAGCCGTACGCGCTCGCCCGCAAGCGCTCCACGTTCGGGCGCGACGGCCTGAACCTGGCCGCGCTCCACGACCTGACCGCCGGCAAGGCCTCCACCCCGAAGAAGTTCTGGAAGACGGCCAACCAGTTCGAGTTCACGTTCAACTGGGCCTACGCCTCGCGCAAGGCCACCGCGTACTTCACGTCGGGCCGCCTGCCGAAGCGGGCGCGCGGCCTCGACCGGCGCCTGCCCACGCTGGGCAACGGCAAGTACGAGTGGAAGGGATTCCTCTCCGGGCGCGAGCACCCACACGACGTGAGCGGCCCCGGCGGGCTGCTGCTCAACTGGAACAACCAGTCGGCGCCCGGCTTCATGCACGGTGACGACGAGCCCTACGGGTCGGTGCACCGGGTCGAGCTGTTCGACCAGTGGCCGAAGCGCCCGCGCATCACGGACGACGTGGGCATCATGAACCGCGCCGCGACCGAGGACGTGCGCTCGCCGGCCTGGCCGGTCGTCTCCAAGGTGCTGCACGGCGGCCCCGCGCCCAACGCGCGCGCGGCTCAGGTCGTGAGCATCCTCGACGATTGGGTGCGCCGCGACGCGCCGCGGCTGGACGCCGACGACAACGGCCAGTACGACGAGCCGGGACCGGCGATCATGGACGCGACGTGGCAGCTGCTGGCGAAGGCCGTGATGCGGCCCGTGCTCGGAGAGACCCTGCTCAGCGCGGTCGACAACGCCCGCGGCCTCGGCGGCCTGAGCGGCGAGTCGTACGTCGACAAGGATCTGCGCACGCTGCTCGGCCGCAAGGTCGCCGGCAGGTTCAACGTCCGCTACTGCGGCAAGGGCTCGCTGACCGCGTGCCGCGCCTCGCTGTGGGCGGCGGTCGACGAGGCGGCCGCGGGGCTGGCGACGCGGCTCGGCCCGGACCCGGCGAAGTGGCTGGTCACCGCGGGGCGGACGACGTTCGCCCCGGGCCTGCTGCCGAACACGATCCGCGGCACGAACAGGCCGACGTTCCAGCAGGTGCTGGAGTTCCAGAACCGCTAGCCGAGTAAGAACAGCGGGCCGGGGCAGAAGGCCCCGCATGGGCGAGCAGCCGATCTTCGTGGTGCAGCAGCACGCGGCCTCCACGATGCACTTCGACTTCCGGCTCGAGGTCGACGGCGTGCTCGCGTCCTGGGCGGTGCCGAAGGGGCCGTCCACCGATCCGCGCGTCAAGCGGCTCGCGGTCCAGGTCGAGGACCATTCGCTCGGGTACCGCGACTTCGAGGGCGTCATCGGCGAGCGCAGCTACGGTGCCGGGGCCGTGATCGTGTGGGACACGGGCACCTACGAGAACCTCTCGGGCGACGAGTCGATGGCCGCGGGGCTCGAGCGCGGTCACGTGTCGGTCCGGCTGCACGGGGAGAAGCTGCGCGGCGGCTACACGCTGCAGCGCACGGACACCGGGCGCAGGCCGCGCTGGCTCCTCATCAAGCGGCGCGACGAGGAGGCCGACGCGCGCCGCAACCCCGTGAGCACCGAGCCGCGCTCCGTGCTCAGCGGCCGGACCGTCGAGGAGGTGGCGGCCGAGGCCGGGCGATGAGGGCGCCGAAGCACGCCGAGGCGATGAAGGCCACGCTCACCGACGAGCGCTTCTCGGACCCCGGCTGGATCTACGAGCGCAAGCTCGACGGGGTCCGCTGCATCGCGATCCGCGACGGGAAGCGCGTGCGGATGCTGTCGCGCAACGACCTGCCGCTGAACGAGCGCTACCCCGAGGTCGCCGAGGCGCTCGAGGCGCAGAGCCTGCGCCGCTTCGCGATCGACGGCGAGGTCGTGGCGTTCGACCGAGGCAGGACGAGCTTCGCCGCCCTCGCGCGGCGCGGGCACCGGCACGTCAAGGTCTATCTGTACGTCTTCGACCTGCTCTGGATCGACGGCCGCGACGTGCGTCCGCTGCCGCTGCGCGAGCGCAAGCGGCTGCTGCGCGACGCGCTCGACTGGGGCGGCCCGCTGCGACTCACCCCGCACCGCAACGAGCACGGCGAGGCCTACTTCGAGGAGGCGTGCCGGAAGGGCTGGGAGGGCCTCATCGCGAAGCGCGCCGACAGCCCGTACACGACGGCGCGCTCGCGGGACTGGCTGAAGTTCAAGTGCGACCAGGCGCAGGAGCTCGTGATCGGCGGCTTCACCCCTCCGAAGGGCTCTCGCCGGGAGCTTGGCGCGCTCCTGCTCGGGCACTTCGAGGACGGCCGGCTGGAGTACGCCGGGAAGGTCGGCACCGGCTTCGACGGCGACACGCTCGCCGACCTCGCCGAGCGGATGCGCCCGCTGCGCCGCGAGGAGCCGCCGTTCGCGCGCCCGGAGGCGATCAGGGAGCGCGGGGTGACCTGGGTGGAGCCCGAGCTCGTGGCCCAGGTGGGGTTCACCGAATGGACGCGCGACGGGCGCCTCCGGCACCCGCGCTTTCTCGGCCTGCGCTTCGACAAGGCGGCCCGCGAGGTGGTGCGCGAGGGATGACCGAGGTGCTGCGCGTCGGCCGGCGCGAGGTCCGGATCACGCATCCGGACAAGCTGCTGTTCCCGAAGGCGAGGGTCTCCAAGCTCGGCCTCGCGCGCCACTACGAGCGCGTCGCGCCGGTGATGCTGCCCTACGTGTCGGGCCGCCCCCTGGCGCTCCAGGCGTTCCCGAACGGCATCGACGAGCCCGGCTTCTTCCAGAAGAACGTGCCGTCGTACTACCCCGACTGGATTCATCGCGCCACCGTCCCCAAGCGCGGCGGCACGATCACGCACGCGCTGGCCGACGATGCCGCGACGCTCGTCTTCCTCGCGGGGCAGAACGTCGTGACGCCGCACCTGTGGCTGTCGCGCGCCGACGAGCCGCGCAGGCCGGACCGGCTGATCCTCGACTTCGATCCCTCCGGCGGCGGGTTCGCCGACGTCCGCGCGGCCGCGCGCGCGGCGGGCGAGCGGCTGCGCGACGCCGGGCTCGCGACCTACGCGATGGTCACTGGCTCGCGCGGGGTGCACGTGGTCTGCCCGCTGCGCCGCGGGCCGGGTTTCACGGACGTGCACGGGTTCGCCCGCCGGCTGGCCGAGGAGATGGTGCGCGACGACCCGCGCCACCTGACGCTCGAGTGGAGGAAGGCCGACCGCGGAAAGCTGATCTACGTGGACGTGAACCGCAACGCCTACGCGCAGCACGCGGTCGCGCCGTACGCGGTGCGGCCGAAGCCGCGCGCGCCGGTCGCGGTCCCGCTCCACTGGGAGGAGCTCTCGGACTCGAAGCTGCGGCCGGACCACTGGACGGTCAAGACGATCGCCGGCCGGGTGGACTCGGAGGGCGACCCCTGGAAGGGCATGGGCCGGCGCGCGCGCCGGCTGCCCGCCTGGCGCTAGCTGTCGAACCCGAGGCCGGCGCGGTCGAGCGCCCTGAGCCAGAGCCCGCGGCGGCCCTCGCGCCGGTCCGCGGCGGCCAGCCGGTTCTGGGTGAGCCGCACGACGCCGCTGCGCAGCGGCTCCGGCGGGAACGGCACGGGCCGCCGGCGCACGTAGCGCAGCCGAGTGGCATCGGTCTCACGCGCGTCGGCGAGGTCGAGCGCGACCTCGGCGCCGAAGCGGCTCGCGCAGACGCCCAGCCCCGTGTAGCCGGTGGCGTAGGAGACGCGCCCGCCGAGGGCCGTCCCGAAGAAGACCGAGAAGCGGCTGCAGGTGTCGATCGCCCCGCCCCAGCGGTGCGTGAAGCGCACGCCCTCGAGCTGCGGGAACGTCGCGAAGAAGTGCTGGGCGAGCGCGGCGAAGGAGGGGTCGTGGTCGTCCAGGTGGTCGCCGACCGGCCCGCCGAAGCGGTAGACCGCGTCGTAGCCGCCCCAGAGGATCCGGTCGTCGGCGCTCAGCCGGTAGTAGTGGAACTGGTTGCCCGCGTCGCCGACCCCCTGCCGGTGCTGCCATCCGATCGACTCGCGCCGCGCCGCGTCGAGCGGCTCGGTCATCAGCGCGTAGTCGTAGACCGGGAGCACATAGCGGCGCACGGAGCGGAGGAGCGGGGGATAGG
This sequence comes from Thermoleophilaceae bacterium, assembly GCA_016929195.1. Lineage (GTDB taxonomy): Bacteria > Actinomycetota > Thermoleophilia > Solirubrobacterales > Thermoleophilaceae > JACVRW01. The sequence continues at coordinate 26,452 of JAFGJG010000004.1, forward strand.
CGCTCGTCGCGAGCAGGACGCGCCGCGCGCTCACGACGCCCGTGGCGGTCGCCACGTCCACCCCGGCGCCGGCGGCGCCGAGCCCCGTCACGGCGGTGTGCTCGAACAGCCGCACTCCGGCGCGAAGAGCGGCGTCGCGCAGCCCGCGGGCCAGCTTGCCGGGGTGGACGAGCGCCGCGCCGGTGCGGTCCCACAGCCCGCCTAGGTACATCGGCGAGCTCACCTCCGCGCGCACCTGGTCGCGGTCGAGGAGCTCGACCGTGTGGCCGAGGCCGCGCATGTCCTCGGCCTCCTCGCGCATGTCATCGAGCTCGTGCGGCTCGAGCGCCACCGTCAGGTCGCCCGTCTCCTCGAAGTCGCAGTCGATGCCGTGGGCCTCCAGGTCGCGCCGCAGCCCGTCGTAGTTCTCGAACCCGAGCCGCTCGAGCGTCTCGAGCTCCTCGGGGAAGCGCGAGCGGCCGTTGGCCGCTCCGTGTGTGAGCGAGGCGAGCAGGAACCCGCCGTTGCGGCCGCTGGCCCCGTGGCCGCAGGTCTCCGATTCGAGCACCGCCACGTCGCGCTCGGGGTCGCGGGCCTTCGCGTGAAGGGCGGCCCAGAGGCCGGTGAAGCCCCCGCCGACGATGCAGAGGTCCGTCTCGGCGTCGCCCTCGACGGGCGGTGCCGGCTCGGTGCCCGGCAGGTCGTCGAGCCAGAACGGGGTGACCTTCGCGCCGGCGTAGGAGGCGCGCTCCGCCGCGGTCGGCTCGCGATCGGGCCAGGGGGACGGCACGCCGGCTAGCGCTTCCGCCGGGCCGCCGTGGAGGTCCGCTCGAGCAGCTCGATCTCGTCGAGCGCCTGGCCGGCACCGAGCGCAACGCACGTGAGGGGCGAGTCGGCCACCACGACGGGCACGTTGGTCTCCTGCTCGATGCGCTCGGCGAAGCCGCGCAGGAGCACACCGCCGCCGGCGAGCAGCAGGCCGCGCTCGGAGATGTCGGAGGCCAGCTCCGGCGGGGTCTCCTCGAGCGCCTCCTTGACGGCGACCACGATGTCGAGCACGGTCGGCTCGAGCGCGCGCCGGAGCTCCTCGCTCGTGACGATGACCTCGCGCGGCAGGCCCGAGACCGGGTCGCGACCGCGGACGGCGCTGGTCTCGTCGCTCGTGTCCGGGTGCACGGAGCCGATCTCCAGCTTCACGCGCTCGGCGGTGGTCTCGCCGATCGCAAGCCCGTGCGTGTTGCGGAGCCACATCGCCACGGCCTCGTCGAGGTCGTAGCCGCCAGTGCGCTGGGAGCGGGACACGACGATGCCGCCGAGCGAGATGACGGCGACCTCGCTGGTGCCGCCGCCGACGTCGACGACAACGTTGGCGCGCGGCTCGCCGATCGCGAGGCCGGCGCCGATCGCGGCCGCCAGCGACTCCTCGATGAGGTGCACCGAGCGGGCGCCCGCCGCGAGGCATGCCTCCATCAGAGCGCGCTGCTCGACGTCGGTGATGCCGGACGGGGCGCAGATCATCACGCGCGGGTGGGCCAGCCGGCTGCGGTGCACGCGCCCGATGAAGTGACGCAGCATCTGCTCGGTCACCTCGAAGTCGGCGATCACGCCGTGGCGCAGCGGGCGGACTGCGGTGATCGTCGCGGGCGTGCGCCCGATCATGCCCTGGGCCTCCTCGCCGACCGCGTGGACCGCGCCGCTGAGCGAGTCGATGGCGACGACGGACGGCTCCGAGACGACGATCCCCTCGCCGCGCGCGAACACCAGCGTGTTCGCGGTCCCGAGGTCGATGGCCAGGTCCTGGCCGCCGAGGCGGGGGAACAGGCGGCGCCGCCAGGGTGCCCGCGCCGAGTCGACGCCCGCGCCGCCGGCGCCGGTCAGCCGCCCGTCGCTGTCACCCGATCGGGTCATGGACGCGCCACGGTAGTCGCTCCGCAGGTGCGTAAGGTGATTTGCATGACGACGACCCCCGACGACGAGCTGTTCGGACAAGAGCACGTGCGCGCCTACCGGGAGACCGGCGGCGAGCGCGGCTACAACTGGCACGGGACGGAGATCGCGCTGCTCACGACGACCGGCCGGACCTCGGGCGAGGAGCGCACGACGCCGCTCATCCACCGCGTGGACGACGGCCGCATCGTGCTCGTCGCGTCGAACGGCGGCTCCGTCGAGCACCCGGCCTGGTACCGGAACCTCAGCAAGGACCCGAACGCGACGGTCCAGCTGAAGGCGGACGTGTTCCCGGTCCGCGCGCGCGACGCCGAGGGCGAGGAGCGAGAGCGGCTCTGGTCGCTCATGACCGAGGTCTGGCCCTACTACGACGACTACCAGGCCCGCACCGACCGGGAGATTCCAGTGGTGGTGCTCGAGCGCAGCTAGGGCGCCAGCACGTAGCCGGCGTCGGACGGCGCCTCGCCGTCCACCAGCTTGAGGTACAGGCGCTCGATGTCGGCCGGGCCGGCGCCGCGCTCCACCTCCAGCCACCCCGAGGCCCACTCGGCGAACGGGCCCCATGCCTCGGCGGTGCGGCTCTGGACGCCGTCGGCGCCCCAGTCCTCGAGGCGCTTCGCGAACCGCGCCGGCGCGAAGAACATCTCCGGCGCGGGCCCCGGCAGCGCGCCCGGGTCCGCGAAGACGCGGTCCCAGTGCGACGCGCCGACCAGCCAGTCGTGGGCGAGCTCGTCGCCCAGGTGGCGGTGCACCCGGCCGCGGAGCTCGGCGTCACCCGAGATGTCGACGTAGACCGCGCGCTCGCGCGGCGCTTCCTCGAGCTCGTCGTAGGCGACGACGCGGTCGTAGACGCCGAGCCCGCGGACGAACTCGGCGCGCCCCGCCGAGGTCAGGCCCACGACCTCGATCCCCTCCCGGCGCGACAGCAGGAACGCCGTGCTCAGCGCCGTCTTGCTGGACGCGCTCGACAGCCACACGCTCGCCGAGTCGTGGAAGCCCCCCTCGTCGAGCTGGTCGTCGATCAGGAACGAGGTGCCGAACAGCGGCCGGAAGAGCACCTGGAGGTCATCTCCCTCCGACGGCTCCGGAGGCGCCGGCGCGTAGGCGTTGTACACGGCGGGCAGGTCCACGCGATGCGGCGTCGTGTCCACGAAGCCGCCGCCGTCCGCCGGCTTCGGCCGCACGAGGAGGTGGGTCGAGATCGGGAAGTAGCCGTACACGCGCGTCCCCGCCGGGGTCTCGTCGTGCGCGCTGGCGGTGACGTGCGCGAATCCCCAGACCGGGATCCGCCCCCAGCCCTCGTCCGCGGGGAAGAACCTCCAGTACGACATCGCGTCGCCCATCACGGCGTAGGTCACGTTGTTCGACGTGAGACCGAAGCGCTCCAGCTCCAGCACCGCCTCGCCGGGGCCCGGCTCGGGCACGTCCGCCTCCGTGAAGCGGGTCCGGCGAAGGTCGTCGCGCCCTACGAGGAAGTCCATGGCGCGCAGCCTAACCCGACGGTACGCTCAGGTCGTGGTGCGGCGCGATCAGCGTGTCCTGGCCCTGCTCTCGCTCGCGGCTTCGGCCGCGGCGCTGCTCGGCGCCGTGCTGGGCCACGAGACGCTGCTCGCCTACGCGGGGCCGTTCCTGGTCCTGCTGCTGCCGCTTCTCGCGGGCCGGTTCGTGGGCGAGGAGCGCATCGCCCGTGCTGCCGCCCGGCGGCGCGGGCCCCGGCCGCGGCCCCGTGCCGAGACCGCGCCGGTCACCTGGCTTCGCGACGCCGCGCTCGTCGCGCGCGGCGGGCGGCTGATCGCCCGCTCGCTGGCGGTCCGCCCGCCTCCTCCCGCGTCGGCCTGACCTTCTGACCGCCCCCCGGCGGTCGGAGCTCACCGACAGAGCCGAGGAGGACGCATGGCTCGCTTCACGCGCTCGGCCGCGCTCGCGGCCGTCGCGCTCGCCGCGGTCGCGCCCGCGGCCGCGGCACACAAGGGAAATCCGGACTTCCGCTCCGACACGCGCGGGCTCAGCCCGGCCACTCGCGGCGTGGAGGTGCAGGTCGTCAACCACGACGACAGCCTCGAGCTGACGAACCGCAGCGGCAGGACCGTGGTGGTCACCGGCTACCGCGGCGAGCCCTACCTGCGGATCGGGCCCAGCGGGTCGGTGGCGGTCAATCGGCGCTCGCCCAGCCACTACCTCAACGACGACCGCTACGCCGAGGGCGTCGAGGTCCCGGCCGCGGCGGACCCGAAGGCGGCGCCCGACTGGCAGGAGGTCGACAGGACCGGGCGCTACACGTGGCACGACCACCGCATCCACTGGATGGCTCGCACCGTGCCGCCGCAGGTGAAGGACGAGAGCGAGCGCACCAAGGTGTTCGACTGGAAGGTGCCTGTGGAGGTCGACGGCCGGCCGGCGGCCGTGAGCGGCTCGCTGATCTGGGTCGGCAGGTCCGGCGGCGGGTTCCCCGTCGCGGCCGGGATCTCGCTCGCAGCCGCAGTTCTCGCCGGAGCGCTGCTGGTCGTGGTGGTGCGCCGCAGGCGGGGCGGGCCGGCGAAGGAGGCATGGTGAGGCGTGTCGTCGCACCGGTCGTGGCGCTCGCCGTCCTCGCCGCGGCGCCCGCCCCCGCGTGGGGCCACGCCACGGTGGAGGGAACCACCCCCGCCCGCGGCGCCCAGCTCGAGCGCGCGCCGGAGCGGGTCGTCTTCCGCTTCAGCGAGCCCGTCGAGGCCGCGTTCGGCGCCGTTCAGGTCTACGACCAGGGCGGCGACCGAGTGGACAGCGGCGGCGCCTCGCATCCCGGCGGCAGGAGCGACGAGGTGGCCATCGGCCTTCGGGACGGGCTCGGCGACGGCACCTACACGGCGACGTTCCGCGTCGTGTCCGCCGACTCGCACCCCGTCTCGGGCGGCTTCGTGTTCACGGTCGGCGAGGGCGGGGCGCCCGCGGCGACGCTGGATCAGCTCATCGATGCCGGCAGCGCGGGCCGGGCCACCGAGGTGGGTTTCGGGATCGTCCGCGGGCTCTCCTACCTGGCGCTCGCGCTCGCCATCGGCGGCATGGCGTTCGCGGCAGCGGTCTGGCGGCCGGCGCTGCGCACGCGCGCGGGGGCGGGCGACGGCTGGCGGCTCGCCGCCGAGGCGTTCGCCGGGCGCGCGCGGACGATCACCCTCGGCGCCGTGGCGCTGGGCATCGTCGCGTCCGCGCTCGGGATCGTGTTCCAGGGCGCCGTGGCGTCGGGCGAGTCCTTCTGGCGGGCGCTCGAGCCCGACGTGATCGGCGAGGTGCTCGGCACTCGCTTCGGCACGGTGTGGGGGCTCCGGCTGGTGGCCTGGGTCGTGCTCGGCGGCCTGCTCGGCCTCTCGCTCCCGCGCCTGCGCTCCACCGGCCTGGCCGCGGTCTCGGCGTTCCTCTGCCTGACGCCGGCGCTCGCCGGCCACGCGTCCACGCTCCCGCCCGGCTGGCTGCTCGTGCCGGCGAACTTCCTGCACGTGACGGCGATGTCGATCTGGGTCGGCGGCGTGGCCACGCTCCTGCTCGCCCTCCCGGCCGCCACGCGGCGACTGGAGCCGGCCGAGCGCACCGGCCTGCTCGCGACCGTCGTAAACGGCTTCTCGTCGATCGCGCTCGTCGCCGTCGGCGCGCTCGTGGCGAGCGGCGCCGTGCAGGCGATCGCCGAGGTGGACGCGCTGGCCGATCTCGTCGACACCGCGTTCGGCCGCGCGATCCTGATCAAGATCGGGCTCGCCGCGGCCCTGATCGCTCTCGGCGCGTGGAACCGCCGGCGCGTGCGGCCGCGCCTGGCGGCCCTCGACGCGGCGGGGGAGACCCCGGGCGCCGCGGGCGTGGAGCTGCGCCGCACGCTTCGTGCGGAGATCGCGCTGATGGCGGCGGTGCTCGGAGTCACCGCGGCGCTCGTGTCCTACGCGCCCGCCACCGGCGCGACCGGGCCGTTCTCCGCTAGCGAGCGGATCGGGCCGGCGCGCCTGGAGCTGACCGTCGACCCGGCCACCGCGGGCGCCAGCGAGATGCACCTCTACATGTTCGACCGCCGCACCGGCGCGCAGTTCGGCCGGGTCGAGGAGCTGACCGTCTCGGCGCGGCTCCCGGACCGCGAGATCGGCCCGCTCGGCCTCGACGCCGAGAAGGCGGGCCCGGGGCACTACGTCGTCCGGCGTGCCGCGCTGTCGCCGGCGGGCGACTGGCGGCTCGACGTGACCGCCCGCGTCTCCGAGTTCGACGCCTACACGGCGCGCCTCGAGGTCCCGGTCCGGTGAATCAGCGCCGCCACTCGTCGCTGGCGCTCATCGCATTCGCGCTGGTCCTGGGCATGGCCCTCGTCGGCGCGGCTGACACGCTCGGCTACGCCGCGCCCGCGCTGACCCTGCTGGCTCTGCTCGTGCTCGGGTGCTACCCGGGCGCCGGGGCGCTCGAGCGTCGCCTCGCCGCGCGCCGCCGGCGCAGGCGCCCTCCACCGAGGGTGGCCCGGCCGGCGGAGCCGGCTCGCCGCGCCGTGCGGCTCCACGTCTCCAGCGTCGGCAGGCGCGGGCCCCCGCCTCCGTGCCGGATCCCCGATGGCATGGAAACGGAACAGGAGGCAGCAAACGATGAAGAGAACCATCTCGATCGCCTGCATGACGGCGGCGCTCGCGGCGCCCGCCGTGGCCCAGGCCCACGTGACGCTCCAGCCCGAGGAGGCGCCCGCGGGCGGCTTCACGCGGCTGGACGTGCGCGTGCCGAACGAGCGCGACAACGCCTCGACCACCAAGGTCGAGGTGCAGTTCCCGGCCGGCTTCGAGTTCGTCTCGACGCAGCCCGTCCCGGGCTGGACCGCCGAGATCACCCGCAAGGAGCTCGCCCAGCCCGTCACGAACGACGAGGGCGAGGAGGTCACGGACCGCGTGGACACCGTCACGTGGACGGGGAGCGGGGCCGAGGGCAGGATCGGCCCGGGCCAGTTCCAGGACTTCGGGCTCTCGCTCGGGGTCCCCGATGAGCCCGGCAGGACGTTGACGTTCAAGGCGATCCAGACCTACGACAACGGCGAGACCGTGCGCTGGATCAACGCTCCGGACGCCGACGAGCCCGCGCCGCAGGTGAAGCTCACCGCGGCCGAGGGCGGGGGCCACGCTGCCGAGACCGCCGACGAGGACGACTCCGGCGCGCCCAAGTGGCTGGCCGTGCTCGCGCTCGTCGTGGGCGCCGGCGGCCTGATCGCCGGCGTCGCCGCCCTTGGCGCCGCCCGGAGGCGGACGGCCTAGCCGGCGTCGATCGCGCGCTCGACCTCGGCGCGCTCCGGCTGCATCCCGAAGCCCGTGAGGCACCAGGTGGCACCGGCCTCGATCCACGGATCGGGGTCGGTGCCGGGCGGGTGGTCGACGACGATCTCGAAGTCGTCGCGAGCACCGAGCTCGCGAACCGCCGCCACCATCTCGGCGAGCTGCGCGGGCTCCTCCATGTCGATCGGGAACAGGCCGTCCCAGCGCGCCGCGCGCCGCAGCGGGGCCCTGTTCGGCCAGCGCCCCGCGACCCAGACCGGGATCCGCGGGCGCTGCAGCGGCCGGGGCTCGAACTCCCCGGCCCAATAGGACGTGAGCCGCTCGAGCCCATCGTCGAGCAGCTTCGCCCGGGCGCGCGGGTCGTCCTCCTCGCCGAACCGCTCGCGGTCGAACTCGCCGTTGCGGTCGCCGCCGAGGCCCACGCCGAGCACGAGCCGCCCGCCCGAGAGCCGGTCGAGGGTGACCGTCTCGCGCGCGAGCTTGTGGCTGCGCCGGCGCGCCAGCGGCGTCACGAGCGGCCCGATGCGCACGCGCTCGGTCGCCATGGCCACCGCGGCGAGCGTGACCCACGGATCCGCCACCGCGCTGACCGGCGCGCGGTACTGGATGTGGTCCCAGACGAAGAAGCCGTCCCAGCCCCGGTGCTCGGCACGCGCGGCCAGCTCCGCGACCGCCCTCGGCTCCGACAGCTCGTCGAACGGCGCGACGAAGATCCCACGGCGAGCGCCCACGGCGCGAGACTACCCGCGTGGCGATCAGTGACGACCTCGGCGAGCGGCGCACCGTGGAGGTGCCGGAGGGGACGATCGAGTACCGCGAGCGCGGCAGCGGCCCGCCGGTGGTCTTCGCGCACGGCGCGGCCGTGAACGGCGACCTCTGGCGGCGCGTGGCGCCGGAGCTGCCCGGCCACCGCACGATCGTGCCCGACCTGCCGCTCGGGGGGCACGCGATCGCGCTGCGTCCGGGCGCGGACCTCTCGCTGTTCGGGGCCGCCGGCGTGCTGGGCTCCTTCATGGACGCGCTCGGGCTGAGCGGCGCGACTCTGGTGGCCAACGACACCGGCGGCGCGCTCGCGCAGGCGCTCGTCAGCAGGTCGCCCGAGCGCGTCGGCCGCCTCGTGCTCACCTCCTGCGACGCCTTCGAGAACTACCCGCCTAAGGCGGTCGCCTACCTGAAGCCGACCGTCCGCGTCCGGCCGGCGCTGTGGCTGCTCGCCAAGGCCATGGGCGTCCGGGCGGCGCAGCGGCTCCCGATCGCGTACGGCTGGGCCACCCATCATCCGGTCGAGCCCCGGATCATGCGCTCCTACCTCGCCGGGCTGCGCGGGGACGGCGGCGTCCGGCGCGACTTCGCGAGCCTGCTCCGCAATGCCCACCGGCGCGACATGCTCGCCGCGTCCAACGGGGTCGGCGCCTTCGGCGGGCCGGCGCTCGTGGTCTGGGGCGCCGACGACCGGTTCTTCCCGCGCGAGCATGGCCGGCGCCTCGCGGAGTCGCTTCCGAACGGCCGCTTCGAGGTGATCGAGGGGTCGCGAACGTTCATCCCCGAGGACCGGCCCGGCGCGCTCGTGGCCCTGCTGCGCGGCTTCCTGGCGCCGGGCTAGCGGGCGTAGTCCTCGCTGCCCATGAGGTGCAGCGAGACGTAGGGCTCGTCGCCGACCACCCAGCTGTCGTGGCCGGGAGGCACGTAGAAGAAGTCGCCCGCGTGCATCACGCGCTCGCTGCCGTCCTCCATCTTCACGGCGGCGGCGCCGCTCACCACCCAGCCCACGTGCTCGACCTGGCAGAGCGCGCCGGGGGAGTCGCCCACGTCTTCGCTCCAGCGCCAGCCCGGGTCGTAGCTCGCCCGGCCGATCGTCATCGGCCCGACGTGGAAGACCTCGAAGCGGCCCTTCGGGAACTCGCGCACCTCGGCCGGTGCGTCGAGCCCGATCAGCTGGAGGTCCATGCCGCCGATTCTCGCACCCGCTGCCGCAGCGACACCGCCACGGCCGTGCCGGCGATCAGCAGCACCACGGACCCCGCGACGAAGTAGGCGTTCGAGACGATCATCGTCTCCGTGCCCGTCATCAGCACGGCCACCACGAGCAGGCCGGATGCGAGCCGCGAGATCAGCCCGGCTCGAGCCGCGCCGACGGCGAGGATCAGCAGGCCGACGATGTACCCGAGCGCGGTCAGGTAGTACGGCAGCGACCACGCCGAGTTCTGGATCTCGTCCAGCGCGAGCTGAACCGTCCGCTGGTCCACGCCGGGCCTGCCGGAGACCTCGCCGAGGATGCCCCAGGTGAAGCCGTCGAGCGTCAGCGCGCTCGCGAACCCGAACAGGCCCGCCATGCCGAGCGCGCCGCCCCAAAGGGCCGCGCGCGGGCGTCTCTCGTAGAGCAGCGACGCCAGCCCGAGGACTCCCGCCGCGATGATCAGGATCGCCGCGAACGCGATCATGTGGGCCACCTGCCAGCGCTCGTAGGAGTCGGCGATCACGCGCAGCTGCTCGGCCTCGTTGCCGGGCTCGTACTCCTTCGGGTGGAGGAGGTTGTCCGCCAGCAGCAGCACCGGCGCCGCGACGAACGCGGCCGCTGTCAGCTTGGCGCGATTCACCCCGCGACTGTAACCCTCGGCAGGCGTAAGATCGCTCGCGAGATGCGGAGGGGCCCGCTCCCGGCTGTGACGGCCGCCCTCCTCACGGGGCTCGGCCTTGCGGTGCTGCCCGCCGAGGCGGCGGACCAGTCCGTGAGCGCGACGCCCGGCGACACGTTCTCGCCGGCCACGGTGACCGTGGCACAGGGCGACACCGTCACGTGGTCGAACGCGGGCGGACGGCACAACGTCCACTTCGAGGACGGGTCCTACGACATGCCCGCGAGCGCGTCCACCTCGAGCTGGACCGTGGAGCGCACGTTCAACACGGCCGGGAGCTTCGGCTACTACTGCGAGGTGCACGAGGACGACGGCATGGTCGGCACGATCAACGTCGTCGCGGCCCCGGCGACCCCGCCGGCGCCCGGCGGCCCGGCGCCCCCCGGCGGCGGCCCGGCTCCCGTCGCCGACCGGACCGCCCCCGGCGTCAAGGGGTTCAGGATCAAGCGCAAGCGCTTCCGGGTCACGCGGGCGGGGCGCCCGTTCAGCTTCAGGCTGTCGGAGGCCGCGTCGGTGAAGATCGTCATCGCCCGCGCGGCCGGGAGGCGCCACCGGACCAAGGGCACCCTGACCCGGCGCGGACTCGCGCCCGGCAAGCACACCATCGCCTTCAACGGACGGCTGGCCGGCCGGAAGCTGGCCCCCGGGAAGTACCGGGCCTCGATCACCGCCATCGACACGGCGGGCAACAGGTCGGCCGCACGCCGCATCACGTTCCGCGTCCTGGGCGGCTAGCCCCGCGAGCGGCTGGGTCTAGGATGCCGCGAGCATGAACTTCGTCTCACGCGGGTTCAGCAGGCGCCGGAGCGTCCCCGAGGAGCTCCGCGACCGCCTGCCCCCGGGCCAGTACGTGGAGCGCGGCTTCCCGGTGCTCACCGCCGGTCCCACTCCGCGCGTGGACATGGCGGAGTGGCGCTTCCGGATCGACGGCATGGTCGGGCAGCAGCGCGAGTGGTCCTGGGAGGAGTTCGCCGGGCTGCCGTTCGAGGACGTGCCCTGCGACATCCACTGCGTGACCAAGTGGTCGAAGCTCGGCACCAGCTTCCGCGGCGTCTCGGTGGACACGCTGCTCGAGGGCGTCGAGCCGCAGGGCGGGTACGCGATGGCGTTCGCCTACGGCGGCTACACGACCAACCTGCCGCTCGCCGACCTGATGGGAGGCAGGGCCTGGGTGGTGACGGAGCACGAGGGCGAGCCGCTCCCGAGCGAGCACGGCGGGCCTGCGCGCCTGCTGGTCCCGCACCTGTACTTCTGGAAGAGCGCCAAGTGGGTCGCCGGGCTGCGCGTCCTCGATCACGACGAGCCCGGCTTCTGGGAGCAGAACGGCTACCACAACCGCGGCGACCCCTGGAAGGAGGAGCGCTATTGGAACGACTGACGCCGGTCGAGCAGCGTGCCCCGGGCCGCTGGCAGATCGGCACGGTCGCCGCAATCAGGCAGGAGACGCCCCACGTCAAGACGTTCCGCATCGAGCTGCCGATGTGGGTCGCGCACCTTCCGGGCCAGCACTACGACGTGCGGCTCACCGCCCCTGACGGCTATCAGGCGCAGCGCTCCTACTCCGTGGCCTCGTCGCCGCTCGACGAGGGCTCGGTCGAGCTGACGATCGACCGGCTCGCCGACGGCGAGGTGTCGCCGTACTTCCACGACGTGCTCGTCGAGGGCGACCAGGTCGAGGTCCGCGGGCCGTTCGCCTCGTACTTCGTCTGGCGCGGCGAGTCACCCGTGCTGCTCCTCGGCGGCGGCTCCGGGATCGTGCCGCTGATGGCCATCCTCCGCCACCGCCGGCGCACGATGCCCGAGCTCCCGATGCGGCTCGTCTACTCGGTGCGGAACGCCGACGACGTGATCTACGCGGACGAGCTGGGCGACGAGACGCTGCTGACCTTCACCCGCGAGGCGCCCGGCGGCTGGGCCGGTCACACCGGCCGCATCGACGCGGCCCTGCTCGACGGCACGACCGACACGAGCGGCGTCGCGTTCGTCTGCGGGTCGAACGGCTTCGTCGAGACCGCCTCGCGGCTGGTGCTGGACGCCGGCTACGACCCGCGCAGCGTGCGCACGGAGCGCTTCGGCCCGACCTAGGCGGCGCCGTCGCCGCTCGAAGTGTCCTGCCCTGTGGTTGCAGGGCAACCAGAAGTCAGGACACTTCCGGGCGACGGCGCACATCGAGGAGCCCGCGGAGCTCGCGCAGCATGGGCTCCGGGTGTTCGAGCACGTCGCCGTAGGTGTAGCGGCGAAAGTCGTCGCCGCGCGCATATGCCTCCCGTTCGCGACGACGATCCTGCTCCCAGGCGTGGCGCGAGCGGTGGAAGCGGTAGCCGTCGAGCTCGACCGTCAATCGAATGTCCGGCCAGCGAGCGTCGACGCGGCGGCCGCCCGCGGGCCGGTTGGTCCGCGGGAGCGGCAGTCCGACCTCGTCCAGCAGCGCGAGGAAGACGCGTTCCAGTTGGCTGAGGGTGATTCGAGACTCTCCGTGGAGCATGGCCCGCAGCCGGGCCACGCCCGGGTCGGTCGGACGCCGGGCGAGGATCGCCTCCACATCCCGCGGGGTGACGTCGTGGCGCACCTCGGCCTCGTGGCAGGCGCGTGCGAGCCGACCCTCGGGGAGCCGTGCGGCCACGCTTACGAGCGTACGCGGCACGGAGATGACGGGTATGCCGAGCCTCACGACCGCGTCGCCCATCTCTCCCCGCCTGGCTCTGCCTGCGACGACTCCCGGGACCTTGCGCTCCGTCCGGGCGAGCACCTCCGGAGCCGGCTCCCGCCCCGTGATCAGAGCGTGCAGGTGCGCGGCCGCCAGGCCGGCGAGCAGCGCTCCCTCACCGCAGGCTCGGACCGCCGCCATGTAACGGGCCTCCCGGCTCGGTGCCACATGTCCGACCCGGAAGACACCGCGGTGCACCCGGATCAGCGCACCGCGCCGCAGCCGCTGCTTGATCTCCTCGGCGCTCAGTCCCGCCGCGACGAGCTCGCCGCGCGTGACGACACCGTGTGAGCCGTGCGCCAGCCGTGCGAGTTCCCGTTCGACCGTCCTGCCGTGTGGTTGCACTGCAACCACAAGTCAGGACACTTCGAAAGTTGGCCCCCTAGGCGGCCACGGCGCTGCGGGCGCTGCGGGCGTGCTCGGCGATCGCGTCGATGATGCGCGGCCAGAACGCGCGCGGGAGGTCGTGGCCCATGCCCTCGATGCGCAGGAGGCGCGCGCCGGGGATCGCCTTGGCGGTGGCGCGGCCGCCCGACGGGCGCACCAGCTTGTCCGCCGAGCCGTGCACCACGAGCGTCGGCGCCTTGATCCGGCGCAGGTCGCGCACGCGGTTGCCGGAGGCGAGGATCGCGCCGAGCTGGCGGATCGTCGACGCCGGGTCGCGGGCGCGGTCGTAGGAGAGCGATGCCACCTGGCGCAGGTCCTCGACGTCCGCCCGCCCGGGCGACCCGATGCGCGTGAAGATCTTCTCGACGTGGTCGAGGAAGGCCTCCTTCTCCTGCGGCGCGGGCGTGAGCAGCGGCCGGTAGAGCGAGAGCGCCGGCTGGCCGCTGAAGCGGCTGCCCGTGTTCGACATGATCGACGTGAGCGTCCGGACCGAGTCCGGGTGGTGGGCGGCCATCGTCTGGGCGATCATCCCGCCCATCGACGCACCGACCACGTGCGCGGGGGCCAGGTCGAGCTCGCGGAGCAGGCCCGTCGCGTCGTCGGCCATGTCGGCCAGCCGGTACTGGTTCGGGTGGAAGCGGCGGCTCAGCAGCTGCCGGAGCGTCGGAGTGGGGCCCGGGAAGTGGGTCGAGCGGCCCGCGTCGCGGTTGTCGAAGCGCACGACGTGGAACCCGCGCCCGGCGAGCTCGCCGCAGAAGTCCTCGTGCCACCCGACCATCTGCATGCCGAGGCCCATGACGAGCAGGAGCGGCGGGTCGGACTCGTTCCCAAAGGTCTCGTAGCAGAGGGTCACGCCCCGGCCGACGTCTGCGAACCGCTCGTCCATGCGCCGATCGTAATCGCTCAGCGGCGGTGCAGCCTGACCGAGCGCCTGGCGATGCGGACCCGCCCCGAGCCGTCCACCGCCCGGGTGCGCAGCGTGAGCCGCACGTTGCGCGCGTGACGCAGGCGCCTGCGGGCGGCCGCGGTCAGGCGCAGGCGGACCGTCACGTACCCGGCGCGGCTCAGCCGGCCCCTGGCGCGGGCGACCACCCGCGAGCCGCGCCGCAGCTCGTGAGTGACCCGGCAGGCGACGGAGCAGCGCGTCCGCACGCGCACGCCGCGCCCGAGCAACAGACGCCCGCGAAGCGCCACGGCGATCGCCAGGCGCCGCGCCGCCACGGTGGGGATCGTCGTGAGAAGCGGAGGAGGCAGGGTCGACGGCGTCGTCACCTGCTTGGCGGGCGCGCTCGCGGGGATCGTCGGGATCCCCCCGAGGGCGCGGAAGGCGTTCAGCCGGCCGCCGGTGACGGTCTTGCCCGCGAGGCCCGGCTTCGCGTCCACGCTCTGGAGGAGGGCGGCGCGGACACCCGCGACCGTGGCCGCCGGGTACTCCGACCAGACCAGCGCGGCCGCGCCCGCCACGTGCGGTGACGCCATGGAGGTGCCGCTCGCGTAATCCCAGCCCGCGCTCGGGATGGTGCTGACGATGCCGACGCCGGGGGCGGCGAGATCGACCGACGCGTCGCCGTAGTTCGAGAAGCTCGCGAGCGCGTCGTTCCGGTCGGTCGCCGCGACGCAGATCAGGTTCGGGAGGTCGTAGGCACAGGGGTAGGTCGGCTGCACGTCGTTGTCGTCGCCGGCCTGGTCCGAGCCGCCGTTGCCCGCGGCGACGACGAAGAGGGTGTCGGACGCCGCGGCGATCGCGTCACGCTCGGCGAGCGAGAACGGGGCACCGCCGATGCTCGCGTTGACGATCCTCAGTCCCTGCTCACGCGCATAGCCGTAGGCGGCGATCACGTCCGAGACCAGGCCGCTGCCCCCCGCGTTGAGCACTCGCAGGGGCGTGAGGCCGGCGTGCCACGCGACGCCCATGACCCCGGCGGCGTCGTTCCCGCGCGCACCGACCGTGCCGGAGACGTGTGTCCCGTGCCCGTTCTCGTCGGCCGGCTCGTTGTCGTCCGCGACCCAGTCCCACCCGTGCCGGTCGTCGACGTAGCCATTCAGGTCGTCGTCGATGCCGTTCGTCGAGTACGGGCCGCTCTCGCCGGGGTTCTCGCGGATGTTCGGCGCGAGGTCGGGGTGGCTGAACGAGATCCCGGAGTCGATGATCCCCACGCTCACGGCGGCGTCCCCGGTCGTGACGCCCCACGCCTCGTCCGCGTCGATGTCTGCGTCGGCCGTCCCGCCGCCGCCGCCTGTGTTGCGCAGCCCCCACAGAAGGTCGCCGAGGGTGTCGTCCGGGAAGACGAAGGCTCGTCGCGCGGCGTCGGGCTCGGCGTACATCACCTCGTCCGAGCGCTCGAGGCCCGCGGCCACCCCGGCGGCCGTCCGTCCCTCGTCCGGTGCCACGAGCTGGAGCCCGCGCAGCGGCAGGCTCGCCTCGAAGCTCGCGCCCGCGTCCTCGCGCGCCTCCGCCCGCTCCGAGGCGGAGGTTCCCGGCTCGAAGCGCACGAGCACGTTCTGGGCGATTGCCTCGGTCGCGACGGCCATGCCGGCGATGAGAAGAGCGGCCAGCGCGCCGGCGAGGAGGAGCGCGCGCGTGGAGAGACCCCGGCGGGGCCGGGGCGGGGAGCTCGGCGTCTCCCGGTCGAACCTCCCGGTGCGGCGCCGCAAGGGCGGCGCCTGCCTGGGAGTGGAAAGAACGGCACGGACAGGCACTCATACCTCTGTCGGCCGCTTCCGGCCTGGGCCTGAGGGCGCGCTACAGGTTGGCGGGATGAGTCGCCGTGAAGCCCTCCGCAGAGCGCTCCTCGGCCGTCCAGCGCGAGCCCGTCCGGGACTGTGCGCTCGTGTCGAAGCGAAGCCCCGCGACGACCATGTACACGTGGTCGCGGTTCGCGTAGATCGTGATCCAGCGGCCCGCGCCCCGCTCCTGCCAGCGCGCGAAGTCGCCGGACACGAGCGCTCCGTCGAGCAGCCCCGCGCCGTGGAGGGCGTAGGACACCGAGCCCGAGCAGTCGTACCCGTCGTCGCGCCACTGGCCGTGGCCGCCGCCCCACTTGTACGGGGCGACCGCGATCTCGTTGCCCGCGGCGATCACCCGCTTGACCGCGCGCGGCGCCGAGGCGGGCGGGACCGCGAACCCCTCGTCGGTGACGGCGGCCTTCGCGCCGGCCTTCACCTTCTTGACCGGCGGGGGCGGGATGTAGACCGCCCCGCCGCCCGTGCCGGGCTCGGCCACGGCGCGCTTGATCGCGCGCTGCTCGCGGCGCGTGGCCACGCCGTTCGGCGACAGCTCGAGCTCCTGCTCGGTGGCCCGCAGCGCGCGCGCCGTCCGCGGCCCGAACTCCCCGTCGGCGCTGGTGCGGTGTCCAGCCTCGGTCAGGTAGCGCTGGAGCCGCTTGACGTCGCCGCCGCGGGAGCCGGGCTCGAGCGTGCGCGAGCCGTACCGCGCGGCGGAGGCGGATGAAGGAAGGGTCGCCCCGATGGCGAACAGGGAGATGGCGACGAGCGTCGTCTTGAGACGGATCGGCATGGCGGCACATGACGCTCGCCTCGCGCCGGGCCGTCCATGGCTCGGGGAGGGGAGCGGACGGGCAAAGGTAGGAAACCGGCGGCGGCGCGTCCAGTGGCGGTCGGCTTCTTGCAACGCTAGTCTCGAAGGTTCGTGCCCGATACGACCGAGAGCGTTCCGGAGGCGCCGCGGGGACGGGTCTGGCTGTTCGCCGACAACCCGCGCGAGCAGGAGATCGTCTTCGACTTCCCCTTCGACGAGGAGCTGAACGAGGCGGTCCGCGAGCTCCCCGGGCGTTGGTTCAACTGGCGGCTCAAGCACTGGCGCGTGCCGGCCGATCCGCGGCTCGGAAAGCTCGTGAACGGCGTGCTCGAGCGCTTCCCGGCGCTCGAGGTGGCGCCGGAGGTGCACGCCTGGCTGAGCGACTCCGACCGCTGGCGCGCGCTCGTCTCGGTGGGCGCCCACGACGGCGCGGGCGCGTTCCTGATGCGGACGATCTCCGGCGATCCGCCCGACCACCTCGTGCGAGCCGACGCGGGCGGCCGCCCCGGCCGCATCGTCGTCCCGTTCTCGGCCCCGCTCGCGCCCCGCGTGGCCGAAATCGACGGCGTGCGCCTCGACGATCTCGCGGGCGCAACCGCACGTGAGCTCGAGCTCGGCCTCGAGCCGCCCGCGGCGGAGCTCGCCGTCGAGATCGGCGACGACGGCGAGCCCGAGCTGACCCTCTACCCGGGCTGGGACGTGCGGCCGGCGGCCGATTTCCGCGACCTCCCCGAGGCGCGGCCCGTGCCGCGCGCCGGGCGCTTCTTCGACAGCGACGCGCTCTGGGGAATCGCCGTGCCGGCCGACCCTGCGATCGCGCGCGCCATCGCGGAGTTCCTCGACGCGCACCCCGAGGTCCGGGCCGAGGACCGGGCCGCCGAGCTGCTCGACGAGCTGACGGAGGAGCACGACCGCGCCAGCGCCACCGTTGCGCTCTCCTACGCCGAGGACGCGGAGCTCACGGGGGTCGAGCTCGGCGGCGAGCTGCACCCCTTCCAGCGGGCGGGCGTGCGCTACGCGCTCGACCGCCGCCACACGTTCATCGCGGACGAGCAGGGCCTCGGCAAGACCATCCAGGCGCTCGCCACGCTCGAGGCCGACGACGCCTACCCGGCGATCGTGATCTGCCCGGCGAGCATGAAGCTGATGTGGGAGCGGGAGACGCGCCTCTGGCTGCCGCAGCGGACGGTCGCCGTGCTCGACGGCCGCACCGACGCGACCTGGACGGAGGAGGCGGAGGGCGCGGACGTGCTCGTCCTCAACTACGACATCCTCGACGCCCACGCCGAGCGGCTTGCGGCGCGCGGCGCGCGGGCGCTCGTCTGCGACGAGTCGCACTACGTGAAGAACCCGCGCAGCCGCCGCACCCGCGCCGCCATCGAGCTCGCCGAGCGGCTCGAGCCGGACGCGCTGCGGCTGGCGCTCACCGGCACGCCGGTCCTCAACCGCGCCGACGAGCTCGTGTCGCAGCTGCGGGTGATCGGCCGCCTGCGCGACTTCGGCAGCGGGGCGCGGCTCACGCGGCGCTTCCGCGCCGCCGGCAGCGACGACCGGCTCCACTGGAACCTGCGCGCCCACTGCTACGTGCGCCGCACGAAGCAGCAGGTGCTGCCGCAGCTCCCCTCGAAGCGCCACGACACGGTCCCCGTGTCGCTCGTGAACGAGCACGAGTACCGGCTGGCGGAGCGCGACGTGATCACGTGGCTCCAGACGCTGCCGCTCGACCTCGGATCGATCGACGCAAAGGTCGCGGCGGCGCTCCGCGCGGAGCAGCTCGTCCGCCTGAACCACCTGCGCCAGCTCGCCGCCGACGGGAAGCTGCCCGCCGCGCTCGGCTGGATCGGGGACTTCCTCGCATCGGGCGAGCCGCTCGTGGTCTTCGCCGAGCACGTGGCCATCCAGCGCGCCGTGCTCGAGCGCTTCCCGGACGCGCTCCACATCCTCGGCAGCGACAGCACGCGCCGCCGCCAGGAGGCGGTCGACGCCTTCCAGCGCGAGGACGGGCCGCAGATGATCGTGTGCTCGCTCAAGGCCGCCTCGCAGGGCCTGACGCTCACGCGCGCGTCGAACGTCGCGTTCCTGGAGCTCGACTGGACGCCGGCGCGCCACGACCAGGCCGAGGACCGACTCCACCGGATCGGGCAGGAGGAGGCCGTGACTGCCTACTACCTGCTGGCGCCCGACACGATCGACGAGACGATGGCGGAGCTGCTCGAGCGCAAGCGCAGCCTGATCAGCGCCGTGACCGACGGCCAGGTGCGCGACGAGGAGCGCCTCGTGGCGGCCGTGGTGCGCGAGCTGCGCGCCCAGCCGGTCCGCCACCTGCGCGTGGTGGCGTAGGCCTCAGCAGTCGTCGCCGGTGTAGCGGCAGGCGACCACGGACGGGCGCTCGACCGGCTCGCCCTTCTGGATCGACCAGGCCAGGCGCACGAACTGCGCGTGCGTCCAGGCGAGCGGCGTGGCCGAGCGGTCGCCCTCGCCGGCCTCGAAGCCCGGCTCACCGGTCGGCGGGCGCCCGTCCCAGACCTGCTCGGGGAGCATCAGCCCCTGGTTGGCCGCTCCGGCGATCGTGCGCAGCGCCGGCCGCGCGTCGCCCCCCGCGAGCAGCTCGTACTCGCCGCGCTCACCCGACAGGAGCGGCCACAGGCGGCCGAGCGTCTGGCCCTGCTTGGCGTCGAAGATGTCCCAGTCGGCGCCGGTCTCGGTCTCCCCGTAGCCGTCCGCGGTGAAGCGGTGCCACATCGGCCCGTGCGGCGTGTCGGCCCTAAGGACGTCGTCGCCGACGGCGAGCGAGTTGCGGACGACGGGATCGTCGTGCGGCTTGACCCCGAACAGGACGAGCCCGAGGAAGCTCTGGTCGACGATCGTGCGCTGGTCGACCGGAGCCGGGTGGTTGTCGCCGAGGTCGTAGGTCGTGCCGGCGTTCGGATTGCCGTCCTTCGTCACGCGCAGGTAGTAGGGCCGGGGCGAGTAGGGGCCGTTGGAGGTGGCGGTCCAGCCCTGGACGCTCTTCTGCCACAGGTCCGCGGTGGCCTCGTAGCGGGTCGCCGCGGCGGCGTCCCCGTGCTTGCGGGCGATGTCGGCCGCGCACACGAGCGCCGCGATCTGCGTAGCGATGGTGTTCGGCGACCAGCCGCTCTGGTTCTCCCAGCGCTCCTGCTCCGTGACCGGCCCGCGCGCGACGATGAAGTCGGCGGCGCGCCGGACGTGGCCCCAGTCGGTTGCCGAGTCGCGGCCGAGCCACCACGCGAGCACGACCGGAAGCGCCACCTCGTCGAGCTGGAGGTTCGTCCAGTACTCGGTCCCGTCGACGCGCGT
The DNA here is from genome assembly GCA_016929195.1 of Thermoleophilaceae bacterium. Lineage (GTDB taxonomy): Bacteria > Actinomycetota > Thermoleophilia > Solirubrobacterales > Thermoleophilaceae > JACVRW01. Next base: position 46,225 of record JAFGJG010000004.1, read on the forward strand.
GTTCTGCCACCACGAGCCGTCGGCCTTCTGGACGCGCCACAGGTAGTCCACGAGCCGGTGCACCGCGGCGTCGTCGCCGGCGGCCTTCTGGGCGGTCGCCACGTGGTAGAAGTCGCGCGGCCAGACCAGGTGGTAGGGGCCCGAGATCTCCTTGTCCTCGAGCGTGAGCGTCCCCCAGACCCAGGGCATCGTGGGCGAGGCGACCGATGCGCCGGGGTTCAGCTTGTCCTCGTGGGCGAGCAGCACCATGACCGACTGCTCGTAGAGGCGGCGCAGCCGCGGCGAGCGGCGGACGACCTTCGGCGGCGCCTTGAGCGAGTCGACGTAGCGCCGCCAGCCCGCCGCGAAGCGCTTGGAGGCGGGCCGGAACCCGGCGTCCAGCGAGCGCTCGGCCGTGCGGCGCGCGGCGTCCGCACCGGGCGCGAACCCGATCGCGAGCGTCAGCTCGTCGCCTCCGGGGCGGCCCGTGAGCCGCGTGCGGGCGGCCTGCACGACGTTGCCCGGGGCCGTGGCGTCGTACCTGCTCCCGATGCCGCGGCCCGACTCGAGCTGCGTCCAGGGGTCGCTCGCCGAGCCGAGGTAGCCGCTCGTGCCCTGGCGGAGGCCGCCGCTCGCCGCCACGGCGCTCGCGGCCGCGTCGTCCCAGGACACCAGCGCGCCGTCCTCGGCGGCTCCGCGGTCGTCGTTGCCGTCGTCGCCCGGGGCGGGGTCCGCGAGCACGTAGGCCTTCAGCCGTCTCCCGGTCAGCGACCGCAGCTCGACGTGGGCTAGGACCGTCGCCCGCGCCGGGTCGGTGATCCAGGTCTTCGTGAGCCTCCAGCGCCGCGTCCAGGTGGTCTGCCGGAACGCGAGCGCGCCGCGCACCGGGCTGACCCTCGACCGCACGCCGGGGCCCGTCTCGCGGTCGGTGAAGCTCCGCCCGTCGGAGATCGCGAACTCGAGGCCGCGGAACGCCGGCGTGCTGAGATCGGGGTAGTAGATCTCGGTCAGCTCGTGCGAGCGGAGCGTGAACGCCACGTTGCTCGCGTCGCCGCGCGCCGTGCCGAAGCCCTGCTTGTCGGCGGGCGCCCAGGCGTGGCGCTCGCCGGGCGCGCCCGGAGCGGCGGGTGCCGCGAGGGCGGTCGCGGGCAGGGCCGCCAGGCAGGCGGCCGCGAGCAGGCATGGCAGGCGGCGGCGCATCTCTCCTCTGCCGGGAGGCCTACCCGGGGCGTGGCGGCGCTAACCGGGGCGGAGGTGCGTCACGGGCAGGCCGTGCTCGGCGTGCAGGCGCTCGGCCACGAGCGAGCGGTGGCACGCCTCGGGATCGCGCTCCACGCAGAGTAGGGCGGTGGCGGAGTCGTCCGGCAGCTCCGCGACGAGCGCGCCGAGGTCGAAGCGGTCCAGGATCTCGTGGGTGTAGCGCTCGGCGTACTCGGGGGCGAGCGCGACGCGGGTGCGCTTGCCCACACCCCGCCGGTCGTCCTCGCGGTACTGGAGCTGGCGCAGCTCGGTCGTCGGGGCCAGGCCCTTCACGTGCCGGTAGCGCACGCCGGCCGCGGCGAGGGCACGCTGGATCCGGGCAGAGTTGGCCCAGGCGTAGTCCGGGCCGCGGACGCCGCGTCGCTGCCGGACGTCGAGCAGCAGGCCCACCCCCGCGATGGCGAGCGCGTCCACGAACGCCTCCGCGCTGAAGCCGTAGACGCCGATGGTCGCGATCCGCCTCATCGGGCCAGCCGCAGCGTCCACCGCACCGCGAGCGGAGCCAGCAGCACCATCGCGAGCACGCGCAGGCTCTGCACCGCGACGATGAAGGTCGTGTTGGCGCCGGCGCCGAAGGCCACCGCGAGCACCGCGTACAGCCCGCCCGGCGTGGTGGCGAGGTAGGCGTCGAGCAGAGAGGCCGACGTCGTCGCGTCGAGGAGCACGGCGAGACCGAAGCAGAACGCGAGCAGCGCCGCAATCAGAGCCAGCACCGGCCCGGTCAGGCGCCCGAGCATGCGCAGCGTGCTCTTCGTGAACCGGAGGCCGACCTGCAGGCCGATGAGCGCGAACGCCGTCTGCGCGAGCAGGTCCGGCACGGCGAAGTCGCCGGCCAGCCCGCTCAGGACGACCACGCCGGTGAGCACCATCGGACCGAGCAGCACGCCGGCCGTGACGCGCGCGCGTGTCGCGGCGAGCGCCCCGGCGAGCGCGAGCCCGATCGCGAGCGCCCAGTCGGCGGGGCCGCCGAAGACCGAGCTTTCCGGCCCCGGCGGCGCGCCGCCGCCGTGATGCCCGCCGAAGAAGAGCGCGATCACGACCGGCGTGGTCAGCACCACCACGAGCACCCGCAGGTACTGCATGAAGGCGACGAGCCTGTCGTCGGCACCGAGCTCGCCCGACATGCCGACGATCCCCGAGGCGCCCCCGGCGATCAGCCCGAGCGCGGCGGTGGGCGGGTCGAGCGGGGTGAGGCGGGCGAGCAGCGCGCCCGCGGCGAGGCTGGCGAGGAGGGTGGCCAGCGACACGAGCGCGACCGGAAGCCACGACCCCGCGAGCTCGCGGAGCGCGTCGCTCTGCAGGTAGGCGCCGAGCGACACGCCGGCGATCGCCTGGCTCGCCCGGAACGCGGCCGGCGGAACGTCGAGCGCGCCGGGGCGGGCGAGCGCGAGCGCGAGCCCGATGAGCATCGCGGCGAAGAGATACGACGACGGCAGGCCCGCGAGGTCGAGCGCCTCGCCGCCGGCGACGATGCCGGCTGCGATCCCGAGCCAAGCCGCCGGACGCCCCATCGGCGCCCAACGCTACGCGCGCTGCCTGTCCAGTGCGTCGAAGTAGGCCTGGCCCTCGACGCTGATCTCGGGAAGCACCTTGTCGAGGCCGCCCGGCAGCCACCAGGCCGCCTTGCCGAGCAGCGTCATCACGGCGGGCACGAACAGGCACCGCACGACCGTCGCGTCGATGGCGATCGCCACCGAGAGCCCGACGCCGAACTGCTTGATGACCGCGTCGTCGGTGAGGATGAAGCTGGAGAAGACGCAGACCATGATCAGCGCCGCAGAGGTGATCACGCGACCGGTCTGGGCGAGGCCCTGGACCACCGACTCGCGCGCGTCGCCCGACTCCTCGAAGTGCTCCCTGATCTGCGTCATCAGGAACACCTCGTAGTCCATCGAGAGCCCGAAGAGGATCGCGAACATGAACAGCGGTACGTAGCTCACGATCGGCGTCGGGCCCTCCAGGCCGAGGAGCGCCGCCCCGTGCCCCTCCTGGAAGACGAACGTCACCACGCCGTAGGCCGCTGCGACCGAGAGGAGGTTCGCGACGGCCGCCTTGAGCGGTACCAGGATGGCCCGGAAGGCCAGCAGCAGCACGAGGAAGCTGAGCCCGACGACGATCAGGATGATCTGGGGCAGCTTCTCCGAGATCCGCCTGGCCAGGTCGATGTAACCCGCGGTCTGCCCGCCGACGTAGGCGGTGATGCCCTTGCCCCGCGTCTCCTTCGGGATCACGTCGTCGCGCAGGTGGTTCACGAGGTCCTCGGTCGCCTGGTCCGAGGGCGGTGTCGTGGGCACCGCCGTGAACACCGCGGCGGTGCCCTTCTTGTCGACGCTCGCGGGTGAGACCGACTTGATGCCGTCGGTCTTCTTGATCGCGTTCTCGAGGCCGGTCAGCCGGGTGTCCGTGGCGGGCGACTCGGCGAGCTTCTTCTGCTGGTCGAGCTTCTGCTGCTGTGACGCCGTCTGCTGCTGGACCTGCTGCTGCGCCTGAGCCTGCGGGACGCCCTCCTCCACGAGCTGCTGCTCCTGCGCCTGCTGCTGCTGCTCGAGCTGCCGCTGCTGGTCGTCGATCTTGTCGAGCTGAGACTGGTCCGGCTTGGCGGCGGGGTCGAGCTTCGCACTGACGAGGAGCGGCGCGTTCGCGCCGGAGCCGAAGCCCTCGCTGATGTTGTCGAAGGCCTGGCGCGCGGTGGTGCTGTCCGGCAGCTCGCCGGCGTCAGAGGAGCCGAACTCGAGGTTCAGCACCGGCGCCGCGAGCACCAGCAGGATCACGGTGCCGACGATCATCGAGGACCACGGCCGGGCGCCCACGAACCGGGCCCAGCGCGCCCAGCCGTGCGGCTGGTGGTCGTCCGGATGGGTACTCCCGAGCTTGACCCGCAGCGAGTCGATGCGGTGTCCGAGCGCGCCGAGCAGGGCGGGCAGGAGCGTCGTGGCGGCCAGGACGGCGACGACGACGCCGACCGCCGCGCAGTAGCCCATCGTCCCCACGAGCGGGATCCCGGACGCGAGCAGCGAGACGAGGGCGATGATCACGGTGCCGCCCGCGAAGACCACCGCGCCACCGGCGGTGGCCGTGGAGCGCGCGATCGACTCGCGGATCTCCATCCCGTCCTTCATCTGGAGCTTGTGCCGCGTGACGATGAAGAGCGCGTAGTCGATGCCCACGCCGAGCCCGATCATCGTCGCGAGCGTCGAGGAGACGTCCGGCACCTCGGCCACGTGGCCGAGCAGGCTGATGATCGACAACGACGCGGCGACGCCGATGAGCGCGGTGACGATCGGCAGCACCATCGCCGTGACGGTCCCGAACGCGAACAGCAGGATGATCACGGCCGCCGCGATGCCGATCAGCTCGCTGTTGCCCTCGTCGGCCTTCGAGACCGCGCTGCCGAGGTAGCCGCCTGCGGACACCTCGATGCCGGCGTCCTTCGCCGGGTCGGCGGCGTCGATGATGTCCTGAGCCTCGTCCTCGGAGAGGTCGCTCGCGCCGACGTCGAGCGTCACCGAGATGTATCCGATCCGCTCGTTCTTCGTGAGCGCTCCCTTCCCCTCGCTCGAGAACGGGCTCACGGCCTTGATCACGTGGTCCGTGCTGCGCAGCGACTTGACGGCCGCGTCGATCGCCTGCTTGTTCTTCGAGTCGGAGAGCTTCCCGTCGGTCGAGCGGAGCACGATCGGGTTGGTGCCGTAGGCCTGGTCGGGCAGGTCTCGTGAGAGCAGGTCCTGCGCGCGCTTCGAGTCGGTCCCGTTCAGGGACAGGTTGTCGCTGTTCTGCGAGCCGGCGGCCTGGGCGACGGCGACGAGCGCCACTGCTGCGAGCAGCCATGCGGCGACGACGGGCCAGTGGTGACGCGCGCAGGCCCGGCCGATCCTGTACAGCGGGCCAGTCATGCGAGTCGGTCGACCCTAGTGGCGAACCCTTCCCGAAGCAAGCGAGACGTGCCAGCGCCCGGCCCGCCCGATCGGCCGGAGCGCCCCGGCCCCGGCCAGGCTCGGCGGACTGCCCCCGAAGCGCGGCGGGGCGCGGAAGACGACGGCCGGCGGGCGCCAGTGCGGGCGCCTCGCGGTCGAGCCCCAGGTGGCCTGCACGCGCGCGAGCGGGACCTCCAGCTCCCACGCGAGCGCCGTCGCCACCGACGGGTTGACGGCGGGCCGTCCGCGCGCCAGCACGGCGCCGCGGCCGCCGGCCAGCTCCGTCGCGTCGCGGAGCTCGCCGAGCTGGTCGTGCTGCTCGCGGGCGACGCTCAGCCAGCGCCAGTCCTCGCGCGCGGGCACGAAGGCGAAGGCGAGCAGCAGGGCGGCGGCCGCGCCGGCCGCCAGGCCGCGGCGCGCCGGCGGCACCGCGGCCACGAGCCATCCGGTGCCGACGCCGCCGAGCACGGCGAGCAGGCCCGCCGGCACCGCGAGGTAGCGGATGTTGCCGGTGAAGCCGGCCTCGGCCATCACGGCCACGGCGGCGACCCATCCGCCGGCGGCCGCTGCCAGGGCCGTTACGACACGGTCGCGCCGCCGGACGGCCAGCGCGGCGGCGGCGACCGCGGCTGCCAGCACGGGCGCGGTCACGAGCTCGGCCGCGCGGCGGACGACCGTCAGCGCCGGCCTGTCGGTCAGCGCGGCGCTCTCCGGCGGCGTGCTGCGCGCGACGTCCCCGCCGTGGAGCAGGTCGCCGGAGCCCCACCAGTCGAGCCCGATCCAGAGCGCCGGCACGACGGCCACGCCGGCCGCGAGCGCGGGGCGGAAGCCCGGGTCCGCCCGCCACCTCCACGCGGCGTAGAGGAGGACGAGCAGCCACAGCTCGGGCCGCACCAGCGCGCCGATCGCTCCGATCCAGAATGCGAGCCGCGTTCGGCCGGCGAGGTGTGCGTCGACCGCGCCGAGCGCGAGGCAGATGAGTAGCGGCTCGGAGTACCCCTGGAGGCCGTTGCGCACCTGCCCCTCGGCGAGCGCGGCCGCAAGCGCCGCGGTGGCCCCGGCCAGCGGCCCGGCCAGGCGCGCCGCCACGCGGAACGCGAGCACCACGCCGAGCAGCCCCGTCGTCCGGACGATCAGGGCCCAGGCGGTCGGCGCGAGGTCGCCGAGTGGCGCGGTGACGAGCGCGGGGAGCGGCTTGAACGACGGGCCGCCGGTCGTGGCGAGGTCGAGGTGCGCCAGCTCGCGGCCCCAGACGAGCCACGCGTACGGGTCGTAGCCGAGCGCCGTCGGGAGCGCGAGCGACCCGGCCGCGACGGCGAGGCAGACCGCCGCGGCCGGGGCGAGCGGGACGAGCGGTGTGTGCCGCGGCGCGCTCAGAAGCGTCCCAGCGAGGTCAGGCGGTCGTCGTCGCCCACCTCGAACAGCTCGACTCCGTTGCGGCCCGGGCGAATCGCCGTCTCGGGCAGCATCAGCGAGAACCACTCCTGCGGCTGGTCGGTCAGGCGGAAGCTGCGGCCGACCGCCTCGATGCGGCCGTTCGCGGCCACGGCGAGATCGCGCAGCTCGCCCTCCGAGCCGCCGCGCAGCTCGCCGGTCACGCGGGTCGGCAGGATCCCGCCGCGGGCCGGCACGCTCCGAAGCAGATGCGCGTTCGCGAGCGCGGCGCGGACCTCGGCGCGCGGTGCCCGCGCGGGCGCGGCGCGCCCGATCAGCTCGGGGTGCGGGCCGATCCGGTAGGCCGCCGCCCACGGGTCTCCGAGGAACAGGCGGCTCTCCGCGCCGGTGCCGAGCAGGCGCGCCCGCTCCTGCCGGATGGCCGCGCGCCTGCTCGCGAGCTCGGCATGGGAGACCGAGATCACGCGGCTGAAGTCGCGCCGCGGGATGCGGACGACCGTCCGCCGGCGCGTGGCGACGCTGTAGGCGGAGCGGCCCTCGTGCGGCCAGGGGATCCGCGCGCCCACGAGGCCGGCGATCGTGGGCAGCACGTCGAGCGTGCGGACGAGCCGGTCGTCCACGCGCCCGTCGCGCTGCCCGGGCGCCTTGACGAAGTAGGGGACCGGCGCGATCTGCGCGATGTTGCCGTCGGTCACCTGACGGCGGTCGGGGGCGCCGACCTCGAACGAGTAGCCGTGGTCGGCGACGACCACGATCAGCGCCTCGTCGAACAGGCCCGTGCGCCGGAGCCGGCTCAGCAGGGCGCCGAGGTCGCGGTCCAGCGCGCCCACCTGGAGGAGGTGCCGGAGGTGGTTGTGGTCCGTCAGGTCCGGGTCGCCGAAGCCGTTCGGGCGGTTGACCGCGCCGACCGGGTCCTTGCCGCCCGGGCGGCTCTGGCGCCCGGACGGGAGGTAGATCCACGGCTCGTGCGGCAGCAGGGCGTGGTGCACGTACAGCGTCGGCCGCGTCCCGTTGCGGATCGAGGCGGCCCAGCGGCGGAGACGTCCGGGCCGGTCGCTGCCGCGCAGCCGGTCGATCACCCCGGTGGGCGGTGTGGAGGTCGCGCAGATCGTCGTGGGGCAGACAGAGCTGACCGATTCGGCGGCGTCCACCTCGTACCCGAGCGAGTCGAAGAGGGTGAAGATGTTCCGCGGATGGCCCTCCACGCCGGGAGGCGTTCCCCTGCGCGGTGCGCGCGCATCGAGGATCGCCGGCACGGCCTTCGTGGTCGAGTCGTAGACGGTGGTCCCGCTCCGGAACCAGGTGGAGGTGGCGGCCAGCTTCGCGAAGTTCGGGAAGCGCGCCGCGTCGATGCGCCCATCGGGCCGCACGAGATCGTCGACGGGGAACTCGTCGAGGATCAGGAGGACGACGGTTGGGTGGTCCGTCTCCGCCGCACGCGGCGCTCCGCCCACGAGCAGGGCGGCCGCGGCGAGCAGGAGCGCGAGCGCACGTGCACGCACGCCAGAACCCTAGGCGAGCGCGCGGCCGCGTTCAGGCGCCCGGGCAGCTCACGGCGCCTCCGCTGAGCCCCGCGGCGATCGCGCGCGTGTTGCTCTCGATCGACTTCACGTAGGTGTCTCCGCTCGAGCCCTCCGGGCCGAGCGAGTCGGCCCAGAGCGCCCCGCCCACCTCCGCGCCGCTCTCGCGGGCCACCGCCTGCTCGAGCTTCGGGTTGATCGAGCTCTCCGGGTAGATCGCCCGCACCCCGGTGCGGCGGATCTGGTCCACGAGCGCCTCGACGTCGCGGGCCGAGGGCTGCGCCTGCGTCGACAGCGCCGGCAGCACCGCGCCGACGACCTCGAGCCCGTAGCGCGCGGCGTAGTAGCCGAGCGCGTCGTGGGTCGTCACGAGCTTTCGGCGCCGCGGCGGGATGCGCTCGATGCAGGCGGCCGTGCGGCGGTCGAGGCGGCCGAGCCTGCGGAGATAGCGGGCGGCGCTCCGGCGGTAGGCGTCGGCCCCGCCCGGGTCCGCCGCCGCCAGGCGGTCGCGGATCGCGGCCACCGCGAGCTCGGCGTTGCGCGGATCCTGCCACCAGTGCGGATCCAGGTCGCCGTGCTCCCGGCGCGTCCGCACCCGCTCGGACAGGTCGAGCACCGGGGCGTCGCTGCCGGCGTCGTCCACCAGGCCGTCCAGCCAGTCGTCGACCTCGCCGCCCGAGCGCACGATGAGGCTCGCCTCGCTGAGCGCCTTGACGTCGCTCGGGCGCGGCTCGTAGTCGTGCGGGTCCGAGTTGGGCCTGAGGATCTGGCGGACGTCGGCGCGGTCGCCCCCGACCTGGCGCACGAGGTCGCCGGCCTGCGTGGTCGTCGCGACGACCACGAGCCGCCCGTCGCCGGGCGAGCCGCCGCCGCAGCCGGCCAGGAGAAGCGCGCAGGCGAGGAGCACGAGGATCGGGCGCATCTGGCTCCGAGACTATTGAGAATCGTTCTCAATTGATCTGCGGCCCGGCGGGCCCACGTACGATCAGGCATGGCCTCGCTGAACGTCGAGCGCCGCGGCCGCGGGCAGCCGATCGTCCTGCTGCACGGGATCGGCGGCGAGCTGTGCGTCTGGGAGCCCGTCCTCGAGCCGCTGGCCGAGCATCTCGACGTGATCGCGGTGGACCTGCCGGGGTTCGGCCACTCGCCGCCCCTGCCGGACGGGGCCGGGCCCACGCCCGAGGCGCTCGCGCGCGCCGTCGCGCGGCTGATGGACGAGCTCGGCCTCGAGAGCGCCCATCTGGCCGGGAACTCGCTCGGCGGCTGGGTCGCGCTGGAGCTCGGCAAGACGGCGCGGGCGCGCTCGGTCAGCGCGCTCTGCCCGGCGGGGCTCTGGCGGGGGCCGCTCGACCCCGCGGGGGCGCCCGCCCCGCGCGGCGCCCAGCGAATGGCGCGTGCGCTCCGGCCGCTGCTGCCGGCGGCGATGCTGAGCCCGGCGCTCAGGCGCCGCGCGCTTGCGCGCGTCGTGGCCCACCCCGAGCGGGTTCCGCGTGCGGCGGCGACCCGCATGGTCAGCTCGTACGCGCGCTCGACCGCCTACGACGCCACGAACGTGGCGATGCGCCAGAGCCACTTCACCGGCGCGTCGCGGATCCGCGTGCCGCTCACCGTCGCGTTCGGTGAGCAGGACCGGCTGATCCGGCCGGTGCGCCTGCGGGCGCCGGGCGCCCGCACGCTCGTCCTGCCCGACTGCGGGCACATCCCGATGTTCGACCAGCCGGACGTCGTCGCCCGGCTGCTGCTCGAGACCTCCGGGCAGCTCCCAGAGTCCTCCCAGGCTCCTCCCAGGAAAGAGGGGACAATGGGCTAGGTGATGAGCGACGGCGGCGCCCCGAACCGCGTGCTCGTGGTGGACGACGAGCCCAACATCGTCGACGTGATCTCGATGGCGCTGCGCTTCCAGGGCTTCGCGGTCGAGTCGGCCGGCAGCGGCCGCGAGGCGCTCGCGGCGGTGGAGAGCTTCCGGCCGCAGGTGATGGTCCTCGACGTGATGCTCCCCGACATGGAGGGGTTCGAGGTGGCCGAGCGCCTCGGGGCCGAGCGCAGCCACGTGCCGATCCTGTTCCTGACCGCGCGCGACGCCGGCGAGGACAAGCTCCGCGGCCTGACGAGCGGCGGCGACGACTACATGACGAAGCCGTTCAGCCTCGAGGAGCTCGTCGCGCGGCTGCGC
>JAFGJG010000005.1 GCA_016929195.1 Thermoleophilaceae bacterium
CAGGACTTCCTGGTCAAGCGGCGCTCGTCGGGCGACACGATCATGCGGGCCCTCCACTTCGCGTCCGAACGGCACAACGCGCTGCTGTCGCTCAAGGCGCTGACGTGGCTGGACGAGCTGACCGGGCTGTACAACCGCCGCGGGTTCCTCGCGGCCGGCACCCAGCTCCTGCGGTTCGCCCGGCGGCGCTCGACCGGCCTGTGGGTCGTCTGCGCCGATGTGGAAGGGATGAGCCGCATCAACGAGACGCACGGGCGCGAGGCCGGCGACACGGCGCTCGTCGAGACCGCCGCGGCGCTCCGAGCCGGGTTTCGCGGTTCCGACGTGCTCGGCCGGCTCGACGAGGGTGAGTTCGCCGTGCTGGCCCTCGACGCCGCCGCGGAGTCGCGCGAGACCTTCCTCGACCGGGTCGCCCGGTGCATCGCGCGGCGCAACGCCGACCCGCGGGCCGCCTTTCCCGTGGCGCTCGCCACGGGCGCCGCGCGGTTCGAGGCGCAACACGCCACGGATCTGCCCGTCCTGCTGGAGTCCGCGAGACGGGAGCTGCGCGGCCAGCGCCGGCCGGGGCGGCTCGGCGAAGGCTCGGGGCTGCTCGGCGACCGAGCGACTTCCGGCTGACCCCGTGTGGTCGCCCGACGCCTGGCCGCTTCACACGAGACGTGCCGGCTGCGTGGTTCCGTGTCATGCTACAGGCAGCAAGGAGGTCGTTCCGAGGATTCGGGGGGCTGGGGACGGGGCATCGCGATGTCGCCGCCGCGATCGTCGCAACCACCGGAGCGCCCGCCACGCCGACCCCGAAGTCCGCACGCTTCGCTCCTGCGGCTCGAGCAGCTCGCTCCCGGCCGAACCCGCGGCATCCGCCTGCCGCTGCTGGAGGCCGGCGAGGAGACACGGGCACCGACCGGCTTCTTCCTCGAGCTGCGGGTGACATGTGACGAGCCGGGGCACGGCTACCACTTCGACGTCAAGGCCGACTTCGGCAGCATCCCGCCGCGCCGCGCGGTGCTGACGGTGCTCAAGAGCCGGAACGAGACCCTGCCCCCCGAGGAGCTGATCGAGCGCGGGGTGCCGGTCGAACGGGGGTTCGCGCTCGCGGTCGAGCCGGCGACCGACCGGATCGTCTTCTGGGTCGCGACGGAGGGGGCGGCGTGCGTGCCGGAGAAGCTGGCGGCGGCCCTGCGGGTCCGCTCGCCGGCGGACGAGCCGGCCGCGACGCAGCCCGAACCGGAACCGCCCGCGGACGACGACGACCTCGACACGATGCGGCTGCCGACCCGGAAACTCGCCGTGAAGGTCGACCTCACCGAAGCGCTGCGCCGCTCGGCCTCCCCGCCGCTGGCGCTGCTGGGAGAGGTGATGCACGCGGACGAACTCGACGACAAGCTCGGCCTCCTGCGGGGCCTCGTCGCCTCCGGAGCCGACCTGCGGCTCGTCGAGACCGCGGTGCAGGACGTGGCGCTCAGCGAGCACATGGTGCCGGGGTTCGCGCGGGTGCCGTTCGAACGGCTGGACGTGTCGGACGGCGTGCACGCCTGTGTCGTCGTGTTCCATCCCGCCGTGCCGCCGCACCTAGTGCGGCAGTGCCTGGTGGTGGCGGTCGAGCGGGCCTGTCTGCCGGGGGCGGCGCAGGAGAAGTACGACTGGCCGCGGCTGGCACGGGCGGCGGCGCTGGTGCTGGCGCGCCGGGCGCGGGCGGAGCTGGACGCCGAGGTGTTGGCGACGCGGCTCGAGGCCGACGCGCGGCGACTGGCGTTCGTGGAGGAGCTGGTGGCGTGGGCGGGGTCGAAGCGGCCGTCGCCTGCCCCGCGTCTGTCGGTCCCGGTCGCGGCGTGTCTGGAGCTGGTCGGCGGCGACGACGCCGAGGCCGCCGAGCGCGCCGCGTACGAGCTGCTGGCGCACTGCGGGTTCGTGGCGATCTCGGGCGACCTCGGGTGATCAGTCGCACAGCTCGGCGTACAGCGAGTCGAACGCCGCCTCGACCGACCGGAACGCCTCGACGACCCGCGGATCGAAGTGCTTGCCGCTCCCTTCGAGGATGATCCCACGCGCCTTCTCGTGGGGCATCGGCTCTTTGTACGGGCGGCGCGCACGAACGGCATCGTACACGTCCGCCACGGCAACGATCCTGGCGCTGAGCGGGATCGCTTCGCCCGCCAGGCCGTCGGGGTAGCCGCCGCCCGCCCACTTCTCGTGATGGCTGCGGGCGATGTCGCAGCCCATGCGCAGGAAGGCGTTCTCCGGGTAGCGCTGCAGCACCGTGTCGAGCGTCCGGGCCCCCTTCGTGGTGTGGGTCTTGATGACCTCGAACTCCTCCGGCGTCAGCTTGCCCGGCTTGAGCAGGACCGCGTCGGGCACGGCGACCTTGCCGATGTCGTGGAGCGGGCTGACCTCGAAGATGTTGTCCTCGAACTGCGGGGTGAGCAGCTTCTCGTCCGGGTGGGTCTCTCGAAGCGTCCGGGCCAGCAGTCGCGCGAACCCTCGGACCCGCTCGATGTGGTGCCCGGTGTCGTCGTCCCGCGCCTCGGCCAGCTTGGCCAGCGCGAAGATCGTCGCGAGCTGCGAGCCGGTGACCACCTTGACCTGCTCGGCGACCCGCCGCTCGAGCTCCTCCGTGTGCGACACCATCTCCACCTGCAGCCGTCGGAGCCGCAGGTGGGTCTTGACGCGTGCCAGGACCTCCTGGTCCTGGAACGGCTTGGCCACGAAGTCGACCGCACCGACCCGGAACGCCTCGACCTTGTCGTCCGTCCCCTGGAGTCCGCTGAGGAAGACCACCGGGATCTGCCGCAGCCGCTCGTCCTGCTTGAACCACCGGCAGACCTCGAAGCCGGACATCTCGGGCATCCGCACGTCCAGCAGCACGAGATCCGGCGGGTCGGCCACCGCCGCCTCGATCGCCAGCCGCCCGCTCGGGACGGGCCGCGGCACCAGCCCTTCGCGCTTGAGCACCGTCGCCAGCAGCCTCAGGTTGGCGGGTTCATCATCGACGATCAGCACGCTGCTGCCGCGAATGTGGTCAGCCATCGGCGTCCTCCGTGGATGGGGCCAGCAGGTCCCGCAATCCGTCGTAGTCGAACCGGTCCACCAGCCGCAGCAGGCCGTCCACCGCCTCCGGTGCCGTCTGCCGCGACGCCTCGAGCAGTGCGACCAGCTCGTCCTGGCGCGCCGAGACCACCGCCTGCCGGAGCCGCTTGCGCAGCTCGGGCGCCAGCGCGCGGACCACCTCCGGGTCGAGCAGCCGGTCGGGCGGTCGCGCGGCGGCGTCCCCGCTCGGCGCCCGGGGCACGGGCGGCCCGTCCGGGTCGTGGTCCAGCACTTCGCGGACCTTGCGCGTCAGCTCGGTGGCGGTGAACGGTTTTGCGAGGAAGTGGGTGCCGGCGTCGAGCACCCCGTGGTGGACGATGGCGTTGTCGGTGTAGCCAGACGTGAACAGCACCCGGAGTCCCGGGCGCGCCGCGGTCAGCCGTTCGGCCAGTATCCGGCCGCCCATCCGGGGCATCACGACGTCGGTCAGCAGCAGGTGGATCTCGGCGGCGTGCTGGGCGGCGACCGCCAGCGCCTCCTCCCCGTTCCGGGCGGTCAGCACCTTGCACCCGGCCGCGTCGAGGGCGCGGCGGGCGACCTCGCGCAGCGCCGCCTCGTCCTCGACGACGAGGATCGTCTCGGTCCCGGTGACGCGCCGCGGCGATGCCGGCGGCGGGGTCGAGCCCACCGCGGCCTCGAACACCCGTGGCAGGTAGACCTTGAAGGTGGTCCCCCGGCCGGGCTCGCTATAGACCCAGATGTTGCCGCCGCTCTGCTTGACGATGCCGTAGACCGTGGGCAATCCGAGCCCCGTCCCCTTCCCGATGCCCTTGGTCGTGAAGAACGGCTCGAACAGCCGGGCCTTGACCTCCCGATCCATGCCGCAGCCGGTGTCGGTCACGGCAAGCTGGACGTACGAGCCCGGGGTGACGGTGACGTGCCGCGCCGCGTACTCCTCGTCGATCTCCACGCTGCGCGTTTCGATGGTCAGCTTGCCGCCCTCGGGCATCGCGTCGCGGGCGTTGACCACCAGGTTCATCAGCACCTGTTCCATCTGGCCCGGGTCAGCGCGGACGGTGCCGAGGTCCGGGGACAGGACCTGCACGAGGTCGATGCCCTCGCCGAGGATTCGGCGCAGCATCTTCTCGAGCCCGGCGACGACCTGGTTCAGGCTCAGCGGCACGGGCTGCAGCACCTGCTTGCGGCCGAACGCGAGGAGCTGCCGCACGACCGCCTCCGCCCGCTGGCCGGCCCGCTTGACCTCCAGCAGGTCGTCCCGCAGCGGGTTGCCTTCCCCGACGGCCTGCATCGCGAACTCGGTGTAGCTCAGGATCACCGACAGCAGGTTGTTGAAGTCGTGCGCCACGCCGCCCGCCAGGGCGCCGATCGCCTCCATCTTCTGCGACACCCGAAGCTGCTCCTCGATCTTCTCCCGCTCCGCCTGGGCCCGCTTGCGCTCGGTGATGTCCTGGAAGGCGGCGAACAGTCCCGTCGGTTCGCCATCCACGCCCAGGATCATGCACGCCGCCAACTCGACATCGAATTCACCACCATCCTTGTTCGAGGCTCTCATCTCGCCGGACCACTGCCCCGTCTTCTGCAAGGCTGCCATGACCTGGGCGGCGTCGTCAGGCGACGCCCAGAAACCTATCGCCGATCTCCCCTCGACCTCTCTGCGGTCGCGATACCCCCACATCCTGAGGAAGGCGGCATTGACGTACGTGAGTTTCCCATCAAGCCCACCGAGGGCGACTGCATTGATACTGGACTCCAGAGCCCGGTCCTTCACCCGCAGCTCCCCCTCGGTCCGCTTGCGCTCGGTGATGTCCCTGAAGATGCCGAGCAGGCAACGCCGGCCATCCAGCTCCACCGGCGCGGAGTTCACGTCCGCGGGGAAGACGGTCCCGTCCTTGCACTTCATGGCAATGTCGGCGACCAGCGATATCTCGCCGCGGGCCTGCCTGTCGAACTGCGCACGAACATAGTCGAGATGCTCCGCCGGGTGGATGCTCGCGACGGAAAGGCCCCGCATCTCCTCGTGCGAGTAGCCGAGCATGCGGCATATGGCATCGTTGCCGACGACGAAGCGCCCCGATTCGGCGTCCGCCAGCAGGATGCCGTCGCTGGCCGACTGGAAGATGGCCAGCAGGGTCTGCTCGGACTTCCGGCGCTCGGTCTCCATCTCGATGCCGTGGAGCGCGAAGGCGATGTCGCCCGCGACCTCGAGCAGTATCGCCCGCTCCTCCTCGTCGATGGGCACGCCCCGAGGAACAGAGACTCCGAGCATGCCGAAGTCGCGTCCTGCGTGGCGCAGGCACGAGACCGCGGCGAGATCACTGTTGTACGCGCTGCGGAGGGGACACTCCCGGCAAGCTGCTTCGGGGTCCAGAACCGCGACGGCGTCGGCTGCCGACGCGCTCGCCCGGCAGGCCGGCCAGCAGCCCTCTTCGAATCTGCGCGCGAAGGGCTCGAAGCCTGCGCCCCAACCGGCTTGCGCCGGCGCCGAGCGCGGCGACCCCTCGGCGCCGAGAGCGATCCACGCGCCGTGGTACCCGCGCGTCTCGATCAGCAGCTCGCAGGCCTGCTGGACGAGCCGGGCCGGGTCCTTCTCCCGGACGATGAGCCGGTTGACGTTGCGAATGGCATCCAGAACGCGGTTGAGGTGCCCGACCCGCTCGAACAGCGCCTGGAGCCGCTCCTCGCTCCGGCGCAGCGCCTCGGCCGCCCGCTTCCGCTCCTCGATCTCCGTCGTCAGCGCGGCGGTGCGCTCCGCCACCCGCGCCTCGAGCTGCTCGTTGAGGGCCCGGAACTGGTCGCGCGTGCGGGTCAGCTCCGTGTTCTGGCTCACCGCGTTCTCGTACGTCGAGAGCAGCAGGTCGAGGATCTGCAGCCGGTCGGCGGTGATGAAGAAGCGCTGGCCCGCGAAGTAGATGGTGATCCCCATCTCGCTGGACGAGGCCTTGCGGATCTCCTGGTTCGCCAGGACGTTCTTCACGCGCGCGACCAGGGCCCGGTCGTCGTACGGCTTGCAGATGAAGTTGTTCGCCCCCGACTCGAGTCCCTGGATCACGTCCCGCGGATCGGCGAGCGAGGTGAGCAGGATCACGGGCACGTGCCGGAGCTTCTCGTCCGCGCGCAGCGCCTTGCACAGCGCGTAGCCGTCCATCTCGGGCATCATGATGTCGGATACCACCAGGTCGACCGGGTTCGCCCGGGCGGCGGCGAGCCCCTCCCGGCCGTTCCGCGCGACGACGACCGAGAACCCCGAGTCCTCCAGCAGGAACCGCAACTGCTCGAGCTGCGTCGGGCTGTCCTCGACCACCAGCACCTTCGTTGCCGCCTCGCGCGTCGTTTCCGGAGTCTCAGCCATTGACCACTCCCTGGTTCGCACCCCGCCGAACGGCGACGGTCAGGAACTCGGCGATCCTCCGCGGCGGGAACACGAATCCCGCCGCGCCGAGCCGGATCGCCTCGCCCGGCATGCCGAACACCGTGCAGCTCTCCTCGTCCTGGGCGACGGTGAGCGCCCCCTGATCGGCCATCCGCTTCAGCTCCTCGGCGCCGTCCCGGCCCATGCCGGTCAGCAGCACGCCGACCGCCCGGCGGCCGAACCGCTCGGCCACCGAGCGGAACAGCACCCCCACCGACGGCCGCAGGCCGCTCTGCGACCCGTCGAGCGTCGTCTGCAACTCGCCCCGCGAGCCCACCACCAGGTGCCGGTCGTCGGGCGCGACGTAGACGTGGCCCGGGAGCGGGGTCTCCCCGCCCTGCGCCACGTGCACCGGCAAGCCCGAGCCCGCGGCGAGCCACTCAGCGAAGCCGACGGTGAAACCCGCCGAGATGTGCTGGACCACGAGGATCGGCGCCGGGAAGGCAGGCGACAACCCGGACAGGATCTGAAGCACCACCGGCGGACCGCCGGTCGAGGCACCGATCGCGACGACCGCCGCCTCGTGCCCGGCGACCTCGAGCGGCGCCGGCGCGGCGGCGGCCGAGGCCGTGGTCGCCGTCCGGTTCCACCGCCGGACCACCTTGACCTCGGACATCAGCTTGAGGGTGTCGATGATCGCCGCGCAGTCGACCGAGGCCTGCGGATCGCCGAGCCCCCGGGGCTTCTTCAGCACGGCGAGCGCGCCCGCCTCGAGGGCCCGCATGGCGGTGTGCACCTCGTCGAAGCGGGTGCTGGCCGTGCAGGCGACGATCGGCACCGGGTGCGACGCCATGATCCGCCGCGTGGCCTCGAGCCCGTCGATCCCCGGCAGGTGGATGTCCATCAGCACGACCGCGGGGCGACGCCGGGCCACGCACGCCACCGCCTCCTCCCCGTCGGCCGCCGTCGCCACCACCCGCAGCTCGGGGTCGGCCTCCAGCGCGAAGACGAGATACTCCCGGATCACCTGGGAATCCTCGACCACCAGCACGTCGATCATCGTCCTTCCTCCGCGGGTCGCATCACAGGAGCCTCCGGATGATCTCGAGCAGGTTGCCCTGGTCGAAGTCGGTCTTGACGATGTAGGCGTTGGCACCGACCTCGATCCCGTACTCCCGGTCCCGCTGCGAGCCGAGCGCCGTGACCAGCACGACCGGCAGCTCGGCCAGCTTCCTGTCGGCGCGGATCTTCGCCGTCAGCTCGAAGCCGTTCATCCGGGGCATGTCGACGTCCGAGACCAGCAGGTCGAACGGCTCGCTCTTGAGCCGGGTCAGCGCGTCCAGGCCGTCCACCGCCGCCACCACCTCGTAGCCGGCGCCCTCGAGGATCCCCTTCACCAGCGCGCGCGCCGTGATCGAGTCCTCGGCGAGCAGCAGGCGCGACCGCCGCTCGGGCGCAGACTCCGCCCCGGCCGCGGTCGGCTGGGGCGCGCCCGCCGCCGCGGCGGACTCCACGAGATCGACGACGTTGAGGATCGGCACGACCGCGCCGCTGCCCGCGATGCAGGCGCCGCCGACGTTGCGGACCCGGACGAGCTGCCGGCCCAGGCTCTTGACCATCACCTCCTGCTCGCCCAGCACCTCGTCGACCACGAACGCCACCTCGCGACCCGACGCGCGCACCAGCACCAGCGGCCGGGCGGCATCGCTCTCCCGCCCGTCCGGTCCGGACAGCTCGAGCACGTCGCGCAGCCGGGCGAGTGCCACCGCATGCCCGCCCAGCGCGACGGTCGGGCGGTTCCCGATGGTCTTGATCTCCTCCGGCGTGACCCGGCCCGCGCGTACCACGCCGGCGGTCGGAATCACGAACCGGCGGCCCGCCGCCTCGACGAACACGCCGCGGAACGTCGCCAGCGACGACGGAACGACCAGCCGGAACGTCGTGCCGAGCCCGGAGTCCGAGCGCACCGCGACCGACCCGCCGAGCCGTTCGACCTTCTCCCGCACGATGGTCAGGCCGAGTCCCCGGCCCGACAGGTCCGTGATGATCGGGCTCGTCGACAGCCCGGAGTGGAACACCAGCTCCACCACCTCGGCCTCGGCCAGCCGGGCGGCCTGGTCCGCCTCGACCAGGCCGAGCCGCACGGCGGCCTGCCTGGCCTTCGCGACGTCGATCCCGCAGCCGTCGTCCGCCACCGTCAGCTCGACCCGGCTCCCCTCGACCGGCCGGACCGTCACCGTCACGACCCCGCGCGCCGGCTTGCCCCGCGCGCCGCGCGCGTCCGGCTGCTCGATCCCGTGGTCGACGGAGTTGCGCAGCAGGTGGATCAACGGGTCCTTCAGCTCGTCGAGCACCCGGCGATCGATCTCGATGTCCTCGCCGGCCACCCGCAGCTCGGCCTCCTTGCCCTGCTCCCGCGCGAGGTCGCGCAGGACCATCGGTAGACCGCCGAGCAGGTACGAGCAGGGGAGCAGCAGCACCTGCCGGACACCCTCGAGCAGCCGGTCGACGCCGGCCGAGAGCGCCGGCGCGTCCTGCCGTGCGATCCCGGCCAGCCTCCGCAAGGAGTTCTCGAGCGACCGCGTGTACAGCAGCTCGGACTCGAGCAGCTCGGCCGCCCTCCCCGCGTCCGCCCCGCCGCGACGCAGCCGGGTGGCCTCCCGGACGCGCCGCCGGTTCCAACCCGCCAGCTCCATCGCCAGCGCGCGCAGCTCCGCCGCGTGGGCCTCCGCGGCGAGCCGGGCGCCGACCAGCTCCTCGGCCTCGAGCAGGATCGCGCCGAGCTTGCGCGTCGAGACGCGGACCGTGTCCGGCCCGACCGGGCCGCCGGCGACCGCCGCGACGGACGGCTCCGGGACCGCCGCAGGGGTGGATACGACCGCCGCCGGCGCCTCGGCCTGTCCGGCGGAGCCTCCCCGGACGAGCCGCTGGAGCGCGGCGAGCGCCCGCTGCTCCTGCTCCCGCGTCTTTGCCGACGCCGGCGCGGCGGGGCTGCCGCACAGGATCGCCAGCACGGCGAGCGCCGGGCGCACGGCGTCGAGCAACCCGGTGGAGGGTTCGAGCTCGCCGCGCTTCAGCGCCGCGAAGAGGCCCTCCAGCTCCACGCACAGCGCCTCGACCTCCGCCAGGCTCACCGATCGCGCGGCGCCCTTGAGCGAATGGGCCTCGCGGAAGACACGCTCGACGATCGCGGGGCGCTCGCCGGGCTCGCCCCGTTCCAGCGCCAGCAGGCCGGCGGTGATCGCCTCGAGATGCTCCCCCGCCTCGACCCGGAAGGTCTCACGCAGCCGCGCCAGGAACTCTTCCCGCTTCCCGCCCATGGGTCCCTCTGCCAGACGCGCCGGCCCGACTCACGCCTCGACGCGCTGTCGCTCCACCAGGACCTTCAGTCGTCCGCCCAGCTCCTGGAGGCTGCGCGCCGAGGTCTCGAGCTGCTTGGTGCCGGCCATGTTCTGGGTCGTGGCCTGGCGGATGTTGCCGATGGCCGAGGCGATCTGGTCCATGCCCACGAGCTGCTGCTGGCTCGAGGCGGCGATCTGGGTCGCGGCCTGCGCCGCCTCGCCCACGCTGCCCGCCAGCGCGCGGATCGACTCGCCGGCGTCGGTCGCCTGCTTGACGCCCGCGGCCACCGCCTTGGTCCCCTGCTCGGTGGCGAGCACCGCGCCGCTGGTGGCCTTCTGCACCTCCATCAGGATCGTCCGCACCTGGGTCGTCGCCTGCCGGGACTGCTCGGCCAGGCTCTTGACCTCCTGGGCCACCACGGCGAACCCCTTGCCGTACTCGCCGGCCCGCGTGGCCTCGATCGCCGCGTTGACCGCCAGCAGGTTGGACTGCTCGGCCAGGTCGTTGACCGTGGCGATGATCTCGCCGATCGTCTGCCCCTGTTCGGAGAGCCGCACCACGCTCTCGGCGATCGATTCCATCTGCTCGCGGATCCGATTCATCCCCTCGACGGTCTCGGCCACCGCCTTGCGACCCGTCTCGGACACGGTCGCCGCCCTCTGCGCGGTCTCCTGGACCGCCTTGGCCTTCTGGTGGGAAAGGTGCGCGGTCTGCTTGACCTCCTCGGCCGTCGTGGAGGTCTCGCCGACGGCGGTGGCGGTCTCGGACGCGCCGGCCGCGACCTGCGAGACCGTGGCGAGGATCTCGGTCGAGGACGAGGCAAGGATGCCGAACCCCTCGCGCAGCTCGCGGTTCGTCTCGCGCAGGTTCTCGATCATGAGCCGCAGAGCCCGCTGCAGGGTGTCGGTGTCGTTGGCCGGGTCCTCCCCTTCGAAGCGCGCGGTCAGGTCGCCCGCGGCAACCCGTTCGGCCGTGGATGCGAAGCTCTGGAGTTTCTCCACCATGGCCGTGAAGGCCCGCTGCAACGAGCCGACCTCGTCCGACCGCTCCGTGGCTTCGACCCGCACGGTCAGGTCGCCCGCC
Source organism: Thermoleophilaceae bacterium (assembly GCA_016929195.1). GTDB lineage: Bacteria > Actinomycetota > Thermoleophilia > Solirubrobacterales > Thermoleophilaceae > JACVRW01. Next base: position 10,820 of record JAFGJG010000005.1, read on the forward strand.
GTGACCCGCTGGGCAATGCCCGTGACCACCCGCAACGGAGCCGCGATCAGGCGCTGCATCACCCAGACCATGAGCACCGCGAACAGAACCGCCACAATCGCCACCACACCGAAGGCCCGCACGGTCTCGTCGAACAACTGCTCCGACCGCGCCACCGCGGCGACGGCATGCGCCCGGCAGCCATCGCCGATCGCCATCATCTGCGCCCGGATCCGTTCGAACCGCTCGTCCTGCGCCCCGGTCCCCAGGGCGCGCGCTTCGTCCAGCCTCCCGGCGGTGACGATCCCGAACGTCTCGCTTCGGCCCTCGCGGTAGGCGGCGAGGTCCCTCTCCAGCGCGGGGACCATGCCAAGCTCGTTCCTCATGTTCCGCCTCGTCAGGAACGCCTTGATGTGCTCGAGCCCGTCACGGACCTCCTCCGACCGTTGGTTCACCTCCCGGATCAGGGCCTCCCTCTCGGTCACGTCGTCCGCGAGCAGCAACTGCAGCATGCTGCCACGTATGCGATTCTGGTCGGAGCGCATCTCCAACAACGTGGTCATCGCCAGGTTGCTCTCGTCGACCTCCCCCCGCTCCGTTCTCTGCATCGTGGCGAGCGCCTGATAGCCCAGCACGGCAGTGCCCACTACCAGCACGATCATGACGCCGAACCCGAGGAACAGCTTCGTGCTCGTCTTGAGATTGGCGAACCACCCCATGTCCGTCCTCCCGCCGACCGAGGTCGGCACGTCTACCGGGCGCCCCGGTCGTCGACCTTGAGGCCCGCGTCTTCGAGCAGCCGGCCGCCGTCGAGCACGGCCAGCCTCCGGCCGGTCACCCCTTTGAGGAACCGCGCGCGCGCGTCGGTCAGCGTCGGCAGTCCGTCCTGCAACTCCGACACCGCCACCGAACGCACCCCTTCGATGGAATCCGCGAGCAACCCCAGCTCGTCGTCGCCGCCGCGCAGGACGACGACCCGGTTCAGCTCGGTGAGCCCTCGCGCCGGCAGGTCGAAGAACCGGCGCAGGTCCAGCACGGCCAGGATCCGGCCGCGCAGGTTGATCACGCCGGCGACGAAGGGCGGCGTGCACGGCACCAGGGCCAGGTCCCGGAGCTGGCAGACCTCGCGGACGTGGCAGGTCTCCACGGCGTACGTCTCGCCGGCCAGCGCGAACGCCAGTACCTCCAGACGCGCGGACTCGTCCGGCTTCCCGGGCGGCACCGCCGCCGCCCGCGCCCGCGCCTCCAGAATCCGGCGGGTCTCCTCGGGGCTTCGCTCCAGCCCTCCGGAGACGGCGGCTTCAACCACCGCCAGACGGCGGTGCACCGCTTCCCAGTCGATGGCGCGCCGTTCCATGCCCTAGACCGAAGTTCCGCCGCACTCCAGCGTGAATTCTGGCCTGCGGCCGGTTTTTCCGGCCCACAAGTGTGATCCCCGACTGCCTAC
>JAFGJG010000046.1 GCA_016929195.1 Thermoleophilaceae bacterium
CGACCGGGCGCTTCTCGCAGCCTGCGGTGGCGGGCGGCTCGGCGCACGCGCCCGCCATGGAGCGGGAGGTCGAGCGGCGCGACGACACGCAGCGCGACTCGACCGCGGACGTGATCCGCGCCTATGCGCCCTACGTGATCGTCATAGCGGTCTTCTCGATCGCGCAGATCCCGGCGGTGAAGGACGCGCTCGCCGAGTCGCCCTGGACGAAGCCGTTCCAGTGGCCCGGCCTGGATGTGGTGAGCCCGGACGGCGAGCCGCTGTCGAGCCTGACGTTCAACTTCAACTGGCTGCCGGCCACCGGGACGCTGATGCTGATCGCGGGGCTGATCACGATGCCCGTCCTCGGCATCTCGCCCGGCCGGTCCGTGCAGACGTTCGTGAAGACGCTCGACCAGCTCAAGTGGGCGATCCTGACCGTCGCCGCGGTCCTGGCGCTGGCCTACGTCATGAACCAGTCCGGCCAGACCGTGACGCTCGGCCTCTGGGCGGCCGGGGCGGGCGGCCTGTTCGCCTTCCTGTCCGCGCTGATCGGCTGGCTCGGCGTGGCGGTGACCGGCTCCGACACCTCGTCGAACGCGCTGTTCGGCGCGCTCCAGGTGACCGCGGCCAAGGACGCCGGCATCTCCGAGACGCTCCTGGCGGCCGCGAACAGCTCCGGCGGCGTGCTCGGGAAGATGATCTCGCCGCAGAACCTCGCAATCGGCGCGGCGGCCGTGGGGATGGCGGGCAAGGAGGGCGACCTGTTCCGTAAGGTCCTGGGCTGGAGCCTGGTGCTCGTCCTCGTCATGTGCGCACTCGTCTACCTGCAGTCGACCCCGGTCCTCGATTGGATGGTCGTGGAGTGAGCGCCGGCGCCGGGCCCGCCTTCGGTGAGGGCCCGCCGCCGAAGGAGGAACCCGATCCCACGCCGGTGGACCTGGGCCCGCTCGTGGCCGAGTGGCGGGCGCTGCTCGGCGACGAGCACGTCATCACCCACCAGCACCAGCTGCGGACCTACGAGTCGGACGGGCTCCTCCAGTACGCGGTGACGCCGGGAGCGGTCGTCCTGCCGGGCTCGGCCTCCGAGGTGCAGGCGGTCGTGGCCGCCTGCCACCGCGAGGGCGTCCCCTGGGTGGCCCGCGGCGCGGGGTCCGGCCTCTCGGGCGGCGCGACCCCGGTCGCGGACGGTGTCCTCATCTCGCTCACGCGGATGCGGAGCGTGCTCGAGGTCGACCTGCCGAACCAGCGCGTGCTGGTGGAGCCCGGCGTGACCAACGTGGCCGTCTCGCACGCCGTCGGGCCCACCCACTTCTACCCGCCCGACCCGTCGAGCCAGATCGTCTGCACGATCGGCGGCAACGTCGCGGAGAACTCGGGCGGCGCGCACTGCTTCAAGTACGGCTTCACGACGAACTACGTGACCGGCCTCGAGGTCGTCCTCCCGGACGGCACGCTGCTCCAGCTCGGCGGCAGGGAGCTGGACACGCCCGCGCTCGACCTGGTGGGCGCGTTCGTGGGCTCGGAGGGCACGCTCGGGATCGCCACGAAGATCTGGCTGCGCGTGATCCCCACGCCGGAGACGGTGCGGACGCTCGTGGCCTTCTTCGGCTCGACGACGCAGGCGGGCGAGGTCGTCTCGCAGATCGTGTCCGGCGGGATAGTGCCGGGGGCCGTGGAGATGATGGACAACCTCTCGATCCGCGCCGCCGAGGGCTACACCGGGGCCGGCTACCCGACCGACGCGGGCGCCGCGCTCGTGGTCGAGCTGGACGGCGCCGAGGCGGAGTGCGAGGCACGCTTTGAGCAGGTACTGGCGATCTGCGAGGAGGCCGGCGCGGACTCGATCCGCATCGCGAAGGACGACGCGGAGCGAACCGTGATCTGGACCGCGCGCAAGGCGGCCTTCGCGGCGATGGGCCGGATCGCGCCCAACTACTACGTCCAGGACAGCGTCATCCCGCGCACGCGCCTCGCGGAGGTGCTTGGGCGGATCGAGGAGCTCGCCGCCGAGTACGACCTCGAGGTCGCGAACGTCTTCCACGCCGGGGACGGCAACCTGCACCCGCTCGTGTGCTACGACGGCCGCAGGGAGGGCGAGGCCGAGCGCGCCGAGGAGCTCGCCGGCCTGATCGTCGAGGCGTGCGTGGAGGCGGGCGGGTCGATCACCGGGGAGCACGGCGTGGGTGTCGACAAGAAGCGCTACATGCCGAAGATGTTCGGGGACGCCGACCTCGGCACGTTCCAGCGCCTGCGCTGCGCGTTCGACCCGGGCCAGCTCGCCAACCCCGGGAAGGTCATGCCCACCCCGCGGCTGTGCGGCGAGGTGCCCGGTCCCTACCGCGTGCATCCGCTCGAGCAGGCCGGGGTGGCGGAGCGCTTCTGATGTCCGCGCGCGACGACCTGACCGCGGAGCTGAGCGCCGCGGCGGCGGACGGCCTCTCGGTCCGCGTGCGCGGCGGCGGCACGAAGCTCGGCTGGGCCGGAGTGGCCGCGCTCGAGCCGGACGTCGAGGTGTCCACCGCCGCGCTGGACCAGCTGCTCGAGCACAACGCGGGCGACCTGACCGCGATCGTGGAGGCGGGCGTGCCGATCGCCGCGGCGCAGCGCAGCTTCGCCGAGGCCGATCAGATGCTGGCGCTCGACCCGCCGGACGGCGGAGCCACGATCGGAGGCATCGTGGCGAGCGGCGACTCGGGCCCGCTCCGCTCGCGCTACGGCGGCGTGCGCGACCTGGTCGTGGGCATGAACGTCGCGCTTTCGGACGGCACGCGCTCCAAGAGCGGCGGCAAGGTCATCAAGAACGTGGCCGGCTACGACCTCGCGAAGCTCTTCGCAGGCTCGTTCGGGACGCTCGGCGCGATCCTCGACATCGCGGTGCGCCTGCACCCGGTGCCGCCCGCCACCGCCACCGCGCTCGGCCGGTCGCCGGACCCCGCGGCACTCGCCTCGGCCGCGGCCGCTCTGACCCACGCGCCGATCGAGCACACCGGTCTCGACGTGCGCTGGAAGGGCTCGGGGGCGCTCCTGGCGCGCTTCGGCGGGGCCACGCCGGGCCCTCAGGCCGAGGGCGCGGCGCGCATCATGCGCGCGGCGGGCATCGAGGCGGAGATCGCGGAGGACGACGACCGCCTCTGGGACGCGCAGCGCGACGGGCAGCGCGCGAGGCCCGGCGAGCCGGACACGATCGTGCGCGTCTCGGGCGTTCAGACCGACCTGCCCGCGCTGCTCAGCGCCG
>JAFGJG010000047.1 GCA_016929195.1 Thermoleophilaceae bacterium
CTCTCTCTCCGCTTCACGGCCACGACGGACGCGCCGGATTCGGCGCGGCAGCTCGCGGGCGCCCTCGGCGAGATCGCGACCCTCGCCCTCTACGCCGCGCAGCAGAACGCAGCGCTCCGGGATCTCGTCCGCTCCGTCACCACCACCCAACAGGAGCAGCACGTACTCGTCGCCGCGACCATCCCCTACGCGCTCGTCGACAGCCTCGCCTCCGTGAGCGTCGCCGCGCCACGGCCACCGAGCTAACGCCATGAGCCCTCACTCCAGCACGTCGCTTCCGAGCGCGCCCGATCCGCTGTCACGCGTGCAAGCCGATGCTCGTCGATCGCACGGCAAGCGTGACTCCTCGGCGGCGACACGCCCTTCGTCCCTCCCCATCCCGCGCGAGGGAGGGAACGAGGTCATGTTCACCATGAACGCCGAGGAGCTGATCAGAGCCGCCGGAGGCCTCGACGAGGACGGAACGCTCCGTCTGCCGGAGACCCTCTGGAGTCTCCTCGCGGGCGCGCCTGCGGCACGCGTTTTCGCCGCCGATCGAAGGACCGTCGTGGGCGAGATCCGCATGGCCCCGAACGGCGCGGCCGTCTACCACTGCGCAGGCGAGGGCTACTCCCTCCTCTCGCCGGAGGAGCTCGAGGAGCTGCTCCGCGCGGTTCCCGTGGGCGTCCGATGAGGCCCTCTCCGGCCCTCCAAGGGGCCTTCGGCACCCCTACTAATAGCGCTCGGCTCTCGCCGACCACTACAGATTCCTTGACCCCCGAAGACCGCTTCTTGTACGCTCCCGAACGATGCCAGTCATCGTGCGGGAAAAGTGTGACGCCCGAGACGTGCGGTGTGCCCTTTTCCTACGGATTTCCAGTCCTGCCGGAGTCGCGCGGATGCGCTCACGGGCGAAGACGCTCTCCAGGGTGGCACCTGGAGCAGCCGACGCGCTCGACGGTCGTCCGTTGCTCGCCGGCAGCCGCTCAGCCAAGGAGGACGCTAGCGGGCCCGCCCACATGGGGCGCCCGAATAAGGGCCCCTGAAACACGAAACCCGCGTAACCGGTGGCACGGTTCGCGGGTCGTGACTCCCAACGGGAGCGAAGCGGCTTTACCTACCCGCCACGTTACCAGCTCCCGCCAGGATGTCAAGACCTTTCGCGCCACTGGACGGGAGACGTGTGCCCGCTCGACGAGTTCCCGACGTGGGACACGACAACGAAAGGAGGACCCTAGGACCTCGAGCTGAAGCCGTAGCCGGCGGGGCCTGCCGCAGGAGGCCCTGAAAAACCGAAAGCCCACCAGGCGGGAGCCGGTGGGCTTGACGTGGGCGCGGGTAAGCGCCGGTGGCCGTGACAAGCCCACCGTAGCGCCGACCGCGCCCCCCGTCAAGTTCCCGTGCGTCCCGAGACGGGAGAGGTTTGCGTCAACGACGGACCGGACAACCAGACTCAGCACCGCTCGTTGAGGCCGCGCTGCAGCTCGGCCGAGGCGACGTCGCCCTCGGCGAGAGGAGGCTCGCGCTCTGGCGCGAGCTCTTCCTGCCGGCGACGCCGGCGCACGTGCGCCGTCCTGTACCTGTCTGGACGCTCGATCCGCGCGGAGGCGGCAGTTGGTCGCGCCGCTCGCGGAGGATCGACGTCGCTCCGCTCGTGGCGCAGCACTTCGCCGGCGAGATCGCGCTCGGCGGCGTGTACTGCAACGAGTCGCGCGTCCTCGTTCTCGACCTCGACAACGCCCTCGGCAAGCACGCGAAGATCGGCGCCCGCGTGCGCGAGGACGCCGACCTCGACGCTCGTCGACGCCTCGCTTCTCTCGTGGCTCCTCGCGGCCTCTGGGTCCGCTCCTCGCCTTCTGGAGGCCTCCACCGCTGGGTGTTCCTGACCGGGGCGCTCCCGATCGAGAAGCTCGCGCTCCTCGCCCACGCGCGTCTCCGCGACGTCGTCTCGAAGCTCCCCGAGCCGCTCCTCTCGGAGGAGCAGCTCCTCGAGCTCGCGACTCGCGCCCACGGCGGCGTCCGCGGCCTCGAGATCCTGCCGCGCACGTCGCGCGACAGCCAGGGCGACACCGTCCGCGCCCCGCTCGGGCCAGGCTCCGCCATCCTCACCGAGACGGGCCACCCGCTCGAGGACCCCGCGGAGGCCCTCGCGTACGTCGAGCGCTTCCTCGCGCGTGGCGGCCGCGTTGCGGCCGAACAGCTCTTCGCGGGACACCTCACCACGCAGCTCGTCCTTCAGCCGGCGACGTCGCCGACTCACAAGGAGACGCTCACGCCGCCGCACCGCCAGGCGCTCGGCCTCGAGTCCCGCATCCGAACGCTCGCCGCCCGCTGCGACGGCCGGCTCCCTGAGGACAAGCGCGCCACACCCGCGGACGTGCGCGACGTGGCGCTCTACCTCCGCGCTCACGGGCCGAGTCCAGGAACGCGCCACTACTCGACCTGCATCCTGATCTACGACTGCATTCTCGACGGGCTCCCCAAGATGCTCGCCAAGGAACGGCTCTTCGCCTGGGTGCGCGAGATCGCGCCACGAGGCTCGCGCGACGCTCGGGAGAGGCTCGACGAGGCCCTCGCCGACACCGAGCGCCTCGTCGACTTCTACTACCGCAACAGGAAGCCGCCATCGGGAGGATCCAAGCCGCGACCGCCGGCTCGACTCCGGCGCCCCGACCTGGTGCGTCTCCGCTCGCGCGTCCGCTCTGGCCGAGCGATCGGCCTCGCGGGCAGGATCCTCGAGCACGTCCGCACGAACGGCCTCAGGATCGCCGAGAGCCACGAGTACTACTGCGAGCTGCCCGTCGTGCTCCTCGGCATCGGCTCGCCGGCGGACCGGGAGGCCCGCGAGGAGCTGCAGGCGGCCGGGCTCCTCGCGCTCGTGCGCCCGGCCATGGCGAAGCTCGACGAGCGGTACGAGCTCGGCCCGAGGCCGGCCAGGGCCGCCCTCTGGCGCGTCCGCTGGGCCTACGCGGACGCCGGAGCCGTCCTTCCGGCAATGGACCGGCTCTACCCCCGCCGGAATCAGGGTCAAGTCCTTCCACTCACGGGGGATCAGCCCGTTTTCGACTCACCCCGTAGCGGGGGTGTGGGGGTACGAGGGAGCGAAAGGTCTGCGCTGAGTCTTGTTGAGCCTGTGGACGCCGTTGCGTCCA
>JAFGJG010000048.1 GCA_016929195.1 Thermoleophilaceae bacterium
GATCGTGGCGACGGTCTGGTTCTCCTCCTGGATCGCCACGCCCTCCTTGGCCTCGACGGCCTGGTGGAGGCCCTCGGACCAGCGCCGCCCCTCGAGGATGCGGCCGGTGAACTCGTCGATGATCTTCACCTCGCCGTCGATGACGGCGTAGTCCACGTCCCGCTTGTAGAGCGACTCCGCCTTCAGCGCCTGCTGGAGGTGGTTGACCATGTTGCCGAGCTCGGCGCGGTAGAGGTTGTCGATCTTGAGGAAGCGCTCGGCCTTCTCGACGCCGCGCTCGGTCACCGAGACCGTCTTGTGCTTCTCGTCCGGCTCGAAGTCGAAGTCGGCCTCGTACTCCTTGGACTTGGCCTCGAGCCCCTCGGGCTTCTTGCCCGGCTCCATCGTCTTCGCCAGCTTCGCGAACGTGTAGTAGAGGTCCGCGGCCTGCTCCGGCTGGCCCGAGATGATCAGCGGGGTGCGCGCCTCGTCGATGAGGATGTTGTCGACCTCGTCGACGATCGAGAAGCCGTGCCCGCGCTGGGCCTTCTGCTGGATCTCGACGGCCAGGTTGTCGCGCAGGTAGTCGAAGCCGAACTCGGAGTTCGTGCCGTAGACGACGTCGCGGGAGTAGGCCTCCTGCTTGTCGATGTCGTTCTGGCCCGACTGGATGATCCCGACGGTCACGCCCAGGAGGTCGTAGATCGGCTTCATCCAGTTGGCGTCGCGGCGAGCCAGGTAGTCGTTGACCGTGACGAGGTGGATGCCCTTGCCCTCGGCCGGATAGCCGTTCTCGTCGCGCGAGGAGAGCGCGTTCAGGACGATCGGGAGCGTGGCCGTGAGCGTCTTGCCCTCGCCGGTCTTCATCTCCGCGATCGACCCGTCGTGGAGCACCATCCCGCCGATCAGCTGGACGTCGAAGTGACGCTGGCCGAGCGCGCGCTTGCCGGCCTCGCGCGTGAGCGCGAAGGACTCCGGCAGCAGGTCGTCGAGCGGCTCGCCGGCCAGGTGGCGCTCGCGCAGCTCCTGGTAGCGCGCGCGCAGCTCGTCGTCCGACTCGAGCTCGAGCTCGGCCTCGAAGTCGTTGATGCGGGCGACCCTCTTCTCGAAGGTCTTGAACTTCTTGCCCTCTCCGACACGGAGAGCGCGATCCAGGATGGTCATGTCAAAGACGGTAGCAAGGGCTCTTTGGCCCTCCGAAGCGGTTCCGGAGTGGGATTCAGACGGTGCCCGGGGCCTGCTCAGAGGTCCCGCGACGCGGCCGCGCGCGGCGCTTGTCGCGGTGTTTCTTCACCTGACGTGCCAAGTCCTCCGCGAGGAGGTTGATCGAATGCGTCATGTCCGGCGAGCTCTCGGTCGCGCGGAGCGTGACGCCCTTCAGGTGGAGAGTGGCCTCGGCCACCTGCGAGTCGCGGATCGAGGGGTTCGCCTCCTCGCGAAGCTCGACCTCGAGCTCGGCCAGCGGAGACACCTGCCTGGCCACCTTCGCGAGCTTCTTCTCGACCCGGGCACGCAACTCGGCCTCGACCTTCGCGTCATTGCGGCCCTTGACCTGGATGCGCATCGAACCTCCCTGGGGATCGGCGGCTATGGCAGGTGCTCCCGATGGTAGTGACCGCTCCCGGCGGAGGGAAGGGCCTCCCTCATCGTCCTCCCGTGCGTGCGTAGGCGACCGCTCGGATGCCCGTGCAGCCGGCGCACCGGAGCGCCTCGGCGGCGGCCGCGAGGGTGGCGCCGGTGGTCACCACGTCGTCCACGATGACGGCGTCCGCCGGCGCCTCCGAGGCGGTCATCGAGCCGCGCAGCGCGCGCGAGCGCTCCGAGCGGTCGCGGCCGACCTGGGTGCCGTGGCCCGCCCGGCGCCGCAGGCAGGGGACGACCTCCGCGCCGGTCCGGCGTGCCAGGGCGAGCGACAGCGCGTGCGCCTGGTTGAAACCGCGTCGCCGCTCGCGCCGACGCGAGAGCGGCACCGGGACGAGCGCGGCGCCCGCGAGGAACCCGGGTGGCGCGCCGGCCACGATCGCCGCCGCCATCGCGCCCGCCACCGCCAGCGCCGCGCGGAACTTCAGGGCGCGCACGAGGTCGCGCGCCGGACCCTCGTAGGCGACCGGCGCGAAGCACGGCACCCCGGCGAGCGTGACCGGCTCGGGCGGCAGGCGGCGGAGCCCGCGCGAGCAGTCGTGACACAGGGCGAGGCCCGGCGGGGCGGTCCGGGCGCAGCTCCAGCAGAGCGGCGGGGCGAGCAGCGGGGTGAGCACAGGCGGAGCGTGCCGGGCGGGAGCCGACGCGTGGGCACGCCACTGACACAATCGCGTGCGTGCCGGGTTACATCGCGGCAGATCCGGAGCTGCACTGGCTCCCCGACCCCGCGGTCCTCGCGCCGCTCGCCCTCGTCGTCTTCATCTACGTGCGCCGCTTCATCCAGGCGCGGCGCGAGGCGGGCGGGCGCGGCGCCGGGATCGGCCAGGCGGCTGCGTTCGCCGGGGCGATGCTCGCCCTGCTGGCGGCGCTCATCTCGCCGATCGACTCCCTGGGCGAGGACTACCTCTTCTCCGCGCACATGCTCCAGCACGTCCTGCTCGGGGACATCGCGCCCGTGCTGTTCCTGCTCTCGCTCTCGCGCGTGATCATGCGGCCGGTCACACGCAGGCTGCAGGGAGTCGAGCGGGCGCTCGGGCCGCTCGCCAGCCCGTGGACGGGGCTCGTCGTCTGGCTGGGGATCATGTACGTCTGGCACATCCCGGCGCTCTACGACGCGGCGGTGGAGCACCCGGTCCTCCACCTGCTCGAGCACGTCTCGTTCTTCACGGCCGGCGTGGCGCTCTGGTGGCCGCTCGTCCAGCCGGTCCCGATGCGCCACCGGCTCACGGGCCTCCAGCCGATCGCCTACATCGCCTCGGCCAAGGCGGGACTGGCGGCGCTCGGCCTGGTGCTCACCTGGAGCCAGACCGTCGTCTACCCCTACTACGAGGGCACGCCGCGGGTCTGGGACCTGTCCCCCATCGACGACCAGAACGTGGGCGGCGTGATCATGATGGTCGAGCAGTCGCTGACGCTCGTGATCGCGCTCGTCGTGCTCTTCATGGGCGCCCTCGCGCGCTCGGAGGCCGAGGAGCGGCGGCGCGAGCGGCTGGAGGAGCGCGCCGAGGCGCTCTGAGGACCTCGCCTCCTGACTTGACCGGCACATAGGCGGCAAAGTCAGGAACCGACGGGCCGTCAGCCCTCGAGCACCGCCCCGTCCTCGATCGTGCGCGGGCCCGACAGCCGCACCGAGCCGCGCACCACCACGCCGGACCCGAAGCGCACGTCGCCCTCCACCGCCAGCCGGTCGCACTCGATCAGCGAAGGCGGCCCGCCCGCGAAGCGCTCCTCGAGGTCCGGCACGAGCTTGTAGTACTCGGAGTCGAGGTCGATCACCGGCGGGGTGCCCAGTCGCGCCGGCGCGAGCTCGACCCGCGGCCCCTCGCTCATCACGTACGCGTCCGAGCGCAGCGAGAGCAGGTCCTCGGTCGTCTTCACCGGCACGAAGCGGCTGCGCGGCACGCGCACGGCCGCCGCCCCCTCGAAGACGTCGATCGCGGCGCCCATGGCGGTCTCGAGCTGGATGACCGCCGGGGTCGACGCGTCGGCCGGGTCGACCGTCTTCCGGTTCACGATCATCGGCAGCTCGAGCACCCCCCGCGCGAGCCGGTCCGACAGCGCGCGCAGGTCGATCCAAAGCGTGTTCGCGTTGAAGTAGCGGTGCCTGCCCACGTCCTGGAAGGCGGCGCGGTCCTCGTCCGGCGTCTGGGCGGTCTCGCGCAGCACCAGCCCGCCGCCCGGGCGCCGCGCCAGGTGCCCGCCCTTGCGGTCCGACTCGGTGCGGTCGGCGGCCTCCATCAGGAACGGCAGCTCCTCGCGCGCGAACCAGGCGAGGATGCGATCGTCGAGCACAGCGCCGAGGTTGTCCGAGTTCGACACGAACGCGTAGCGGTAGCCGGCGTCGAGCAGCTTCGCGAGCATCCCCGAGCCCGCCAGCGACGTGTAGAGGTCGCCGTGACCGGGCGGGGCCCATTCGAGCCGCGGGTCGTCCGGCCAGTCGACCGGCTCCAGGTCGTCGGCCCCCAGCTTCGGCACCTTCCCCTGCACGAAGTCGAGCGGGACGTCCGCCTCCAGATCGCGGTAGGCCGAGAGCGCCGCGAGCGAGTCGTCGCGCGTGGCGAAGCTGTTCATCAGGACGAGCGGCACCCGCGCCCCCGAGCGCTCGCGGAGCCCGAGCACCTGGCGGGCGATGATGTCGAGGAACGAGAGGCCGTCCTTCACCTCGAGCAGGGACTTGGCCTTGCTCATCCCCATGCTCGTGCCGAGGCCGCCGTTCAGCTTCAGGACGATCGCGGCGTCCAGCGCCTCGCGGGCGCCGGAGGGGTCGTCCGGCAGCTCCTCGGCGTCCGGCAGCGACTCCACCGCCTCGATGTCCGACTCCGCGAGCATGCCCTGCTCGCCCGCCCGGAGCCGGGCCCGCTGGCGGCTGAACGTCTCGATCGCGACGTCGGGCAGGCCCTCTGCCCGCATCTTGTCGGCGGCGCGGTCCATTCGCCGCGATCCTATGCGGCGGCTCAAGCGTCCCACGCGGCGACCCGATACATAGGTGGACCGCCGACCAGGAGGACCCCATCCCCGCTGCACCAACGGACGCGACGACCACCGCCGCACTCGCGGCGCTGCGGCGGATGTCGTTCACGGTCGTCGACGCCCCCGACCGCGGGGCGATCCACCGCAACCTCGCCGCCGAGCTGTTCGGCGTCTTCGGCGTGGACGCGGTGCACGTCTGCGAGGTGAGCCAGGACCGCTCCTGGGCCCGTGGCATCCCCTTCGTGCTGCGCCCGGACGGCACGGTCGAGGGCAGCGAGCCGTACACGGTCACGTTCGACCGGCCGAGCGGCGTCGCGCGCGTGGTGACCACCGGCGAGCCCGTGAACGTGACGGACGCGCAGCGCTCGCCCGTCGTCTCGCAGGCGATGGCCGAGCGCTTCAACGCCGCGAGCCTCCTGTACATGCCGCTGACGTACTTCGGCGACGTCCGCGCCGTGATCGTCCTCGTCAGCGAGACCTCGCGCTGGTTCCGCGAGGAGGAGATCGACTTCGCCTACTCGCTCGCCAACCAGGCGTCAGCCGGCCTGAGCGCGCTGGAGACGCGGCGGCGCCTGGCCGACCAGCTCGACCGCCAGTCCGCCCTGGCGCGCGCGGCGGCAGCTCTCAACGAGCGGCTCGACCGCCGCGCCGTGCTGGACACGATGTGCCACGAGGCGACCGTGGCCCTCGGCGCCGACATGGCGGGCGCATACCTCGGCGACGCGGACGAGGGCGGCGTGGCGGTCGCGGCCCACGGGATCGCCGACGACTCGGATTGGTGGGGCTACCGGATCGGCCCCGGCGAGGGCGTGGCGGGGAAGGCCCTCAGCACGGGCCGGCCCGCCATCACGAACGACTACCAGGCCGATCCCTGCGCGCCGGGGATCGACGCCCTCCAGCTGGTCCAGACCGCCGTCTCCGTGCCGATGTCGTGGAACGGCGAGCTGCGCGGCGCCCTCTCGGTCGCGTTCCTGCGCCACCGCCCGGTCGAGGCCGAGGACATCGAGACGCTCCAGGCGATCGCGAGCCTCGCGGCCGTGGCCTGCCGCAACGCCGAGGCCTTCGAGGAGGCGACCGAGGCGGCCCGGACCGACTCGCTGACCGGCCTGCTGAACCACGGCGCGATCCAGGTGCGCGCCAGCGAGGAGATCTGGCGCGCCCAGCGCGACGACATGCCGCTCGCCTGCCTGCTCGCGGACCTCGACAACTTCAAGCCGATCAACGACCGCCACGGTCACCTCGTGGGCGACGAGATCCTGCGGCGTGTGGCGGCCGCGCTCAGCGCGGAGTTCCGCCCGTACGACGGCATCGCGCGCTACGGCGGCGACGAGTTCGTGGTCCTGCTCCCGAGCGCCGACGAGGCCAAGGCGCGGCACGCCGCCGAGCGCCTCCGCTCCTGCGTCACGGCCGCGGCCAGGCGCTTCGAGGAGCTGGGACTGCCGCTCAGCGCCTCCGTGGGCCTCGCCCGGTGGGAGGAGCCGCAGACGGCCAGCGAGCTGCTCGACCGGGCCGACCGCGCGCTGCTGCTCGCGAAGCGCCGCGGCAAGGACGGGCTCGTCGTGGCGAGCGGCCGCGCCGAGCTCGAGCTGGCCCAGCTCGAGCACAGCGCCGAGCCGTCCGAGCTGATGGACGGCTTCTGGAACCTGATCAGCCGGTTCGACGACCCGCAGCAGGTGCTGCTCGTGCTCGCCCCCTTCCTACGCAGCAAGCTGGAGCTCGAGGAGGTGGCGCTCTACGAGGCGGTCGGGAGCGAGCTCAACCGGGTGTCGAGCGACGCCGGCGAGGAGCCGGCATTCACCGCGCCGTCGCTCGCCGCCGCGGCCGAGGTGCTGCGCCGGCTCGGAAGCGGGTCCGTGTCCCGCACCTCGCTCGCAGAGCTGCGCGCCGCGCTCGGGCTGGAGGGCGACGCGGGCCCGGACCCCGGCGGGTCGTACGCGGCCGTCCCGCTCTCGCGCGCCGGAGAGGGCCACGGCGTGCTGCTGCTGCGCCATGCCGCTGTCGAGCTCCCGCGCACGACCCTGCGGCTCGCCCAGATCGTGGCCGGCCAGACCGGCACGGTCCTGGCCGCCGCGGGCAGCGGCTCGCGCGCCGCGGTGGCCGCCCTCGCGGCGGCGATCGACGCGCGCGACAACTACACGCTCTCCCACTCCGAGGACGTGGTCGACCTCGCGGGGGCGGTGGCCAGACGGCTCGGGCTCGCCGACCAGGAGGTCGTCCAGGTGCGAGACGGCGCGCTGCTCCACGACGTCGGGAAGGTCGCGATCCCGCACGAGATCCTGAACAAGCGCGGCCCGCTCGACGGCTCCGAGTGGAAGGTGATGCGCGAGCACCCGGTGATCGGCGAGCGAATCCTGCTGCGCACCCCCGAGCTGGCGCCGATCGCGCCGCTCGTCCGCCACGAGCACGAGCGCTGGGACGGCGACGGCTACCCCGACGGGCTGGCCGGCGAGGCCATCCCGATCGGAAGCCGCATCATCCTGGCCTGCGACGCCTACAACGCGATGATCACCGCGCGCCCCTACCGCGACCCGATGTCGCACGAGGACGCCCTCGCCGAGCTGCGGCGCGCCGCCGGCACGCAGTTCGACCCGCACGTGGTCGAGGCGCTGCTCGAGGAGCTGGCGGTCCGCGGCGAACGCGCCGCCGCCCCCGCGCGCTAGCGTCCGGCGTCTCATGGGCGCGCACGAGATCGGCATCGTCGAGGAGGGGGACCTCGAAGAGCTGCTGCCGCTGATGCGCGCCTATTGCGACTTCTACGAGGTGGGCCCCTCCGACGCGGACCTGCTCGCCATGTCGCGCGTGCTGATCGACGACCCCGAGCGCCAGGGCCTCCAGCTGATCGCCCGCGACGCGGACGGCGAGGCCGTGGGCTTCGCGACGATCTTCTGGACGTGGTCGACGCTCACCGCCGCGCGGCTCGGCGTGATGAACGACCTGTTCGTCTCACCGGAGGCGCGCGGCACCGGCCTCGCCGACGCTCTCATCGAGGCCTGCGCCGGCCAGTGCCGCCGGCGCGGCGTCGAGTCGCTCGAGTGGCAGACGGCGTCCGACAACCACCGCGCCCAGGCGGTCTACGACCGCGTCGGCGGCGACAGGAGCGACCGCTGGCTCGACTACTCGCTGGCCGTCTCGCCCGGCGCCACGACGCCGGACTCGTAGGCGAGCACCACCGCCTGCACGCGGTCGCGGACGCCCAGCTTCATCAGCACGCGCGCCACGTGCGTCTTGACCGTGGTCTCGGACACCACGAGCTCCGCGGCGATCTCGGCGTTCGAGAGCCCGCGCGCCAGCAGGCGGAACACCTCGAGCTCGCGCGGCGTGAGCTCCTCGAGCGACGGCGGCAGCTCCCGCTGCGAGGGCGGCGTGCGCGAGAACTCGCGGATCAGCCTGCTGGTGACGGACGGCGCCAGGAGCGCCTCGCCCC
The DNA here is from genome assembly GCA_016929195.1 of Thermoleophilaceae bacterium. Taxonomy (GTDB): domain Bacteria; phylum Actinomycetota; class Thermoleophilia; order Solirubrobacterales; family Thermoleophilaceae; genus JACVRW01. The sequence continues at coordinate 8,015 of JAFGJG010000048.1, forward strand.
CGGCCACGATGCGGATCCCCTCGACGAGCTGATCGGCGGGCACGTCCTTCAGGAGGAAGCCGCTCGCCCCGGCACGCAGCGCGTCGTAGACGTACTCGTCGAGGTCGAAGGTCGTGAGCATCAGGACCTTGAGGCGGTCGCCGTCGTGCTCGACCAGGCGCCTCGTCGCCTCGATGCCGTCCATCTCGGGCATGCGGATGTCCATCAGCACCACATCCGGCGACAGGCGCCTGGCGCTGTCCAGCGCCTGGTTGCCGTCCGCGCACTCGCCCACGACCTCGATGTCCTCCTCGGCCTCGAGGATCATCCGGAAGCCCGCGCGGATCAGCGCCTGGTCGTCCACCAGCAGCACGCGCACGCTCACCTGGCCACCGCCCTCGCCACCAGCGGGATCTTGGCGCGAACCGCGAAGCCGCCGCCGCGAGCGCGCCCGGCCTCGAGGTCGCCGCCGTAGAGGGCCACCCGCTCCTTCATACCCACAAGGCCGTGACCGCCGCCGAGGTCGCCCGCCTCGCCGGCGCCCACGCCGTCGTCGCTCACCTCGAGCAGGAGCTCGTGCGGCTCGTAGCGGATGTGCACGCGCGCGTGCGCGGGGCCGGCGTGCTTGTAGGAGTTCGTGAGCGCCTCCTGGACCACGCGATAGGCAGCCAGGTCGACGCCGGGGGGCAGCGGCTCGGCCTCCCCCTCCACGATCACCTCAACCGGGAGCCCGGCGTCGCGGGCGCGCTGCGCGAGGCGCTCCACGCGCGCAAGGCTGGGCGGGCCGTCGAGCGGCTCGCCCTCGTCCCGGCGGACGGCGCCGAACATGTGCCGGAGCTCGACCATGGCGTCACGGCCCGTGCTCTCGATCAGCCGCGCCACCTCGGCGGCGCGCTCGGGGTCGCGCGCGACCATCCGGCCGCCGCCGGACGCCTGCACGACCATGACGCTGAGGTTGTGCGCGAGCACGTCGTGCAGCTCGCGGGCGATCCGACGGCGCTCGGCCGTCACCGCGCGCTGCTCCTCCTGCTCGCGCTGGTGGGCCAGCTGCTCGGCCTTCTCGGCGAGCTCACGGGTGAGCACGAGGTGGTTGCGGAGCGCCCGCCCGGTCAGCCAGGGGGCGATCACGAACAGGACGACCGGGAACACGATGTCGCCCGGGTCGAAGAGCGCGGCGATGATCGTCACGCCCACGACCCCCACGGCTATGCCCTCGAACGAGCGGCGGCGCTCGGCGTGGGCGCCCATCGAGTAGGTCGCCGCGATGAGCATGAAGACCATGCTCAGGAGGTCGGGCGGCCCGAACGCCACGATCTCGGCGAAGACCCCGAAGCCCACGACGAGAACCAGCGTCGTGAAGGGCCGGGTCCGCCGCAGCAGCAGCGACAGGCCCATCGCGACGACGATCAGGGCGTTGAGCCAGCGCGGGCCGTCGATGTCGTCGAGCGTCGCCAGCTCGATCTCGGCGAGGGCGATCAGCCCGGCGACCAGCAGCCGGTCGAGGGTGCGCCAGTCACCCTCGCTGAGGGCGCGGCGGCCGCGTTCGCCGCGCGGCACCCTCATCGCGCGACCAGCTCGTCGAGCGGCAGCGTGACCGACACCCGGTGGCGGTCGCCGTTCGCATCGCCCACGTGCAGGCGGCCGCCGTAGAGGCGGACGCGTTCACGCATCTCGGACGAGACGTCCGCCTCCGCGCCGGGCGGCCGGTCGTCGGTCAGGTCGATCTCGAGGTCGCGGGCGCCGCGGCGGAGGGTCAGCGCGGCCGTCCGCGCGCCGGTCTCAAGGGAGCGCTCCAGGGCCTGCTGGACGACGCGGTAGGCCGTGAGGTCGATCCCCGTGGGCAGCGACGCGCGCTCGCCGACGATCGTCAGCTCGACGTCGAGGCCCTCCTCGAGCATGCGCTCGAGCAGGACCTCCACGCGCCCCAGGCCGGGCTGGGGCGCCAGCTCGCGCTCGTCCTCCTCGCGGCGGAGGACGCCGAGCAGGCGGCGCATCTCGGCGAGGGCGTCCCGGCCGGTCTCCTCGATCACCAGGAAGCTCTGCCGCGCGGCGTCTGCGTCGCCGCCGGCGAGCACGCGCGGCACGGCGCCCGCCTGAACCACCATCGCGCTCAGCCCGTTCGCGACCACCGTCTGGAGCTCCTCGGCGATGCGGCCGCGCTCGTCGTCCACGGCGCGCCGCGCGCGCTCCTCGCGGTCGGCCTCCAGCCGCAGGGCCTTCACGCGCAGCTCGCGCTGGAGCAGCACCCGGCTCTGGACCGCGCGGCCGGCAATGGCGGGCATCGACGTGAGGACCAGTACGTAGAGGAAGTCGCCGATCGCGCTGGCGTCGGCGATCAGGATGGTCGCGAGGCCGACCGCCATGACCGCGGTGCAGGCCCAGAAGCGGCGCCCGTCGGTGTAGCGCCCGATCGCGTAGAAGAGGACGAGCGCCGCCAGGAACGGCGTCGCGATCTCGTCGCCGACCGAGGAGCCCGCGAGGTCGCTCGCGACGAGGACGGCCACGAACACCGCGGCGGCCGCGAGCGGATGCGTGCGGCGGAGGGCGACCGACGGCCCGACCGCCAGGGCGCCGAAGGCCGCCGCCGCGACCGCGTGATCCTCGACAGACTGGCTGAGGCTCGCCTCGATGACCGCGGCGACCGCGAACAGCGCGCCGACGATGCAGTCCGCGGTGCGCGGCTCGATCGCGCGCAGGCGCGTGCGGAGCTTCCACAGCGGGCTCATCCGGGTCTCAAGGTAACCGCGGAGACGCCTTCCGGCGTCGTCCGTGCGGCCCATGGCGGGTCATCCTCGAGGAGGACCCGGGGGCCCCGAAAGTCGTCGCGGGCGACTACACAAGATCGCCTTCAAGGCCGACGACGCGGGAGCTCGTCGCTGGGACCGTTCCAGTCATGGCCGACTGGACCGCACACATCAGCACAGAAGCGACTCCCGAGCAGGTCCTCGAGGTGCTCACGCACCCGGATGAGATCCGGCGCTGGTCGCCGGTGGACTTCGACGTCGAGACCCACGGCCGGCTGACCGCCGGCACGCGGACCCGGGTCACCGGCAGGCTCGCCGGCGTCTCGATGGGCTTCGACGTGGAGGTCATGGCCGCCGACGAGGCAGGCCTCGAGCTCCGCGCGCAGGGCCCCATCGGGATCGACGTCCGCTACGACCTCCTCCCGTCCGACGACGGCGCCGAGGTCACCGCGACGGTGTCGCTTCAGCGTGGCGGCGGCATCACGGGCCGGCTGGTGGCGAACGCCACCTCCGCCCTGTTGTCGGCAGGCGCGCTCGACGGCGCGACCGGGCGGATCGCCCGGGCAGCCGAGTCGGCTCCCTCTTATGCACTCGCAGCCTGAACCCACCCATCCAAAGGAGATGATGCGAATGGCCGTTGCACAGGCACCCGTGGTCACAACCGCGACCGGCAATGCGGTCGTCGCCCGCGATCTCGTTCGACGCTACGGCGACGGCGACTGCGCGGTCGACGCCGTGGCCGGCGTCTCGGTCGAGGTCCCGGCGGGCCAGTTCACCGCCGTCATGGGCCCGAGCGGCTCCGGCAAGTCCACGCTCATGCACCTCCTCGCGGGGCTCGACCGCCCGACCTCGGGCGCGGTCGAGATTGGCGGCGAGGACCTGAGCGGGATGAGCGACAAGCAGCTCACGCTGCTCCGCCGCAGGCACATCGGCTTCGTGTTCCAGGCGTTCAACCTGGTGCCGACGCTGACCGCCGAGGAGAACGTGAGGCTCCCGCTCGCGATCGCCGGCCGCAGGCCGGAGGCCGGGTGGATCGACCACGTGATCGAGCGTGTCGGGCTCACCGACCGGCGTACGCACCGTCCGTCCGAGCTCTCGGGCGGGCAGCAGCAGCGCGTGGCGGTCGCCCGGGCGCTCGCCTCCGAGCCGACGGTGCTGTTCGCCGACGAGCCCACGGGCAACCTTGACTCGCGGACGAGTGCTGAGGTCCTCGACCTCCTGCGTGACGCCGTCGCCTCCTACGGCCAGACGACCGTGATGGTCACCCACGACCCGGTCGCGGCGCGGGCCGCCGACCGTGTGGTGTTCCTGGCCGACGGGCGGATCGTGTCCGACCTGTACGCCCCCGCCGAGGACGAGATCCTCGCGACCCTGAAGGAGCTCGCATGACCCGCGTCGCTCTCAAGGGAATCCTCTCGCGCCGCATGCGCACGGCGCTCACGATGTTCGCGATCGTGCTGGGCGTGGCCATGGTGGCCGGCGCCTACACCCTCACGGACACCATGCGGGGCGCGTCCGAGTCGCTGTCCGACGCCGCCTACGACGGCACCGCCGCCGTGGTCTCGCACAGGACCGCCTTCGACCTGAAGAACGAGGGCAGCCTCGGCTCGCGGCCCACCATCCCCGCCTCCACCCTCGACGAGGTCCGCGCCGTGCCCGGCGTGGAGCGCGCCGTGGGGAGCATCACGGACGAGGCCCGGATCGTGGACAAGGACGGCGACGTGATCGGCGGCGGCCCCTACTTCGGCATCGGGCTCGACCCGAAAGCCGGGGAGCTGGCCCCGTTCCAGCTGCAGGACGGCCGCTATGCCACGGCGGCCGGCGAGGCGGTCATCGACGCCGGCACCGCCGACAAGGAGGGCTACGGCATCGGCGACCGCATCACCGTGCAGGGCCGCGGCCCCGAGCGCTCGCTCGAGGTCACCGGCATCGCGACGTTCGGCGACGTCGACTCGATCGGCACCGCCACGTTCGTCCTGATGGACCTGCCCGCCGCGCAGGCGATGTTCGAGAAGCAGGGCCGCTACGACGAGGTGCTCGTGGCCGGCGACGACTCGGTGCGCTCGGCGCTCGGCTCCGCGCTCCCGGGTCAGGTCGCCGTCCAGGCGGCCGCCGACCACGACCGCTTCACGCTCGACGGGCTCGACGAGTTCGTGTCCTTCATCCGCGTGTTCCTGCTCGTGTTCGGCGGCGTGGCCGTGTTCGTGGGCTCGTTCACGATCTACAACACGTTGTCCATCACGGTCGCCCAGCGCTTCCGTGAGCTGGCGCTGCTGCGCGCGCTCGGCGCGAGCCGCAGGCAGGTGCTGCGGTCGGTGCTGTTCGAGTCGCTCCTGATCGGGACCGTCGCCTCGGTGATCGGCCTCGGAGTCGGGCTGCTCCTGGCGAAGGGGCTGTCGAGCGTCTTCGCCGCCACCGGCGTGGAGCTGCCCGAGACGGGCACGGTGTTCGCCACGCGCACGATCATCGTGTCGCTGGCCGTGGGCATCGTCGTGACACTGGTCTCCGGCCTGTCGCCGGCGATCCGGGCCACGCGCGTGGCTCCCGTCCTCGCGATGCGCGAGGGCGCCGAGATCCCGCAGGGACGCGTCGGCAGGCGCTCCGGCTGGATCGCGGCGGCGGCCGCGCTGCTCGCCGCGACGGTGCTCGGATTCGGGCTGTACGCCCCGGGCATCGACGCGACCGGCAGGCTCGCCCTGCTCGGCCCCGGCGCCCTGCTGCTGTTCATCGCGGTCGCGGCCGCCTCGTCCCGGATCGTGCCCGGCCTCGTGTCGGTGCTCGGCAAGCCCGGCGAGAAGATCGCCGGCATCGCCGGGTCGCTGGCACGGCGCAACGCCATGCGCAACCCGGGCAGGACGGCTGCCACCGCCGCCGCCCTGATGATCGGGATCGCGCTGGTGGCGTTCTCGGCCGTGCTCGGCGCGGGCATGCGCGAGTCCACGAAGGGCGCCCTGGAGGACCAGGTGCGCGCGGACTACGTGCTGGTCGGCCAGGACGGCTGGTCGGCGATCGACCCCGGCGCCGCACGCGCCGCGGCCGGCGTGCCGGGCGTCCGGGTGTCCACCGGGCTGGCGCAGGACGAGGGCCGGGCCTTCGGCGAGCACATCGCCGTGGACGGCGTGGACGAGCGGGCCCTGCCGAACGTGTTCGGCTGGGAGTGGAAGGAAGGCTCCGACGCATCGTTCGCCGGCCTGGCGAACGGCGGCGCCGTGGTCACCGACCGCTTCGCCGACGACCACGACGTCGCGACCGGCGACCGCATCGCGGTCACCGCTCCCGGAGGCAGGGAGCTCGACCTGCGGGTGGTGGGCATCTCGAAGCCCGACCGCTTCAACCCGCTCGGCCTCGGCCAGGTCACGATCTCCCGCGCGAGCTTCGACGACGCGTTCAGCGCGAAGCGCGAGCGGCTGGCGTTCGTGTCCGGCGACGGGGTCTCCCCGGCGGCGCTCGACAGGGCACTCGCCGGGTTCCCGGACGTGAAGCTCCAGACGAAGTCCGAGTTCCAGACCGACCAGTCGGCCTGGGTGGACCAGATCCTGGGGATCTTCTACGTCCTGCTCGGGCTGGCGGTGATCATCTCGCTGTTCGGGATCGTCAACACGCTCGCCCTGTCCGTCATGGAGCGCACCCGCGAGCTCGGGATGCTGCGCGCGTTCGGGATGACCCGGCGCGGCGTGCGGCGGATGATCCGCCACGAGAGCATCGTGACCGCGCTCGTGGGCGCGACCCTCGGCATCGCGGTCGGCCTGCTGCTGGCCGCGCTGGCCACCAGCGCCCTGAGTGAGGAGGGGCTGCGCTTCGCGCTGCCCCTCGGCTCGCTCGTGGCGTTCACCGTGGTGGCCGCGGTGGCCGGCATGCTCGCGGCGATCGGCCCGGCGCGCCGGGCGGCACGCCTCGACGTGGTGGACGCGCTCGGTTACGAGTAGCGGTTTCGCCGGGCGGCCGCGGTCCCTTCGGGGGCCGCGGCCGCTTTGCGTTCCGGGCCGGGAGGCGCCCCGGCTACTGCGCCGGAACCGCCGGGGGCTCCGGCGCCGGAGGCACCGGCTGCGGGCTCTCGTTCATCGAGACCCACCCGCCGTAGGCGACCCCGCCGGTGGCCAGCAGCCCCAGGAAGATGCCGAACCTGCGGCCGAACTCGATCCCGGCGCCCGCCACATCGGGGATGTCGGGCCCCGGCAGGTCGACGATCCGGTAGAGCACCAGCAGGAACGCGAGCGCACCCGCCCCCGTCACGATCGCCGCGACGGGCACGTCGGCCGGCAGCGCGCCGGCTGCCTTCGCCACCGCGGCTCCCACCGCGGCGACGGCCACCAGGAACAGCAGCACGTCGATGGTCGAGAAGACCTCCCACGCGTTGCCGCTCTCGCTGGCCGAGAAGCCCGCGACGTTGACGTCCACGCCGTACCACGGCAGGAACATGACGACCAGGAGCGCGAGTCCGCTCCCTCCGGCGATCAACTCGCCCTGTGTCAGGCGCGAGGTATCCACAGGCTTCCCTCCCAGGGTTGCTGTCGGGCCAAGCGCCCGCTTTGTCGGCGTCTCGGGGCGAGGGCACGAGCCCGGTGTCGCGGGCGTAGTACGAGCGTTTAGCCGGAGCCGGTCAGGAGTCGCCGAACTCGGGCGGCGCCTCGTCCGATCCGTTCGGGCCGAACCTGACGAGCGACCCGCCGCACGCCCCGCACTCGGTCAGGTCCGGCTCCTCGACGCGGTGCTCGTGGATGAACCACTTCGTGCCGCAGTCGGTGCAGACAAAACGCCGATCCATCCACCGCAAGATTCGACAGCCGTGGCGATCCGAGCGTCCGTAGATGCCCGCAGACGAGCGCGGCTCGCCCGGGACGCGCGCTACTCGGCCGGGCCGACCCGGCGCTGGGCCTCGTCGCGCTCCATGCCCTCGTAGCGCGTTATCAGGCCGTTCTCGATCTCCACGATCGCGGCGACGCTCCAGGTGAGGTCCACGCCGCTCGTGCGCCCGCGCGCGACCTCCTTCAGGTGCAGCAGCAGGCGGCCGTCCGGGAGGACGCGCACGTCCTCGAGCTCGTTCACGTACTCGTCCCACGCGCCCATGTAGCTCCGCAGGAAGGCGAGCAGGGCGTCGCGGCCCTTCGCGGTCCCGCCGGGATGGGGCGTGGACCACTCGACGTCCTCGGCGAACACCTCGATCCCGAACTCGCCGCGGCGCCAGGCGTCGTAGAGCGAGCGGATGAGCTCGACCTTCGCCTGGTCGCTCGTCATGCCGGGTGGCCGGTCCAGGCGCTCAGGTACTCCTCCTGCTCCGGCGTGAGCGTGTCGATCGCGACGCCGAGCGACTCCAGCTTCAGGCGCGCGATCGTGTCGTCGATCTCGCGCGGCACGTCGAGCACGCGATGCTCGAGCGAGTCGCCGAGCAGCACCAGGTGCTCCACGGCCAGCGCCAGGTTGGCGAAGCTCATGTCCATCACGGCCGCGGGGTGGCCCTGGCCGGCGGCCAGGTTCACGACCCGTCCCTGGGCCAGGAGGTTCAGGCGGCGGTCGCCGAGGTCGTACTGCGTGACGAGCGGCAGCACCTCGCTCACCCGGTCCTCGGCGAGCGAGGCGAGCGCGTCGAGGTCGATCTCCACATCGAAGTGCCCGGCGTTCGCCAGGATCGCTCCGTCCTTCATCCGCTCGAAGTGCTCGCGCCCGAGCACGCGCCGCGAGCCGGTGACCGTGACGAACAGGTCACCGCGCTCCGCGGCGTCGAGGGCCGGCATGACCTCGAAGCCGTCCATCCGCGCGTCGAGCGCCCGCACCGGGTCGACCTCGCAGACGATCACCGCCGCCCCGGCCCCGCGGGCGCGCGTGCTGATGCCGCGGCCGGTCGCGCCGTAGCCGAGCAGGACGAGCGTGCGGCCCGCCAGCAGGATGTTCGTCGCGCGCAGGATCCCGTCGAGCGCCGACTGGCCGGTGCCGTGCCGGTCGTTGAAGGTCCGCTCGGTCCGCGACTCGTTCACCGCGAGCACCGGGCACGCCAGCCGGCCCTCGGCCTCGAGCCGGCGCAGCCGCAGCAGGCCCGTCGTCGTCTCCTCGGCGCCGCCGCGGAGCGAGTCCGCCTCACCGCGCTCGTGGAGCAGCACGAGCAGGTCGGCCCCGTCGTCGAGCGTCACGTCGGGACCCCAGTCGGCCAGCACGCCGACGTGCTCGGCATATGCGGCCGCGTCCTCGCCGCGCCGTGCCCGCACCGGGACGCCGAGCTTCACGAGCGCCGCCGCCACGTCGTCCTGGGTGGTGAGCGGGTTGGCCGAGCAGAGCGCCGTCTCGGCGCCCCCGGCCGCCAGCGCCCCCATCAGGTTCGCCGTCTCGGCGGTGACGTGCAGGCACGCCGCCACCTTCATCCCGTCGAGCGGCCGCTCCGCCTCGAAGCGGCTGCGGATGGACCGCAGGACCGGCATCTGGCCGGCGGCCCATTCGATCCGGGCCGCCCCCGAGGAGGCGAGGCCCGGATCGGCGATCACGGAGCTAGTAGCGATAGTGGTCGGACTTGTACGGCCCCTCCACGGGGACCCCGATGTAGGCGGCCTGCTCCGCCGTCAGCTGCGTCAGCTGCGCGCCGAGGGAGCCGAGGTGCAGCCGGGCGACCTTCTCGTCCAGGTGCTTCGGCAGCACGTACACGCGCTTCTCGTACTCGTCGTTCTTCGAGAACAGCTCGACCTGGGCGATCGTCTGGTTCGTGAAGCTGTTCGACATCACGAAGCTCGGGTGCCCGGTCGCGTTGCCGAGGTTGAGCAGCCGGCCCTCGGACAGCACGATGATCGCGTGGCCGTCCGCGAACCGCCACTCGTCGACCTGCGGCTTGATGTTCACGCGCTCGACTCCCGGCGTCGCGGCGAGCCCGGCCATGTCGATCTCGTTGTCGAAGTGGCCGATGTTCCCGACGATCGCCTGGTGCTTCATCCGCGCCATGTGCGCGGCCGTGATGATGTCCTTGTTGCCCGTGGCGGTCACGAAGATGTCCACGCTGCCGACCACGTCGTCGAGGCGCGCCACCTGGTAGCCGTCCATCGCCGCCTGGAGAGCGCAGATCGGGTCGATCTCCGCCACCAGCACGCGCGCGCCCTGACCGCGCAGCGACTGGGCGCAGCCCTTGCCGACGTCGCCGTACCCGCAGATCAGGGCGGTCTTGCCGGCGATCATCACGTCGGTGCCGCGGTTGATCCCGTCGATGAGCGAGTGACGGCAGCCGTAGAGGTTGTCGAACTTCGACTTCGTCACCGAGTCGTTCACGTTGATGGCCGGGAACAGGAGCGTGCCCGCCTCCTGCATCTCGTAGAGCCGGTGGACGCCCGTGGTGGTCTCCTCGGTCACGCCCTTGATGGCCTGGCCCATGCGCGTCCACTTCTGCGGGTCCTCGCCGAGCGTGCGCTGGAGCAGCGTGAGCACGACGCGGAACTCCTCGTTGTCAGCCGTCGACGGGTCCGGCACCGCGCCGGCGCGCTCGAAGTCCGCGCCCTTGTGCACGAGCAGGGTGGCGTCGCCGCCGTCGTCGAGGATCATGTTCGGCCCGTCCTCGCCCGGCCAGGTGAGCGCCTGCTCGGTGCACCACCAGTACTCCTCGAGCGTCTCGCCCTTCCACGCGAACACCGGCACGCCGGCCTCGGCGATCGCGGCCGCCGCGTGGTCCTGCGTCGAGAAGATGTTGCAGCTCGCCCACCGCACCTGCGCGCCGAGCGCGACGAGCGTCTCGATCAGCACCGCCGTCTGGACGGTCATGTGCAGGGAGCCGGTCACGCGGGCGCCGGCGAGCGGCTGCGATGCGCCGTACTCCTCGCGCATCGCCATCAGGCCGGGCATCTCGTGCTCGGCGAGCGTGATCTCCTTGCGGCCGAAGTCGGCGAGCGAGAGGTCGGCGACCTTGTAGTCGGCGGTTCCGGCGGACTGAGCGATCGTCATGCAGGTGTCTCCGTGAGTCGAGGCTTTTCGGTCAGTGCGAGCAGGCGCTCGTGCTTCACCTGCTCCCAGCGAAGCCAGTCGCTCGAGTCCACGCCCTCCGGACGGGTGGGGCGCTCCTCGAACCAGCGCTCAACGGCGGCGCTCAGCTCCGAGTCCGAGCGCAGGCGCTCGGCGAAGGCGATGTCGGAGAGGCCACAGTCGAACTCCCCCAGAAGCTCGCGAAGCGTGCGCAGGCGCTGCAGCTCGGCCGCGCCGTAGAGGCGGTAGCCGGAAGCGTTGCGGGCGGGGCCGATGAGACCCGCGCTCTCGATGTAGCGCAGCATTCGCGGCGACCAGCCGGTCGTCTCGGCCGCCTGGTTGATCGTGAGGCCCTCCATCGCCGGGAGCAACCTTACCACGATCGTGTCAAGGTTTGCCCAGGCTGCCCTTGATCCGGTCGAGTGCCTCCGTGGGGCTGGGATCCACCCCGGCGAGGACCGACAGGTAGATGCTCACCAGATCGCCCAGAAGGACCAGCGAGAGCACGCGCTCGAAGCCGTTCTCGCCGCGCGCCTCGAATCGCAGCGCCGGGGCGCCGGCCGCCTCGACCTCATGCGCGGTGAGGTCCACACGCGTGCGCACGCGTGGGTGGTGGTCCGGATCCTCGAGGAAGACCGCCGACAGCGGCGCCATCGCGCGCCCCCGCGGCCACCCGCAGACCTGGTTGTGGTCGGCCTCCGGCAGCTCCGCGTGGAAGGCCGAGAGCTTGGGGTTCTCGTTCAGCTGCGTGGCCCACCGGCGTGCGATCGCGGCCGTGGCCGCGGCGCCGTAGACGATCGGCATCGTCCCGTCGAGCGCCGTGGCCGCCGCCTTCGCGCGCGAGTCCGGAGCGGAGTCCGGCCCCCACTCCGCCACCAGCCGCTCGAGCAGGGACGACGCGGCCTCGATCTCGTCGCCGATCCGGGGGGCGGCCCCGCAGGCCGTGGCGCACTCGATGGCCCCGATCGTCATGTAGAGCACGGCCGCGCGCGGCGGCATCCCGGCGGGCACCCCGATCACGGGCACGCCCTCCTCGCGGGCGGCGGCGGCGAGCGAGCCGCCCGTGGTGAGCACCACGCGCGTGGCGCCGGCCGCGCCGGCGGCGTCGAAGCAGGCGAGCGTCTCCTCGGTCTCGCCCGAGTAGCTGGCGCACAGGACGAGTGTGTCCGGCGGCGTCCAGGGCTCGAGCCCGTACCCGCGGACGGTGCGGATCGGCCGCGTGGCCCGGTCGCCGAGCGCCGCCACCGCCAGGTCGCCGCCGATCGCCGAGCCGCCCATGCCGCAGACCACGAGGCCGCCGGGAAGGTCGTGCGTCGGGATGCCCGCCGACCGGACCCGCCAGAGCGCGTCGCCCAGCTGGATCGGCTGAGCGAGAACGTCGTCGATCAGATTTGAGCGGTCGACCGCCGCGACGGCCTCGCGCGAGAGCGGGTCGCTCATCCCGCGGCCGCCGTGCCGGCCACCACCTCGTCCGGGTCGACCCGAGCGCCCTCGGCCACCTTGGCGCCCTCCCCGATCGTGGCGCCCGCGCCGATCATCGCGCCGGGGCCGATCCGCGCCCCCTCGCCGACCCGCACGCGCTCGCCGAGCACGCTCTCGGTGACGGTGGCGTCGGCGCCCACCACGACCCGGTCGTGGAGGACGGAGCGCTCGACACGCGCGTCCGTGCCCACCCAGCAGCTCCGGCCCAGCACCGTCTGCGGGCCTACGTGGGCGCCCGCGACGACCGCGCCCTCGAAGACGAGCGAGCCGGTCTCGTCGCGGGCGGGAAGGGTCGAGTCCACGCGCCCGGCGAGCAGGTCCCAGGTGCCCTCGAGGTAGCGCTCGGGCGTCCCGATGTCGAGCCAGTAGGGCGACTCGGCGTGGTAGCCGTAGAGGGAGTCGCCCGCGAGCACCGGGAACACCTCGCGCTCGAAGGAGACCGCCCGCCCGGAGGGGATGCCCTCGATCACCTCGCGCTCGACCACGTACACGCCGGCGTTGATGCGGTTGGTGGGCACCGGGCCCGACGTCTTCTCGATGAACCGCTCCACCAGGCCGTCGGCGTTCGTGGGCACGACCCCGTAGCTGGTCGTGTCGTCCACCTCGACCAGGCCGAGCGTGGCGCCGGCGCCGCGCTCCTCGTGCCAGGCGACCTCCGCGCTCAGGTCCAGGTCGGTCAGCACGTCGCCGTTCGTGATCACGAGCCGTTCGGCCAGGATGCCCTCGTCGAGCGCCAGCCGCACCGGGCCGGCCGTGCCGAGCGGCTCGTCCTCGACCACGTAGCGGAGCCGCATCCCCTGGTAGATGTCGCCGAGCACGCGCCGGACGTCACCCGACAGGAAGCCGCAGGAGAGCACGACGTCGTCCACGCCGTGCGAGTGCAGCCAGTCGAGCATGAAGGACAGGAACGGCCGCCCCGCCAGGGGCATGACGGCCTTGGGGGTCGTGTAGGTCAGCGGGCGGAGCCGCGTGCCCTCGCCCCCGGCGAGCACCAGTGCCTGCACCTAGCGACCGATGCCCTCGTAGGTGAACCCGGCCTCGCGCAGGGCCTCGCGGTCGAGGAAGTTGCGGCCGTCCACCACGACCGGGTTCCTGAGGCGCCCCTTGACCTCCCCCGCCCAGTCGAGCTCGCGGAACTCGGGCCACTCGGTGACCAGCACCACGGCGTCGGCGCCGTCGATGGCCTCCAGGGCGCTCGCCGTGACGGTGGCCCCGCCGAGCAGCTCGGCCGCGCGGTCGGTGGCCACCGGGTCGTACACGCGCACGTGCGCGCCCTCGCCCTGGAGCCGGCCCGCGAGCACGAGGCTGGTGGCCTCGCGGATGTCGTCGGTGTTCGGCTTGAAGGCCACGCCCAGCAGCGCGATCTCCTTGCCGACGAGCGAGCCGAGATGCTTCTGGAGCTTGCCGATCGTGCGCCGCTTCTGGAGCTCGTTGACCTCGATGACGGCCGTGAGCAGCTGGAAGTGGTAGCCCGTGTTCCCGGCGAGCTGCTTGAGCGCCTGGACGTCTTTTGGGAAGCACGACCCGCCGTAGCCGATGCCCGCCTGCAGGAACTTCGGGCCGATCCGGTCGTCGAGCCCCATCCCGCGCGCGACCTCGCGCACGTCCGCGCCGAGGTCCTCGGACACGTTCGCGATCTCGTTGATGAAGCTGATCTTGGTCGCGAGGAACGCGTTCGAGGCCAGCTTCACCATCTCGGCGCTCGCGACGTCGGTGCGCACCATCACGCCCCCGAGCGGCGAGTAGAGCCGCTCGACCCGGTCGGCGAAGCCCTCCGAGCCGCCGTTCGCGCCGATCACGACGCGGTCGGGGTTCATGAAGTCGTCGACGGCGCTGCCCTCCTTGAGGAACTCGGGCGCCGACACGTAGCCGATGTCCGGCTTGCGCCGCTTGATCGAGCGGCCGGTGCCGACGGGCACGGTGCTCTTCATCACGAGCGCGTGGTCCTTCGAGTCGCCCAGCTCGGCGAGCACGGCCTCCACGCGCGAGAGGTCGGCGTCGCCCGAGTAGGTGGGCGGCGTGTCGACGCAGCAGAACAGCAGCTGCGCGTTCGACACGGTCGCGGCCATGTCGGTCGTGAAATGCAGGCGCTCCGCGTTCTTCGTCACGAGCTCGGCCAGGCCGGGCTCGTGGATCGGGACCTCGCCGCGTGACAGCGACTCGACCTTCTCGGGGATGATGTCCCGCGCCCAGACCTCGTGTCCGAGCTCGGCGAAGCACGCCGCCGTGACGAGGCCCACCCAGCCGACGCCGATGACGCCTATCGGTTCCTTGTCGGGCATCGAGCGCGAGAGGCTAGCCAAGGGCGCGGCCTAGAGAGGCCGCACGGACTTCGCGATGCCCATCATCTGAGCCTCGGACAGCGACTGGAGCAGTGTGTTCGACACCCAGTAGGAGCCCTTGTCCGTGCGCCAGGCGACGAGCCGCAGCCGGTCGCCGTCGTAGTGGAGCTCGTACTTACGCCCGCCGATCTCCCGTGTCTCGGAGGCGTCGTCGAGGATCGGCGGGTCCTTCCAGGTCGTGCCCTGGAGGCCGTAGTACTCGCCCACTCCCACGGCCCGGTTGATGACCATGCGGTAGGCCGGATAGGTGCGCCCGTTGGCGAAGATCCGGTAGACGCGCGGCGGCCCGGCGTAGACGGAGCCCTCGGTGCGCAGGCGCGGATAGAGCACCGGCAGCCGCTTGCCGAGGCCCTGCTCCACGGCCTGCACCGCGACCTCGCGCCCGAAGGTCGTGGCGTCCTCGAGTCCGGCCTCCTCGGGGTTCGGCGGCCGCTTCTTCTTGCGCTTCTTCTGCTTGTTCGCGAGCTCCCCGCGCGGGCCGGGCGTGTCCTCGACCTGGAGGAACTCGTCGACCAGCTTCTTCACGCGATCGTCGCTCGCCTCGACGTAGCTCGGGCCGATCAGCCCCTCGAAGTGGATCTCCTGGATCGGGCGGCCCGCCGAGAAGACCGCGAGCTTGAGCAGCCGCAGCACCTCGGAGCGCGAGCGCAGCTTCTCGTCCGTGGTCGTATTGCGGCCGAAGATCTTCACGAGCCGGTCATGGCGCGCGATCAGGTCGGACGCGTTGACCTGCTGCTTCGCCTGGCGCAGGAAGTCCTGCTGGCGCGCGGAGCGGACGAGGTCGTTGTCCTCGTGGCGGAAGCGCACGTACTGGAGCGCCTTGCGCCCGCAGAGGCGCTGGTAGCCCGGCTGGACGTTGATGTACGTGAACTCGGCGCTGTCGTTGTAGTAGCGCCGGTCGATGTCCCCGTAGACGCAGCCGACCGCGTTGACCGCGCGCCAGAAGCCGCCGAAGCTCACGTTGATCACGTGATTGATCGAGAGGCCGGTTAGCTGCTTGACCGTCTTCACGGTCAGCCGCGGGCCGCCGAGGTCGTAGGCCGCGTTGATCTTGTCCGTGCCGTGCCCGGGGATCTCGACCTTGAGGTCGCGCGGCAGCGACATCAGGGCGGTGGCGTCCTTGTCGGGGTCGAGCCGGACCAGCATGATCGTGTCCGAGCGCGCGCCCGAGCCGCCCTCGACGTTGTCCTTCGGGCGCCGGTCCGACCCGAGGATCATGATCGTCTGGGCCTGGCCGGGATCCGTGTCCGCGAGCTGGTTGCCGAGCTTCAGCGGCGGGTTGTCCTTGAAGGCGTCGACGACCTTGTCCACCTCGTGGAACGCGGCCACGGCGGTGGCGCCCGCCGACGCGAAGATCACCAGCGCCGCGCCGATCAACAGCTTCTTCCAGATGCCTGGGCGGGGGATCTCCTCGAGCATGGTTCAGGCGATGCGCAGGCGGCGCTCGTCGTCGCCGGGCGCGTCGAGGCGGGCAGGTAGCAGCTGCACGAACTCCACGAGCGCCCTCCGATACTGGCTGAGCGACCGGATCGACACCCATTCCTCGGGGCCGTGATGGCCCGCGCCGGCGGGTCCGCACTCCACGGCCGGCACGCCGGCGTCGAGGAACGCCGTGGCGTCGGAGGCGCCGTGGCGCCCGACCGAGATCTGCTCGTCGCTCTTGCCGACGATCTCGGACAGCCCCGCGGCCAGCGCGCGGACGAACACGTCGTCGCGGTCGACCTTCACGGGATGGCGGTGGAACGTCTGGGTGGCGGCGGCGCCGTCGATCGCGTTGATGCTGTCGAGAATGGCTCCCGCGTCCTGCCCGGGCAGGTAGCGGATGTCCACGTCGATGACGCACCTGTCGGGCACGCGGTTGATGGCGTCGCCGCCCGCGATCCGGCCGAGGTTGATCGATGGGCGGTCGAAGAGGTCCGACGACTCGCGCGCGAACGGCAGCGTCTCGATCTGCCGGAAGACGTCGATCGCCTTGACCACGGCGTTGTCGCCGATCCAGGGGGTCGAGCCGTGCGCGGAGGTGCCGGCGACCTCGATGCGGAGGACGAGGACGCCCTTGGCCTCGACGCCGATGTGGAGGTCGGTCGGCTCGCCCGTGATGGCGAAGTCGCCGGAGTAGCCCTTCGCGACGAGGTGGTTGGAGCCGCGCTTCTCGTCCGGCTCCTCGGACTCCTCGTCGCAGACGCAGAGGAAGTGCACGCGCACGCGGTCCTGGGCCGCCACGTCGTGGAGCGCGCACATCATCGAGGCGAGGCCGCCCTTCATGTCGTAGGCGCCGCGCCCGTAGAGGCGGTCGCCCTCGATCCGGGGGACGAACAGCTCGGGGCTTCCCGGCACGACGTCCAGGTGGCCGTGGAAGACCACGGTGGGGCCGCTCGCCGGACCGACGGTCGCGGCCAGGACCGGATATCCGTTGTGCACATCGCCTGTGACCTCGACGTCACGCGCCTCCAGCCAGCCCTTGACGAAGCCGGCGGCGGACTGCATCCCCTCGAAGGTGGACGTGTCGTAGGTCACCAGGCGCTCTGTGAGAGCGCGCTCGTCCATCTGCAGGGAGGATAGACCGAGGCGGGCGCGGCCTTTCACACGTTTGTAACGGGATTGCGACAAGCCGAGCGGAGAATCGGCGCGTGGCGAGCACCCGAGCCGCGCCCCCGCGCGTCCGTCAGCGGACGGGAACCCGCGCGGAGAGCGCACGCCGGCTCGGGCCGGCGCTCCTGTTCGTCGTGCTGGCGGTGCTGCTGTTCGCCCCGGCGACGCTCGGCGGGAAGATCCTCTCGGCGGGCGACCAGATCCTGTTCAGCCCGCCCTTCACGGCCCTGGAGCGCCCCGGGGCCGCCCCGAGCAACGATGCGCTCTCCGACTCGTTCTGGGTGTTTCAGCCGGACCAGCTCGAGGTCCGCGACGCCCTGAGGTCGTTCGAGCTGCCCGCGTGGACCCGCAGCCAGGCGGCGGGCCGGCCGCTGCTCGCATCCCAGCAGAGCGCCCCCCTCTTCCCGCTCAACTGGATCTCGTCCGTGCTCCCGTACTGGGAGTCGCTGGCCTGGGTCGCCGTGCTGAAGCTGGCGCTCGCCGCGCTCGGGGCCTTCGCCCTCGCGCGTGCGCTCGGCTACGGCACGGCGCCGGCGCTGCTCGCGGGCCTCTCGTTCGGGTTCGGCATGTACCTGATCGTGTGGCTGGCCCATCCGCACGCGAACGCGTACGCGCTCCTTCCGTGGCTGTTCCTCGCCGCCGAGCGGCTCTGCCGGCGCGGCGGCGTCGCAGATGCCGGCCTGCTCGCCCTCGCCGTCGGGCTGGCCTGGCTCGGAGGCCACCCGCAGAGCGCGCTGATCGTGACGCTGCCGGCGGTCGCCTGGACGGCGGTGCGGCTGCGCGGCCCCGGGGAGGGCTCGATCGGCCGCCGGGCGAGACTCGCGGCGATGGCGGGCGTGGTCGGCATCGGCCTGGCCGCGGTCATGCTGGCGCCGTTCCTGGAGGCGCTCGGGCAGTCCAACGACACGTCGCGCGGCGGCGGCGTGCCGCTCGAGCCGCGGGCGCTGCTCGCCTTCGTCTTTCCCGAGTACTGGCATCGCCCCGAGGTCAACTTCCAGCTCTCGCTCGAAGGCCCCTCGGCGTTCCCGGAGCGGACGGCGTACTTCGGTGCGCTGCCGCTGATGCTCGCGCTGGCGGGACTGGTGCGGCGGCGGCCCAGCGGACCGCAGCTGTTCTTCGCGGGGCTGGCGGCCGTCGCGCTCGTGACGGCCGTGGACGCGGGGCCGCTCACCGACGCGATCCGCGAGCTCCCGGTGCTCTCGAAGGTCGAGCTCAACCGCGTGCTCGTCCTCGCCGCGTTCGCGGGGGCGATGCTGGCGGCCGCCGGGCTCCAGGCGCTGCTCACGGGCACCGCGGAGGAGCGTCGCCGGATGCTGAAGGCCGCGGCCGTGCTGGCAGTCCTGCCGCCGCTCGTGTGGCTGGTCGCGAGTCCGTCCCGCGCCGGCGACCTGGGCGGGACCCTGCGCGCCGTCCTCGACGGCGGCTCGGAGCTCGGCTCCGAGCAGGTCGCGCTGTGGTCGGTCGTGCGCTGGACCGCGGTCGCCGCCGCCGGCATCGCGGTGATCGCCGCGCTGACGTTCCGTCCCGGCGCCGCCCGCGCCGCCGCGGTCTCGGCCCTCGGCCTCGTCGCGGTGGACCTGCTCGTGATGGCCGCCGGCTACCAGCCGGCGCGCGATCGCCGCTACGTCGTTCCGGACCCCCCGCCCGCGATCGCCGCGATGCGCTCGCTGACGGCGGACGGCGGCCGGGTCGCCGGGCACGAGAACGCCCTCGGCCCCAACCTGGCCGGCCGCTTCGGCCTCGCCGACGCGCGCGGCTGGGAGCATCCGGTGATCGAGCGCTACGTCCGGCTGTGGACGGCGCTGGGCGGCGCGAGCGGCGACACGGGGCCGCAGCGGAGCATCGTGGACGCGGCCGCGCCCGGGACGCCGCGGCTGCTCGACGTGTTCGGCGTGACCGCGGTGCTCTCACCCGAGCTGGCCGAGCGCGGCTATCCGGTGGAGTACCAGGGGCCCGACGGAGTCGTGGTCGGCAACCCCACCGCGTTCCCGCGCGCCTTCGTCGCCTACGGCTGGCGGCCGAGCGGATCGCTCGACGAGTCCCTGTTCGCGACCGCGTCGCGGGGTGCGGACGTCCGGCGCCGGCCCGTGGTCGAGGACGCGCCCGACCCGCCGCGAGGGGCCCCGCCGGAGCCGACGGTCGCGGAGGTGCGCGAGGAGAGCGACACCGACGTGTTCGTCACCGTCAGGGCGAAGCAGCGCGGCCAGCTGATCCTGCTCGACACCTACTACCCGGGCTGGCGGGCCACGGTCGACGGTCGCCCGGCCGAGATCCGGCCCGCGAACACCGCATTCCGCGCCGTGTCGGTGCCCGCCGGCGAGCACCTGGTGCGTTTCACCTACGGGCCGGCGAGCGTGGCGGGCGGGCTGATGCTGAGCGTGGCGTCGCTGCTCCTGATCGCCGCGGCGATCTTCCTGGGGCGCAGGCGCCGTTCCGCGACGCAGTAGGGTGCGCCCGTGCGCCGCGCCCTCCTCCTGGCCCTGGTGGGTTCGCTCGCCCTGAGCGCGAGCGCGTCCGCGCTCCCGCGCGACTACGTGCTGCCCGGCGACCAGGTCTTCCCCGAGGGAATCGCGATCCGCCCCGGCACCGACCAGTTCTTCGTCACCTCCACGACGGACGGGACGATCTTCCGCGGCACCTTCGGCAAGCGGCGCACCAAGGTCTTCCTCCGGCCCGGCCTGCACGGCAGGACGAACGCGAACGGACTCGCCGCGACGCGCGACCGGCTGATCGTCGCGGGAAGCGTGACCAACCGGATCTTCGTGTACTCGCTGCCGGACGGGAAGCTCGTGAGCCGCTTCAACACCGGGACCGGCGGCCTCGTGAACGACGTGAAGGTCGCGCCGAACGGCGACGCCTACGCGACGGACTCCAGCCGCGGCCTGGTCTTCCGGGTGCCGGCGCGCCAGATCCGGAAGCGCCACGCCGCGGTGCGGCGCATCGACCCCTTCGTCAACGTCCTCAACACGCCGATCGGGCAGTACGCGAACGGCCTGGTCCCGGCCGGGGACCGCTACCTGCTGGTCGTCGGACTCTCCAGCGGGGTGCTCGGCCGGATCGACCTGAAGACGAAGCGCGTGCGGACCGTGGACCTGGGCGCTGACCCGATCCCGGTGGGCGACGGCCTCGCCCGGGAGGGCCGGACCCTCTACGCCGTGAACAGCGCCTCGCGCGTGTCTCAGTACACCCTGTCGCCAAACTGGCTCAGCGGACAGCTGCGCCGCCACATCACGAGCCCGCGGTTCAGGCTGCCGAGCACGCTCGCGCTGACCCCGAAGCGCCTGCTCGTCGTGAACGCCCAGTTCGACAAGCGCGGCGGCGACCCGGTCCTGCCGTTCACGGTGGCCGCCGTCAAGCGGCCGTAGGGCTACTCCCCGGCGCCGCCCTCAAGGCGAGAGAAGGGCTCAGCCTGAGCGAGCCGCTCGGCGGCCTTCCGCCGCAACCTCTCGTAGAAAGCCGGGGGCATCCTCACCGGCGGACCGAACTGAGCCGAGACCACGGTCTCCCTCCGGGAGCGAGGCGTGCGAAGGCTCTGCCCGGGAAGCCTCCAATTCGCGCCGAGGTGGTCGCCGACGGTCGGCAGGACGTCGGTCGTCCTCACCGCCGCTCGCGAGAGCTCCGGCCGTGTCTGCCCCGGCGCCTTGACGAAGAGAGGGACTCCCGCGATCTCACCGAAGGTCTCGACGGCCACGTTCCGCCGCGACTTCCCGGGAACGAACGCGACACCGTGATCGGCGGTCACGATCACGAGAGCCCGGTCCCAGATGCCTCTTCGCTCGAGCCGGTCGATCAGCTGACCCAGCAGGCGGTCCGTGAAATCGAGCTGCGCGAGATAGCGCGACTCCCCTTGCTCGACCACGGCCGAGTCGGTCGTCCACGTCTCCCCGGTCAGCCCGGGGGTCACAAGGCTCTCCGAGTACCGGCCGTGGCCGGCGTATTGGTACGGGTTGTGCGGCAACTCGATGTGCAGCACGTTGAGCCCATCCACAATGCCGGCCGACCATGACTCGAAGTCCTCGGCTCTCGTATCCAGGGCGTCCTGCGGCAGGCCGACCCGGTCAGGCAGGTCGCCTCTGCGGAGTCTCCGCTTGGTCAGATCGACCATGCTCGAGATCAACTCACGAGCGTGGGTCGTCCATGCCCCGTCGTCGCACCCTCGGCCGCACAGGTCGGTGATCGGCTCCTCGACGTTGAATGGACCGCTGACTCGGTCGAATATCGACGGCGGAAGTTCCGATGCGATCGGCAGCGCGTCCTTTGCCGGCATCCGCCCGGTCAGGATGGCCGGCACCGCCCGCGTCGTGTTGTCGGCCACGGTCGTGGCATTCGGAAACCACGTCGACGTACGGGCAATGCGACGGAAGGCGCCAAGGCGGTTGTCGATCTCGCCGCCTTCGCCCAGAGACGCGGCGGAGAGCTCGTCGAAAATCACGAGCACGACGGGCACGCTCACCTGCGTCCGCCCCACCTCCTGGCCGTCGTCGGCCCCGAATGCGATCTCGGACACCCTCGAGAAGCCGAGGAACCACACGAGCGCCACCAGAGGCAGCGGAGCCAGGACGGACAGGAGCGTCGGGACGAACCGTCCGCGGGCATAGAGGAAGCCGAAGAAGACGCCGGCGAGGATCGCGATCAGGACGAGCGAGCGCCGACCGGGATCGAACTCACCCTTGAGCACCTGGAGCACCAGAGCGGCGAACAAGCCCCCGAGGACGACCTGCCGGAGCACGCGGCCGGCGGGCGGCCACCTCCCAAGGCACGCCTCGGCCACCGTCACCGCGGTCGGCGGCACGAGCACGAGCGCGGCCGCGACCAGTGGCAGATCGGGCCAGCCGTTGTCCTGTGCCACCAGGTAGTCGGGGCTGTTGTCGAACAGCTGGAACAGCGGGAACGCGATGGCGAAGGTCCAGAGGACGGCGACATGCATCCACGACTCGGCGAGGTCGCGCCATGGCGGCAGCGCACGACGAGGAAAGGCGCCTCCGGTGGATTGTGCGGTCCCGGTCAGGATCCCCTCATCAGTGGATGGATACCCGGGCGCTTAGCGAATACTGCGTGCCTACTCGACCGTCTCCAGCTTGTCGAGGTCCGCCGCCGCCTGGTCAAGCAGCCGCACGTACCACGACTTCGGCATGGTTACCTCCGGGCCGAACCCGGCCCAGACGCGAACCGTCTTGCGGTCGACAGGGGCGCGCAGGGAGTGCCCCTCGAGGTCCCAGTCCGCGCCGAGGTAGTCGCCGACCGTGGGTGCGAGGTCGATCGTCTGAACGGCGGCGTCGCTCGGACCACCGCTGGACTGGCCGGGAGCCTTGAGGAACATCGGCACTCCCGCGATCTGGCCGGCGGTCCCGGCGACGATGTTGCGACGGGACTCTCCAGGTGTGAAGGCCACGCCATGGTCCGCGCTGAGGATGAACAGGGACCGGTCCCAGAGCCCGCGCCGCTTCAGCGAGGCGACAAGCTCCCCGAGCAGCAGGTCCGTGAACTGCGCCTGGTCGAGGTACAACCGGTAGCCGTCCGCCACGAGGCGAGGATCGGTCGTCCACTTCTCGAGCTCCAGGCCGGGCACGGTCCCCCCGCGCTCCTTGTGCAGCTCGCCCCGCGGCCCGTAGAGCCACGGGAAGTGCGGCAGCTCGATGTGGAGCATGTTGAACGTCCGGCCGCCGCGGACGTTCGCGATCCAGTCGCGGACCGTCTCCTTGCGCTCGGTGATGGTCTCCGGCGGCGTCACGACTTCGGTCGGCGCCTTTCCGGGCTCCAGCCGGCGGCGCTGGATCCGTGCCAGGTCCCTGACCAGCTGGCGTGAGCGCTCGGGCCACGAGTCCTTCACGCCCGGGCACCCGTGGCAGAAGTCGGTGGCGGGCTCGTTCGCGTTGACGTCCCACCCTTCGAGGCGCTCGAAGATGGACGGCGGGTAGTCGCCCGTCCAGGGCAGGGCCTCGGGGTCCGGGTTGAGGTGCCCCGTGAGGATCGCCGGAACGGCGTGGATGGTTCCATCGGCGACGGTGGTGGCGTTCCTGAACCATGTGGCCTCGCGCGACAGGCGGGCCAGATTCGGGAAGCGGCCGGCCTCGATCTGCTGTCCGTCCATCATCGAAGCGGTCGAGAACTCGTCGAGCACGACCATCACGACCGGCACCGGCTTCGTCGCTCCCGCGGGCGGGTCGTCCTCGCTCTGCGGCCAAGCGAAGGAAGCGACGGGCGTGAAGGCGAGAAACCACACCAGGACCGCCGGCGCCGCGAGCGACAGCACTCCGAGCATCGCCGGGACGAATCGGGTCCGGAGGTACAGGAACCCGATGCAACCGCCGATGACGAGCGCCGCCAGGGTGAGCGCCCTACGAGCGGGATCGAAGTTCTCCTTGAGGATCTGGACGACCAGCGCGGCCGCAAGCAGTGCCACGAAGGAGGCGTGAAGCCAGCGCTGGAGGGTCGGTCGGCGGTGGAGCAACGCCTCCAGTCCGACCAGGAGCGTGGGCGGCACGACCACGATCGCGAAGGCGACCAAGGGGGTGTCGGGCCACGCGTTGCCCCGGGCGACCAGGTAGTCACCCGAGTCGGCGAGGATCGTGAACAGCGGCTGTGCGAAGCCGAGGGCCCAGAGGCCCGCGAGATGCAGCCAGTTCGTGGCGTAGCCCCGCTTCGACAGGCGTGGCTCCTTCTCCCCGACTCCCCTGCTCAGGCCCTCGCGAAATGCGCCGAGGCGCGAGGGGCGGGCTGCGGCCATCGCCATCGGCTGAATTTACAAGGCTTTCACAGTTGACCCGCCGGGTCCGGACCAGCGAGTTCCTCGCCTGCCCGTTGTAGCCTCGGCGAGTGCCCGAAAGCGCCACGACCGACGGCGGCCCTCAGGGGCCGCACCGGCTCGCCCGGGCGGCACGCAGCGACCGGCAGCTCCTGGCCCGGTCTTCGATCACCCTGGTCTCGCGCGGGCTCTCGAAGTTCGCGCAGATCTTCTTCCTCGTCATCGCCGCCCGGCTGCTGACGGTCGAGGAGTTCGCGTCCTACTCGTACCTGATCGTCCTGGCGGCGGCCTTCACGATCATGAGCGACACCGGCGTGCCGCTCGTCGCCGGCCGCGACGCCTCCGCTGGCCGCGGCTCGGTCGGCGAGCTGTTCTGGTCCTCGCTCCCGATCGTGCTCGTCACCTCGCTGGTGGCGGCTGTCCTGCTCCCCATCTTCGGCGCCGTCGACTCCGGGCCCGGCAGCACCTGGGCGCCCGTCCTGCTGACGGCATTGTTCGTCATCTTCAACCGCTTCCTCGACCTGATCTGCCAGCTGCTGCGCGGCGACGGGCGCTTCGAGCTCGAGGCGGCCCTCCAGATGGCCGGCGCCGTCCTCTTCATCGGAGGCGGGATCGCCGTGACCGTCGCGGGCTACGGCGTGACCGCGGTGATGGGCGTGTTCTGCGTCAAGGAGCTGCTGATCGCGGCCATCGGCTTCTGGGCCATCCGCAAGGACGTCCTCCACCCCGACGGCGGCCGGCCGCGCTCCGACTGGCGGCGCCTGCTCAGCATCGGCATCCGGCTGGCGATCGCGGGCATCGCGCTGGCGCTCGCCATGCGGATACCGCTGGCGGTGCTCGGCAACGTGGGCAGCGCGACCGAGGTGGCCCTCTTCTCGGCCGCGCAGCGCTTCGGGGACGGCGCGTACGTCCTGGCGATCACGGGCGGGTTCGCGCTGCTGCCGGGCATCGCGTACCTGGCCCAGAGCGAGCCGGACCGTGCACGGCGGCTGCTCCGCCGCGTGCTGATCGCCGTCGTCGGCGCCAGCGCGCTGCTCGCGGTCGTCGCGGTGCCCCTGGCCGAGCCGATCATGCGGCTCGTCTTCGGCGGCGACTTCGCCGGCGGGGACGACCTCTTCCGGATCATCGTCGCCGGGCTGCCCGCCTACACGGGCCTCGGGATCTGCTGGTACGCGGTGGTGGCGTTCGACGGCGAGGCGCGGCTGCTCGGCGTGGGCCTCGCGAGCCTGCTCAGCTGCGCCGTCCTCTCGGCGGTGCTGATCCCGGCCGCCGCCGACGAGGGCGCCGCCTGGGCCTACGTGGGCTCGCTGTACGCGACGGCGCTGCTCTCGTACGTCGCGCTCGACCGCCAGCTCCGCTCGCGGCCCGCGCACCCGGCCGCGCCCGCCCCCGCCGGGCAGCCGACCGCGTTGGCCGCCGAATGAGCGACGCCACACCGCGCGTCAGCGTGATCCTGCCCGCGTACAACGCGGAGGCCGTCGTGCGCCGCGCCATCGACTCGATCCTCGCCCAGACGATGCCGGACTTCGAGCTGATCGTGGTCGACGACGGGTCGGAGGACGGGACGGCGGCCGTCGTGGGCGAGGTGGCGGATCCGCGCGTGCGGTACGTGCGCCGCGAGCACGCGGGGCTGCCCGCCACGCTCAACGCCGGTCTCGCCGAGGCGCGGGCGCCGGTCGTGGCCGTGCAGGACGCCGACGACTGGTCGCTGCCCGACCGGCTCGAGCGCCAGCTCGGGGTGCTCGACTCGCGGCCGGACGTGGCCGTGGTCGGCTCGCGGATGCCGGAGGTGGACGCCGAGGGCCGGGAGCTCACCTCGCGCGCGCCCTTCGAGCCGGGCGACGCCTACCACACGCTGATGCGTTTCAACCCGATCTCGAACCCGTCCTCGATGTACCGGCGCGAGGTCGTGTCCCGCCTCGGCGGCTACGACACGCGCTACGGGTGCGCCCCGGAATACGACCTCTGGCTGCGCGTATCCGACGGTCACGTCGTGATCGCCCTCGACGACCCGGTCGCGATCCGCACGCTCGACGGCGAGAACCTGTCGACCGTCCGGGAGCGCGTCTGCGTGGGCGACTCGATCCGGATGCGGCTGCGCGCGATGCGCCGCCGCCGCAGCCTGCGCGGAATCCCGTCGGTGGCGCGCTCGGCCATCTCGTACTCCCTCCCCACCGGCCTGAAGCACGCGCGCCGGCGGCGGCGCGGCCAGGGGATCTAGGCGACCGAGGCCAGCCGAGCGGTAGACCGTGGATAGACGGAGCAGCCGGGCCGCACGACTGACTCGATTGGATCACTGGGCGCTCTGCGGCTCCCGCACGTCTTGCGGCGACGCGTTCCTGCGACGTGAGCCCTTGCCCGGCCGGCGGTAGGGAAAGGTCCGGTGCTTCAGCCGCAGGATCGGGCGCTCGACGAGGTAATAGCTCGCCGCGGCGAGGGCGAGCGTCGCGACGAACGTGTAGGCACCCAGCAGTGGGACTGACTTAGGCAGCCACTCGAACTCTGGCCGGGCGTCGATGTAGTTGAAGACGTCCGCGTGGTAGAGGTAGAAGCCGTAGGACACGACGCCGATCCAGGCGAGTGCCCGTGTTCCCAGAACGCGTCGGAGCGCGCCGCCTGCGTGCTCGCCAAAGACCGCGGGGAGAAGCAGGAACAGGGCTGTGACGCCGTATGCAACGTGTTCGAGGGTCCTGCCGCCCGTGGCCCCTCCCGGGCCCGAGATGAAGAGATACATCGTTGTGAAGGAAGCCAACGCCGAGACCCACATCAGGTTCGGGTGTTGCGACACGAATCGAACTGAGGCCTGTTGGCTTGAAAGCGCGACGCTGCCGATCGCGAGGGCCATTCCGAGCGCGAACCAGAGGAAGCTGCCGGGCAGCGTGTGGGCCAGCCAGCTGTTCCCCTGGCCGGCGGGAGGCGCAACAAGTATCCGGAAGGCCAGCGACGCCATTGTCAGCGCGGCCAAGAGCGCGATGTCGCCTCTGAGACGCCCGCGCCCGAGCCAGAAACCTGCCCAGGCGATCAACGGCAGCACGATGTAGAAGGTGACCTCGACGCAGAGCGACCACGCGACGCCGATGCCCCCTGCCCTCGTTGCGTCGAAGTACACCTGGCCGAATGCCGCGTGGATCCACCAGTCGTGACCGACGTCATTGTGCTGCAACACGACCACCACCACGAACAGGGCGAGCCAGTACGCCGGCACGATCCGCAGCACGCGCCTCGTTGCGTACCCACTGAACGTCAGCTGCCGCCCGTTCTGCCTGGCCACCAGGAACGGGCGGTAGAGCAGGAAGCCGGAGATCAGGAAGAAGATCGCCACCCCCTGCGCGGCGAGTTGCGGAGCCCACTCGAAGAACGGATGCTGCTCCGGCGTGCTCGTGTGGATCAGCAGGTGCGCGCCGAAGACGCACAACGCGGCCACCGCGCGCATGGCATCGAACAGTTCGAACTTCGGGTTGCCCGGTGGAGGAGCGACGTTCGGGGCGTCCGCCCCGAACCCAGCATCTGAGACCTTCTCCGCGAGCGCCCCCTGCACCGCGCGGCAGATTACTTACGTATCTCTTGATCGCGCAAGCTTGACTGAGTACAACGTGTCAGCCAATCGATCCGCGCGCCGGCGGCGGCGCGGCCAGGGGATCTAGGCGGCCGCGCCGGGCGTGGTCTGCGCCTCGGCGGTGGCGAACGCGCCGCCGAGCCGATTGCCGAGCGGGCCGAAGAGGTGGACCGCGATCAGGAACGGCATCGCGAACTCGATGAAGTACCCGATCGGCAGCGTGTAGGCGGTCGCGAGCGCCATGTAGAAGATCGAGGCGCATACGGCGTAGAGGCCGACCCGGTACCCGCGCCCGGCCTCCGGCCCCTTCAGCAGGGCGAGCATCAGCCGCCCGATCAGGCCGAAGAGGACGGCGCCGACCGCGATCCCCGGGAAGCCGAAGTCGTTGTAGAAGTCGCCGATGATCGTGTACGGCCGGCCGCCCTTCTGCGTGTCCTGCCAGATGAACTCGCGGAACTCCTGATCGGTCGACTGCGGCTTGTTCGCGATCAGCGGGCCGGGGACGTAGGACTTGAAGGCGTCCACGAGCCCGCCTCCGTACGCGTAGTCACGCTCCGACGGGATCGTGCTGGTGGCGGTGAACAGGATGTCGAACTCCGTCACGTCGTTGAGGATCCCGGAAGGGTCCACGATGTACTCGGGGGCGGCGAGGATCGCGCCGCCGATCGACTCGTCGTAGGTGGCCTGGCGGATGCCGAGCAGACCTGCGCCGAGGAGGACGCACCCGACCATCGCGAGCACCACGGCCCTGCGCGACCAGGCGCGCCAGAGGTAGTGGGTGGTGAGCGCGACCATGAAGATCAGGAGCAGCACGCGCGTGCGCGAGCCGGCGAGCGACCAGAAGACGACGAGCTCGAGGGACGCGACTGCGAAGGTCGTCCACTCGAGCCGGTTCTGCGGCTTGAACCAGATGGCCCAGCAGAGGACCCCGATCGTGCCGAAGCCGAGCAGGAAGTGGTTGACGACCGGCGACCCGGCGTCCACGACCTTCGAGTCGAGCTGGCCCCGGAAGGCCTCGGCGGGACCGCCCGCGAGGGCCAGGGTGAGCACCTGGCCGACCAGGCCGATCGCGAGGCAGGCGAGCACCACGGTCCGGAAGTTCGGGCGCGGGACGCGCGCCCCGGCGTCGGCGATCCGCCCGCGCAGGCGACGGCCGACAGGCAGGAAGTACCCGATCACGAAGCAGACGAGGAAGAGCGTCACCGCCGCCATCGTCCGCGTGAGGGCGGGCTCGAGCGCCTCGTTCAGCTTCGTCGTGACGAACTGCGCGGTCTCGCCGCGGTCGAGAGTCAGCGCGGCCTGGTCGAGGTTCCTCGCCGGATACCAGCTCTGGAGGTCCTCGGCGCCGAGGAACAGCTGGAGCGGGCGGATGCTGAACGACAGCAGGCTGACGCCGGCGACGATCGTGAGCGGCTCGAAGAAGCGCCGCTGCGCGATCGCCCTGACGAACAGGGGGAGCGCCACGAAGCCGGTGACCGCGAGCAGCAGCCAGGCCACGGGTGCGCCGGTGGCCGCGACCGCGATCCCGGACACGAGGATGGCCGCCGTCGCCGCGGCGACGAGGCCGCGCTCGAACGGGTCGAGCCGGCTCACGAGGCTTCGGCCAGGAGCCCGGCCCGGCTCATGTACTCCTCGAGCGCGTCACGCCACGGGCGCAGCGGGGTCAGCCCGGCGGCGTCGGCGGCGGGGCGTGCCAGCACGCCGTTCAGGGGCCGGTCGGCGCCTCCGGGGGGCCGCGTCGTGTCCACCGGCTCGACCGGGACGTCGAGGCCGGCCAGCTCCATGATCGCCCGGGTGAACTCGTACCAGGAGCACTCGCCCGAGGCCGTCACGTGGAAGACGCCGGCGGCGTCCTTCTCGACCGCCTCGACCAGCGCCTCGGCGAGATCGGCGGTGAAGGTCGGGCTGAGCCGCTGGTCGGCGACCATCTTCAGCTCGCCCTGCTCGCGCGCGCGGGCGACCATGCGCGTGACGAAGTTCCCGCCCTTGGACGCGCTGCCGTGCAGGCCGTAGAGCCCCGCCCCGCGGGCAACCACGGCGCCCGGCGCATACGCCAGCGCGGCGTACTCCCCCGCCAGCTTCGACAGCGCGTAGATGCTGCGCGGCGACGGCGGCGCGGACTCCGGGTAGGGCTCCGCGGCGGCGCCGTCGAAGACGTAGTTGGTGCTCAGGTGGACGAGCTTCGCGCCGGACTCGGCGCAGCGCTCCCCGATCCGCTTGACGGCGCGGGCGTTCACCTCGAAGGAGCGGTCCTCCTCGCGCTCGCACACCTCGACGTTGTGGAAGGCCGCGCAGTTGAAGACGACGTCCGGCCGCGACTCCTCGAACGCCGCCGCCACCGCCGCGTCGTCCGTGATGTCGAGCGCCTCGCGATCGCGCGCCGACACCTCGGCGCGCTCCGCCAGCAGCGCTTCCAGATCAGACGCGAGCTGGCCGCCGCCGCCAGTGATCAGCACGCGGCCGAACGTCACAAGACCGAGCCGAACTCCTCGATGCGCGGCTGCACCTCGTGCAGGAGCTGGAGCCAGCGGATGTTGTAGTAGCGCGGATCCGTGAGCTGCGCCCGGTCCTTGATGTCGATCTCGGAGAGGAGGTCGGAGACGGCCTCGACCACCGAGCGGCGCGGGATGAAGCCGAGCCGCGCCGACAGCTTCGCGTTCGAGCACTCGTAGTCGCGCGTGAGCTTCGGCGCCGGCGCCTCCTCGAGGCTGACGGTCACGCCCACGAGCTGCGCGGACCCGGCGACGAGCATCGCCAGCTCGCGGATCTGGTAGTTCGAGTGGAGGACGTTGAAGATCTCGCCCTTGACGAGGTGGTCGGGCGCCTCGTAGGCGGCGACCATCGCGTCGGACACGTCGCGGACGTCCACGAGCGGGCGCCACATCCAGCCGCCGCCGTGAAGCAGGAGCCGGCCCTGGACGAGCGAGTCCTTGACGAACGTGTTGACCACGAGGTCGAAGCGCATCCGCGGGCTATAGCCGTAGACGGTGCCGTTCCTGAGGATCACCGGGCAGAGGCCCTGGTCCTGGAGCTCGAGCAGCGCCTTCTCCCCGTAGTGCTTAGAGGTCGAGTACGCACCGCGCGGCTGGACCGGAGCCGTCTCGTCGTGCATTCCGGGCGGGAGGCCGTCGTACAGGGAGCAGGAGGACGAGAACACGACCCGCTCGATGCCATGCTCGACGCAGGCGCGCCCGAGCGCCTCGGTGGCCACGGCGTTCATCTGCCAGTTGGCCTCGGGGTCGTACTCGGCGGTCGGGTCGTTCGAGAGGCCGGCGAGGTGGATCACGCCGTCGACGCCCTCGAGCGCCTCGCGCGGGATGTCCCGCACGTCGGCGACCACGAGCTCGATCCGGTCGCGGATCCGCTCGAGCGGCCCCTCGCCCCAGTAGAGGCGGTCCAGGACGCGCACGTTGTAACCGCGATCGAGCAGGCGCTCGGTGAGGATCGCGCCGATGTAGCCGGCGCCTCCCGTGACGAGAACCGTGCCCTCCCGGGGGCCGTCCATGCTGAGTCCGTTGCTGCGGCCCTGGAGGCCTGGAGAGTTGGCGTCGCTTGTCACCGCGCCTACGCTAGCGCAGCTACGGCCGGGAGGCGTCGCCTCCTGGCGTCGCGGATTTCCGCTCTTGCGTGTAGCTTGATGCGGCGACCTGGCCAGTCGTCAGCCCGAGAAGAATGGCAGCCGAGCCCACCTCTGCATATCCACAGTCGTCGCCGCACGCTGCGCCCGAAGAGGCGCCGCCGTTGCTCGAGATCGTGATCGTCGTCTCCGACGGCGCCCGCGACCACGTGCGCGCGTGCCTGGAGTCGCTGCGCCGGTTCCCGCTCGCGGCGGGGCCGATGGTCACGCACGTGATCGACAACGCCAGCTCCGACGGGACGGCCGAGATGATCCGCGACGAGTTCGACGAGGTCCAGCTCCAGACGCTGCCCTGGAACTCGGGGTTCTGCATCGCCAACAACGTCGTCCTGCGCAGGGCGAAGGCGCGCTACGTGCTGCTGCTCAACCCGGACACCGAGGTCACCCAGGGCGCCCTCGACTTCATGATCCAGCTGATGGAGCAGCGGCCCGAGATCGGGATGTCGAGCTGCCGCCTGGTCCAGCACGACGGGACCTTCGACCACGCCGCAAAGCGCTCGTTCCCCACGCCGCTCGGCGCGCTCGGGCACTTCACGGGCCTCGGCCGCCGGGCCAGCTCGGAAGGGCGGCTCGCCCAGTACCGCGCGCCGGAGCTCGACGAGCTAGACAGCGGCGAGGTGGACGCCGTCAACGGCGCCTTCATGCTCGTGCGCGACACAGCGCTGCGCGACGTCGGCCTGCTCGACGAGGGCTACTGGCTCTACATGGACGACCTGGACTGGTGCTACCGCTTCAAGCTCGCGGGCTGGAAGGTCTGGTACGACGGCTCGGTCACGTGCATTCACGTGAAGGGCGGCACCACGGTGGAGGCGAAGAAGCGGGGCAGGCATCGCGGCCTCAAGCACAACCTCGCCTTCCACCGCAGCATGGGCCGCTTCTACCGGAAGTTCTACGCCGGGAAGCGCCCGGCGTTCGACGCTCTGATCTACGTCGCGATCATGGCCAAGTTCCTGGTCGCGGCCGTGCGCAGCACCGGCGCCCGCCGGCGCGTCTTCTAGCCCCGGTCGAGGACCGGGTCGTCCAGGTCCACCAGGGCCGGCAGCAGCTTGGCGATCTTCCACTCGCCGTCGACACGCCTGACGGGGAAGGCGAGCGGCAGCCTGCCGGCCTTGCCGTCCTTCGTGCGGAAGAGGACGCGCGCCACCACCCGCACCCGCCCCGGCGCCTGGCGCTCGGTGGTGACGAAGCGGACGCCCCTGAAGGTCGTGATCAGCCACTGGAGCTCCTCGGCGCGCCTGGCGAGCGCCTTCGGCTTCGCGCGGAGCGCCGGGTCGTAGAGGCGCACGGCGGCCGCGGCGTCGCTGAAGACGGCCGCTCGGGCCCACTCCATCACGGTGCGCTCCGGAGTGCCCGCGGGCACTCGCTCCACGTCGGCCTGCCGGATGACGCCCGGGTGGTTCAGGTAACGCACGTCCACGCCGTCGTCGCCGCAGCCGGTGGCGACGGCCGCGGCCGCCGCGAGGAGACAGAGCGCCCGTCTCACTGGGGCATGCCCTTCAGCGCGGGGTCGATCCGCACGTCCGAGAGCGTGGCCAGGAAGAGGTCGTCCGCGAGCCGCCATCCGTTCGGGCCGCGGACCAGGTGGAACGCGCGCGGCCTCCGCACGACGTCGCGGCGGCCGTTCGGGGCCTCGCGCTCGGTGAGCGTCATGACGTAGACGGTCGCCGTCCGGCCGCGCCTCGTCACGTCGATGATCTTCGGCATGCCCATGAGGCGCCACTGGTTGACGGCCACCTGACGGATGAACTTGAGCTCCTCCAGCCTCCCGATGGTGCCGGGCGGGAGGTAGCGCCGCGCCTCGGCGAGCTCGTTCTGCTGCATCAGGCGCAGCCACTCGACGACCGCCTGCTCCGGCGACCCGGCCGGAAGCGCCGTGACGTCGGCCTCCGAGATCTGGCTGCCGTGGGGCGGGCCGGCTGGCTTCGAGAGCTCCCCGCAGCCCGCCGCGAGCGCCAGGAGCACGGATAGCAGGGCGGCTCCGCACCCACGTGAGAGTGTGCTTCGCCGCGAAAACCCGATGTGGCCATAATGGCACAGGCGCCCGCCCCGCCCGCCGTACGAACCCAGCCCTCGAAAAGACTCTCTGATGCCCCCACCGGCGATCTCCGCCGTCGTCGTCAACTATCGGCGGCCCGACATACTCGGCACCTGCCTCGCCTCGCTCGGGGAGGCGCTCGGGCGCGTGGCCGAGCCGACCGAGCTGGTGGTCATCGACAACGCGTCCGGCGACGAGTCCTGCGACGTCGTGCGCCGTGTGGCCCCGGACGCGCAACTGCTCGTGATGGACAGGAACCTCGGGTTCGCCGCCGTCAGCAAGGGGATAGCGGCGTCGACCGGCGAGTGGGTGCTGTTCGTGAACAACGACGTCGAGATGGACCCCGAGGCGGCCCGGCTGATGCTCGAGGCCGGCCGCTCGGACGCGCGAATCGGGTCGGTGGCGGCGCAGATGCGCTTCGCGAACCGGCCCGACACGATCAACTCGGCCGGCATCGGGATCGACTGCCTCGGCATCGCCTTCGACCGGCTGCTCGGCGAGCCCCTGTCGGCCAGCGAGCCGGAGCCGACGGAGGTCTTCGGCGCATCCGGCGGCGCCGCGCTCTATCGACGCGAGATGCTCGACGACATCGGCGGGTTCGACGAGAGCTACTTCTTCGTGCTCGAGGACGCCGACGTGGCCTGGCGCGCGAGGATGCGCGGCTGGCGCTGCATGTACGTGCCGGGCGCCGTGGTGACGCACCACCACGGGGCGACGATGCCCCACGGCTCGAGCACCAAGTACTTCCAGGTGGGCCTCAACCGGGTCCGGACGCTGGCCAAGAACGCCGAGGCGAGGCACCTGCTGCGTCACGGACCGGCGATGATTGGATATGACATCGCCTACGTGACCTTCGCCGCCGCCACAGACCGAACCCTCGCCCCGCTCCGCGGCCGCCTCAAGGGCCTGCGCCAGTGGCGGCGCTACCGCCGCGCCGGCGCGGACCTGCGCGCGCCGGTCGATCTCGCCCCGACCAGGGGCCTGCGCGCGGCCCTCGGGCGCCGCGCCGTCTGGCACGGCAACTCGACGGCGCTCCGATCGAACGGCGCGTCGGCCCGCGAGGAGGTCGTCTCGTGAAGCGGCTCGAGACACGCCTCGACGGTCCGATCCTCGTGGAGCCGGTGGTCCACGGCGACCACCGCGGCTTCTTCCACGAGACCTACCGCCGCAACGTGTACACGGAGCTGGGGATCCCGGACGAGTTCGTCCAGGACAACCATTCGCGCTCGAAGCGCGGGATCGTGCGCGGCATGCACTTCCAGGTCGGGGACGGGATGTCGAAGCTCGTCCGCTGCAGCCGGGGAGCCATCGTCGACGTGGTCGTGGACCTCCGCCGGGGGTCGCCCACCTTCGGCGAGTGGGAGGCCTTCGAGCTGAACGACGAGAGCCTGCACCAGCTCTACTGCCCGATCGGCTTCGCCCACGGGTTCTGCGTCACGAGCGAGATGGCGGACGTGATGTACAAGTGCTCCGCCTACTACGACGAGTCGATCGAGCGGGGGATCAAGTACGACGACCCGGAGATCGGCATCCGCTGGCCCGACGTGGAGCTGATCCCGTCCGAACGCGATGCCACCGCGCCGCGTCTGAGCGAGATCGCGGACGAGCTTCCGTTCCGCTACGAGGTTTAGCGCGGGATCGGGCCCGCGGAGCCAATC